>JAMQPH010000120.1 GCA_023717605.1 Pyrinomonadaceae bacterium
ATCTTGTCGCGAAGTGTCTGAAGGCAGTTGATAGTCAAGCTGAAATCGTGAGCTCCAGCGATCGCCAGCGACCTGAGCGAAGTGAAGTAGGGCTGCTCTTGTGTGACGCCGCCAAAGCCAGACGGCTGCTGGGATGGGAGCCGAAGATTTGTCTCGATGAAGGGCTACGACGTACGGCCGAGTATCTTCGCACTCATCTGACCCAGTACCGCACCAAGGATTACCTCATATGATTGCGCAGTCTGCCGAACAACCCGCAGGCGCTGCCGCTGGGCTACGAGCAATCATTTTGGCTGGTGGCAAAGGGACCCGCTTGCTTCCGTTTACAGTCAACTTTCCGAAACCGCTCGTGCCCCTTGGCGACACACCGGTGCTCGAGGTGCTGATAAACCGCCTGATTCGCTTCGGAATTACCGATATTACTCTGACCTTGGGACACCTTGCCGAGTTGGTTAAGGCTTACTTTGACCACCGACACAAGTTGATCAATCAGATCTCCTTACGCTATGTGGTGGAAGAAGAGCCCACTGGCACAGCAGGCTCACTGTCACTAGTGTCTGGGTTGGAGGAGACTTTCCTGGTCATGAATGGCGACTTATTGACCAATCTGGATTTCAATGAGTTGATAGAGTTTCATCGCCAACAAGAGGCAATACTTACAATTGCGACCCATGCCCGCGAAGTTAAGATCGATCTCGGCGTCTTAGAGTTTGATTCTCAGAATCGGATTACAAGCTACCTGGAGAAGCCTTCCTCGACCTATCACGTCAGTATGGGTATCTACGTATATGAGGCCCATGTGCTCAAATACATTCAGCCCGGACAGTATGTTGACTTTCCAGATCTCGTCCTGCGTCTTTTAAGAGAAGGTGAGAAAGTTTCGGCTTACCCAACTGATTGCCTCTGGTTAGATATTGGCCGACCTGATGACTATGCTCGCGCTCAGGAGATCTTCTCGGAAAAAAGGGAGGCGTTTGATCTTGTCTGAATGGCGTATTCCTCTGAGTGACCTGGATTATGGCGTGGAAGAAGAAGCTGCAGTTCTGCGAGTGTTGCGGAGCAAATGGCTTTCCATGGGTCCCGAGGTTCAAGCTTTTGAGCAAGAATTCGCCGGCTACCTAGGAGTCAAACATGCCCTAGCCGTTTCTAACGGTACAGCTGCCTTGCACCTTTCTTATCTCGCGCTCGGGTTAAAGTCGGGTGATGAAGTCATTCAGCCTGCAATTAATTTTGTTGCCGCCGCCAATATGACTGTGGCAGTTGGCGCAACGCCGGTGTCAGTGGATATCTTGAACTTGAGCGAGCCGACGATTGATCCGTCTGAAATTGAGCGGCGGATATCGCCGCAGACCAAGGCGGTCGTAGTCATGCACTATGGTGGTTATTTCTGCCGGATGGCAGAGATTAGTAGTCTCTGTCAAAAGCACAACTTGGCGTTAATCGAAGATGCCTGTCACGCTGTGGGTGCTCGTTATCGAAATCCGGACGAGCCGTCGTCCAATGGAAGATTCAGTGGAGCGTTGGGTGATCTAGCATGCTTTTCATTCTTCAGTAACAAAAACCTTGTGACCGGAGAAGGCGGGATGATCACAACCAACCGGGATGATCTGGCGGAACGGGTGCGTTTGCTGCGCTCCCACGGGATGACAACTCTTACGTGGGATCGACACAGGGGCCATGCTAGTTCCTACGATGTTATTCTGAACGGCTATAACTACCGGCTGGACGAGCTTCGGGCTGCGCTTGGACGAGTGCAACTGCAGAAGTTGGAGCCTAATAACCGGATTCGGCGAGATTTGGTTGCTGAGTATAGGCGCAACCTTGCTGACTTGCCGACCGGGTGGATTCTTCCCTTCAAGGACTACAAAGGCGATAGTGCATACCATTTGATGACCGCTGTGGCGCCAGATGAAGAAGTCCGCAGAAACGTCGTGCAGTCTCTCAAGAACAGGGGGATCCAAACCAGCCTTCACTATCCTTGTCTATCGGATTTCGAAGCGTTTGGACATTTTCAGATCGATCAGCTGGAGCAAAGCCGTTCATTTGCTAGGCTCACTATTACCTTGCCGCTGTTTTCCACTATGAGAACTGATCAGGTTGCCGAGGTGTGTACTGTTATGCGGACTGCGGCCAGTGAGAAGTCCGTTAGAAGGCAACTAGCTCCGCAGCAGAATTAAGATGCATGTGCTGTTAATAACCCCTTCCTGGTCAGTCCACTCTCACCGATTCATCCGAATGCTATTGGAAAAGGGGTGCAGGGTAACTCTGCTGGACACTGCGAATCCGCTGGATAGCAGTCCCGATGGATTCAGATTTGTTCGATATGTCCCTGTTAGAGGCTTACGTTTTCTTGGTAAGCGGTTGGGGAAATATTTCGAACTCGCGTTTCGAATAGCGCAACTGCGATATATTTGGTATCGATTCAGGCCAGACTTGGTCAACGTTCAATGGGTCGACGATCGAGCCTGGTTTTGTGCTAAGGCGAATTTGCGTCCTTTAGTCTTGAGCTGTTGGGGATCTGATATCAACAATGTGTTTTGGGACGAGTACGAAAATGTTCTTGACCCCGACCGCTTGCGCCATGCTCTATCGAAGGCGAATTACATCACCGCTGATAGTCTCGAAGTGCTTGATCGCTGTGAACTGTTGGTTGGACGCAAGCTTGTGACCAACCTCTATTTCTTTGGTATTGACACTCAACAGTTTGCGCGACCTTACGATAAAGAAGCGAAGGCTCTGCGCGAGAAGTTGGGAATCCCTATGAATTGTCGAGTAATTCTAAGTTCCCGTCGACTCCACCCAATGATGGGTCAGTTCCATATTTTGCAAGCTTTCGCTCAAGCAATAAGCGACCCAAACATGCCGGAAGCGGTTCTAGTATTCAAGAAATACTTATCGATTTCGCCAGAGTTTGAGAAGGAGCTTGCGCTTCGGGTGCAGGAGCTGGGCGTAGCGCACAAGGTGTACTGGCTTGAGGAGTCGTCGTACGCTGAAGTTCCCATTCAATATGCAATGGCCGACATTGTCGTGAATTATCCAGAGCAGGATGCATTCCCGGTATCACTCTTCGAAGCGACTGCCTCTAAGCGCGCTGTCATTAGCGCTAATTTGCCCGCTTACGAAGGTCTCTTCGATGATGCGATCCTGACGGTGCCACCGGGGCAGCCCGTATCACTGTCTCGAGCCATTAAATCTTGCTTGGTCGAAGAACCGCAACAACGAAAAGCTCGAGTTGAAAAAGCATTTGTTAAATCAACCAACTTGGGTGATCAGAAGAAGAATCGTGATCAGCTACTAGAAGCGTTCGAATGTCTTATTAGCCGAGAGAAAGCCGCTGGGCTGGCGAGTGACCCGACGTAGGTAGTACTGATAAAATCACACCGGCGGCTTATTCTTGCCCGGATTTAAGGCAAACATTTCTCTTAGACGTCTGAGAGGATGGGAAACCCTCACGCTTTATGAGTATTACAGCTTATTGGAGAGCGGTACGTAGACGTTTATGAGGTATGGTGTAACAGCATTGTTTGAATGAGTTATGGGGAAGTTTAGTACAAGCGGTCGCCAAGCGGCAGGATCGATCGTTAAGCGGTTAAGTAAAGTCACGCGCAAGTTGGTGCGTCTGGATCACGACAAGATCCTTAGCGCCCTCGAAAGCTTGGGACGAAACCAGGCTGACGTGTTGTTTGTCCATAGCTCGCTATCGGCCTGTGGTTACATCGAAGGTGGGCCGGCAACTGTTGTAAAGGCTTTGCGGAGCTGGATTCCGGAGACCACGTTGCTTGCCATGCCCACTCATACGTGGAGTTACCCGAGGCAGTCTGAAGAGGCACCGCTCTACGATTCGCAAGCAACGCAGAGTCTCGTAGGTACTATCACGGATTTCTTTTGGCGACAGCCGAGCGTTGTTCGAAGTTTACATCCCAGTCACTCACTGGCTTGTCATGGACCAGCTAGTGATGAGTTTTGTCACGAGCACGAGTTGAGGGAAACGCCCTGTGGTCCCGGCACTCCTTATGAGCGCATGGTTCTAACTAATTCGAGTGTCTTGATGTTTGGCGCGACGTTGGACTCCTATACTCTGTTTCACACAGCTGAGGATTCGGCCCGCGTGCCGTACCTGTACCTGCCGGAGCAGATGACTCTGAGAACGAAAATAACCGATGGGAGCGTTCTAAAAGTAAGATCATGGCGTCAGAACATGGGAGTTCCCCGGCGCTTCAGCGAAACGGTCGACTGGTTGGAACAAGAGAGCCTGTTATTTCGTCGCAAACTTGGTAAGGGCGAGTTGTTATTCATTCCCAGAGCAGATCGGCTTCATGACCAGGTTACGAAGAGGTTGAGACAGGATCCGCTGTTTCTTGTCGCCGGCGAGGCCTGCGACGAAGCAGCCCGAATATGATCGAGTGGAGTTGTTTGTATGCCGAATGTCAAAGCAGTTGTTCGTAAATCCGCAAAGATAGCAGTAAAGGGCGTCATCAGAACGCTGCCACAGCTCCCAGGTCGTCCCGGCCGTTTGGAGGGCAAGCTGGCAAAAGATGGCGGCCTGCCGGTCCGCGATACGCGCTATCGGCCCTGGCCTCAATATCCGGCGCCCACACTCAGCGAATGGACACTGAAGATGGGTCCGCGGTTCATGCGCATATTTTTAAGTACGGTGGAAGGTCTGCCACAGCCTTTGGCGAACAAATTCGCGGAGGAATGGGCACGTTACTGCGAGGCAAAATACGCGTTGCTGTTGCCCCACGGCACAGACGCTCTGCGGGTTGCCGTCGCGGCTGCGCTCGATCATGACGGTCTCGACTACGGTGGCGAGATTATCGTTCCTAATCTTTCCTTTATCGCCAGCGCCAGTACGGTGTTAGACCGGCGTTTCGGCATCGCGTTGGTAGATGTCGATCCCGACACTTACCTTATCGATCCTCGTCGCGTAGAGGAAGCAATCATTCCTGGCAAAACGCGAGGAATCATGGCAGTGCATTTGTTCGGTCAGCCGTGCGACATGACAGCACTCAGGGATATTGCCAATCGTCATTCACTCGTCTTGCTGGAAGACGCTGCTCAAGCGCACGGAGCCATGCATGAACTCGGAAGAGCGGGCTCGATCGGCGATGCCGCTGGTTTTAGTTTTCAGTCGTGGAAAAACCTTACTTCGGGTGAAGGCGGTGCGTTCACAACCAACGATCCAGCAATCTTTGAACGCGCGTACGCGTTCCACAACGTCGGTCGTGCCCGCCTCGGCGGGCAGCGTTGGGGGCACGATACCCTTGGGTTCAACTTGAGAGCCAGCGAATATGTTGCGGCTGTTTTGCTGCATCGTTTGCAGAGCCTCGAAGGGCAGCAGGAAAAAAGGTCCGTCAACTTCCACCGCCTGCGTGAATATATCGGCGATGTGAGTTGCTTAACTCCGTTGGCTATTGGGCCAGGAACTATCCGTCACGGAGTTCACATGTTCGTGCTTCGCTACACCCCGGAAGAGTGCGGCGGAGTGAGTATTGAAGACTTTCTCCGGGCGGTGCAGGCCGAAGGTATTCCGGTCAGCCGCGGC
>JAMQPH010000123.1 GCA_023717605.1 Pyrinomonadaceae bacterium
AAATCCCACCAACGGCAGTTGGTGGATGGTTCAAGTCCGGCCTACTCACTCAGCCACTTCTTAATCAGCGCCGTGGACACCTGACCACACGTTCCTGCATATGCGGATGGCTGCCATAGTTGGTCCAGACCAGCATTTATCAACATATTCGGAAAGCGCTCTCCCAAGAAGTGCTGAGCATTATTCAAGAGCATCAACGCACATGACTCGATACTCATCTTTGGAACATTCCGAATCAGAAGATGAACATGATCTGGAACGACGCTTATCTGGTCGATTGCGAAGCCGCGTTTGCAGGCAACCTTGAGCCAGTGTGCGCTCAATGCCTGGCCCAGGTTAGACGTGAAAACACCCTTTCGGCCATGGGTAGCAAAAACCAAGTGATGACTTAGATCGAATACGGCGTGCGGAGCCTGCAGGATGACAGAACTGGTGGCGCGGTAACGATAGACTGGTGGCAAAATCCGCGACGCGTAGCCGTGATGCTCGGCTTGTTGCTCCAGGTATTGCCGGACAGCTCCAATACGCATGCGGCCTGTGGTCCTTGCCAGAAATCCTCGTGCCCAAAGTGGCGGACTCAACCGCAGCTGCAAACCGCATTCACGCGCAGAGTTGGCCTTGATGGTCTGAATCACTTGCGAGACGCATTTGTCCGGTCGAAGGCTGAGCAAGCAGCGAAACTGGTCTGGGTAAGTCTGACTGTCCAGCAGATGATATTCGTGCCTTTGACAGATCTCCTTGACTAAGCCCTGCAAAACATCCGAGTTGTTTTTCGCGGCGAATACTTGCCGGCGTCGATGCGTTCGAAAGCAGAGGTAATAATGCAGTTGGTACGCCCACGATATGTCGGCGAGAGGTGTGAGGAACATGAACGGAGATTATACTCGTTCAATATCCAGGAAAAGATCCGTCGGGAAGATTGAGTAAATGCGCCAAGAGATATAAGAATTCGCCAACGTATGTTGCTGCGAGGTTTGATTAGGCGGGACTTGAACGATCCACCAACTGCCGTTGGTGGGATTCAGGTGAGAGGTTCGAGGTCGCACTTGTAGGCGGGACTTGAACGATCCACCAACTGCCGTTGGTGGTATTCGACTCTTGAGGCAAGCCCTTTGCTAACGACGACCTCCGACTATGGCTCGCAGTTGCCGCAACCTCGCATCCAGATCTTCAGACGTCATGGACGCGTATTTGGCTGGTAGGAGTCGGCGGCTGGAGGTTTCAAAGACGGCGAGTAGTTCCATGTATTCGAGCAACTCAGCGTCTCGACTGGGAAAATAGTCGCTTGCGGCCCGCAGGAAATGACTAGCCAACACCGGCGCATCGCCACCAGTCTCACGGGCAGCATCTTCATTCGCCAACAGCAACACGGCTTCAATATCAGCGTTGCTGTAACCAACAAGTTTGCTGGAAAACCCATCGCGCATGGTCACGAGGTCAACGTCTGTCTTGATTTTGTTCTTGCGCAAGAGAGCGCCGGCAACAAGTTCCACTTCTGCCGGCGTCTGCACGTAGAGAAAAGGAATTTTTCGGTCGAGCCGGCCGGCGCGTTTGAGGTCAACGTCGAGTTTGTCCGGCCGGTTTGTCATCACCAAAAAGAGGATGCGCCCGCGATTCGAGGTGTCGGACATAAACTCTTTGATGCGCGCGATGACGCGTGACGAAGTGCCACCGTCGCCTTCCCCATCAGTGTTGCCGAACGCGCGATCGCCCTCGTCTATGATTACGACGACCTGTCCGATGGCTTTAATCACATTCAGTATTTTTTCGAGATTGCCTTCCGTCGCGCCGACCCACTTGGAACGAAAATTCTTCAGCTTGATCGTGGTTAGTCCGCACTCTTTAGCGAATGCCTCGGCGACGAATGTTTTGCCCGTGCCCATCGGCCCGGTGAAAAGGATACCCATCGGCACGCGGCTGGTACGTCCTTCCCGAATACTCTCCGCAATAACCAGCAGATCTTTCTTGACCTCTTCCATACCGCCGACAACGTCAAACCCGTGCGCAGGCTCTACGAATTCAACCAGCCCGAAACACTCACGTTCGATAATCTCCCGTTTCCTATGGGCGATGAGCCGATCTGTCTCTTTGCGAGCGCGTTCGGCAGGACTTGGAAGGGGCGCGTCGGGTAAAGGCGTGGCGGCCGTTGGCGCAACCAGTTCCTTTATCTCCTCACGGCTTAGATTACTGGTAAGAGCCGCGAGTTTGTGCGCGCGTCCGGCGGCGTCAGGAGCGCTCCCGAGCAAGCCGGCAATATAGGCTTCGCGCTCGGCCGATTCTTCCTCAATGGCAGGAGGAGGGGTCAATATCGACGATATCTGGATGGCCTTTAGACCTGCGGTGATTCCCGCATAGCGCTCACCATCCTTTTGCGTCAAACGCGGGTCCGCCAACATCGCGGCTTCCCGCCGAGTGTCGTGGTCCGGCATTGGCACTTCGACAACCGCAACCTTCGGGTTGGAAATTAGTTTCGGAGCCAACTCCGTCATGTTCTCCGCGATTAGCAGTACGACGTTATCTCCCCGTTCGATTTCCGGGAGTGCCGACCAGCGATGCAGTGTCACAATCGCGGCCCGGTCAGATTCGCCTTGAAAGTTAGGGTCGCCCGCTGGAGCTATCGCTTCGGCGTATTCCATAATCACCGCCGTTTTCGTAGAGCCAACCAGTAAACGTTCGAGAGCGGCGAAGACCCGATCTTTTTCGCTGGCCAGAAGCAGATCCTCAAGACTAGTTACATTGTTCGCACTCTTGGTGAAACGCACTCCGGTAGCCACGTTATAGACTGCAATTGTCTCCTTGGATTCCTTGAGCAACACATCGGTCAGGAATTCAGTGAGCGCGATCATCTTCTTGTTACACAGAACAACGTCATAGACATTGCCGTGCAGGACGAACATCGAGGCCTCGCCCCGCAAATAGCGACGCCGCAAATCTTCGGCCCAGACGGGCAACAGCCTTGGCTCACTCATATTTGTTCAGATCCTTCAGGCCCAGTGGATTCAAGATCCGTTCAGTGTCGGCCGCGGTCTGTTTAATCGACTCGACGCCATCAAGCAGTTCATCAAGCTGCCCGGTTAACTCCTGCGGCGATTGCATCGTGACAATTTGATCGGCGATCAACTGAAAGGAGTTCTCGATCAGATCGAGTTGTCCGCGCGCCAGCGTCAGGTAGTGGTGAATCTCCTTCATCTTGTCGAAGCGTTTCATGATAACGGCGAGATTCTTGCGAGCGATGTCCGTTTCGGAGTTCCGTTTGTTCTGAATGGTGCCCTGAACCGTGCCCTTAGCGCTGTCCTGCCCTTTGACGATTGTTTCCCAACGCCGCCGGTCTCTTTCAAGTTCGCTCAGGTCGATTGAGTTCAGGTAGGCCTCGTAGCGTCCGCACGTCGTAGCCATTTCCATGAACGCTTCGACGAGACGATCCGTTTTGGTGAGTTCCGTGCGCAACAACTCGCCGGTGAATGAAGGATTCCGCGCGGCCAGACTATTGATCTCCTGTTGTCGGGCGAATAACTCGACCACACGCTCGCGATCCGCTTCGTCAAGACTCTGCAGCCGTTCAGCCCGCGCAGCTTGCTCCTGCGCCTGTTGTTGCTCATCGAACTTCGGGTCCCAGAGCCATTCCTGGAGCTTCTTCGAGCCGGGGGCATTCACGACCCAAAGAATTTCCATACCAACGACAATGACGGCCAATAAGGGATTGAGTGTCAGTGCCGAGGCAGCCAGCCCGCCCACAAGCAAGGAGAGGTTGTAGGGATTTGCAAAAGCAGCTTTGAGATAAGATCGCTTTTCGTAAATCTTCTGCTTAATGAAAGCCTGACTCGCGGCCAGCGTATCATCGCGTAACGGCGTAACGTTGACAGGTACACCATCTTTCCGCATGGCAGTTTGCGGTGGTTTAGTAGAACCCTGCTTTTCGGTAGTTCCCATATCCAGTTGAAACTATAAGCCAGCCTGCGAAGCAGGCGAAAGCATAAAGCCTGGGGCGTGAGCCCCAGGATCGATTTACAGATTGATCGCCGATGAGGGCTCACCCGGCTGCGCTGTCGCCCGCTATCACGGGCTCTGTTCGAGATGGCAACTAACCTGGGGCTTGCGCCCCAGGCTTTACGCCGTCGCCCGCTAACGCGGGCTGTTTCCAGCGCTATTCGCGGTTCATGGCTTGCTGCTCGGAGCGTAAATCAAATCGAGCAACTGTTTTTCGACGGCGCGAAACTCCGGTGCTGATTTTAGAGCGATGTTGTGATCGGAGAATTCAGGCACGTCCACCTGATGCAGAATACGCGCCGGGCGCTGAGATAGAACATAGATTGTGTCGGCCAGGTATACCGCTTCAGACACATCATGAGTGACAAACAGAATCGTATTGTTCTCAGCCCTCGAGATATCAAGCAGCAAACTCTGCATGCCCCAACGGGTTTGTGGATCGAGCGCGCCAAAAGGTTCGTCCATTAACACGACGCGCGGATTGTTGACCAGGGTTCGGGCTATTGCCACGCGCTGTTTCATGCCGCCCGAAAGGTCTTTCGGATAACGTTCAGCGAAATCCGCCAGCCCCACCGATTCCAGAATTTTATCCGAGACCTTGCGCCGTTCTGGTCTGTCAACCCCTTTCAATTTGAGACCGTATTCGACGTTCTCGCGCACTGTGAGCCAGCCAAAGGAAGTGTAAGCCTGAAAGACCATGCCGCGATCACGCCCTACGTCAGTCACCAGTCTGCCATCGACCAGCACTTGTCCTTCCGTCGGAGGCAACAAACCGGCAACCGCTTTCAGGATTGTCGATTTGCCACAGCCCGACGGTCCGAGAAACACGATGATTTCGCCCGCGTCCGGCAGATCGTAAACGTCAAAAGAAACATCTCGCACAGCCTCCGTGCTGTTGCCCCTGCGATCGATGTACGACACGCTCAAATTTTGCACCCGCAGCTTAGGAGGCACGCCGGTTTGATCGGCCTGATAAGTAACATGCGGCTTACCCTTTGGTTCGCCGATGTCAACGGCGATCGTGCCCGGTTCGCCGGCTTGAGGAAGCGTTTTCGGAGCCTCGTGTTCGGACATAGTCAGTTTTTGTCTACGACGCTTCACGCCATCTGAAGAGCATTGTGGAAGTCAGGCGAATGAGAAAGTCGGTTATGAGGCCGATGCCGCCGATAACGAGCAGTCCGGCAAATGACCATGATGCTTTTTGATGTGTGCGTGCTAGTTCAACCATGTAACCGAGGCCGTGTTCGGGATTGACCGCTTCGGCAAGAATCACGTAAGTCCAGGCGATGGCGTTCATCACGCGAAAGCTGTCGAAGATTTCCGGCAACGCGGCCGGCAAGAGCACAGTCCTGACTACCTGAAACTTCGTCGCTCCCAGAGTCAAAGCGGTTTGCACCAACTCTTCCGGTACCAGCCGAATAGAGGAGACGACCACCGGTAAGAGATAAACGAAGACGCCGAGAAAAAGAAACGCGATCTTTTGCTTCTCGTAAATGCCAAACCAGAGAATCAGCAACGGAATGAACGCGGAGATCGGCATATACCGCAAAGGGGCCATGATGGGTTCGAAGAAACGATTGATCGGATCGAACGCACCCATCAACACGCCCAACGGCAGCGCCAGAGCAGAAGCCAACAGGAACGCTATCGCGATGCGGCGGGTAGAAACCAGGATCGCGGTACCCAAATCGTATTGAATGAACAGTTGCAGCGTGCCGCGAACGACTTCCGTTGGCTTAGGCAGAAAGTCGGGCTGCACTAGATTCCCGTAAGTCAATCCACACCAGGCGCCGAGGACCAGCGCAGGCGCCACCAAGCCGAGCACGAACGCTGTCCTCCTCGGTAGCGGCGAGCGAATTGAGAAAAGGCTGCTTTTGCGGTTAGGCATATAGAGATATCAGTCGTTGGTGAGGACTTTTTGGTCTTTGGTCTTTGGTCTTAGGCCTTTGGCCTTGGATCTTTGATCTTGTGCCGTGTTCTTTAAAGTCGAAACCAAGACCAAAGACCTAAGACCTAAGACCCAAGTTTAACTTGTCGCCAGGATGACTTTTATATCAGTCCGGCGATTTTGTTGCCGCCCGGCTTCTGTGACGTTCTCAGCGATCGGATTGCTGGAGCCGCGCCCTATGGTCTGGAAGCGCGTCGGCGGAATGTTCGGGAAGTTTTTGACGATGTAGTTCTTAACAGACAGCGCGCGCCGTTCAGAAAGCGTCAGGTTACCTGTAGCCGAACCGGTGCTGTCGGTGTTCCCTTCGACGCGCAAAATAGTGCTGCCGAAGGAAGTCATGGTTTCACCCAGCTTGTCGAGCAACAGGTAAGAGCCCGGCATGATCTCGTCGGAGCCAGGCGTGAACTGAATCTGAATCTGTTGATGCAGAATCGGGACGTCCTTATCCGAAGGCGCCTTTGCCACGACTGGAGCTTCCTCGACCTTCTGGCCTGGATAATTGGCAGCTATCGCCTGCAGGAATCGCGTATCGACCCAGCCCTTCGCGTCAACACTCTTCGTTACCAGGCCTTTTTTGCGCCAGATGACGAACGCCGTGTCGAACAGAGTCTCGTAGTGAGCCTTCGGACCCGTCAGGCCGTAGAACTGCGCGTTATCGGCGTAAGGAGTGAGCTTCAATCCAGACAACATGCCTGACACGGTATCGGTGTCAAGCTTGAGGGCCTTGGCGACTATCTCGTAAGACGAATTCGGATCATTCTTGATCATCTCGATCCCATCGAGCCATCCACGCACAAAATCACGAACTGTCTCCGGTGCCTGATCAATTACATCCTGCCGCGCACAGAGCGTGTCGGCGATGATATTTGTGGCGGCCTGCGTAGAGACGAGTACGTGTGCTTCGGCGCCGCGGGCAGTAACCGCGCCGGAGAGATCAGGCTCCCACGTCACGGCGGCATCAACTTGTTTTGCTTTGAACGCAGCGGCGGCGGCGGGCGCGTCCGTTGTGAAGATGATGTTCTTCTCCACCGCTGCCCGATCTGTCGGTGACAGGCCCGACTGAGACAACAGGTAGAGAAGCAGGAAATGTGATGGCGTAAACTGCGTGCAACTGATCTTATGGCCTTTCAAATCTTCGATAGACTTGATCGAAGCGAGTGAAGCAATGCCATCGCCTCCGCGCGACCAGTCTTGCATGATAATAGACTTGGCGTTTTGGTTTTGCTCGGCGAGGATAGAGGCTTCGCGTGCCCAGTTGTCCACCGTGTTCCACATGATGTCCACCTGACCGCTACGAAACGCGGCCAGTTTGGCTGCCGGGTCTTCGAGCAGCACAAACTTCACGTCGATGCCGTATTTCTTTTTGTATGACGAGCCCGCATTTGGATCCATGCCATTGTTGAAAACGATACCCGGTGCATGACCCGCCCAGGTGTTGATGCCAACGATCAGTGGCCGGTTTAACCGACCCGTGCCGACTGAAGTCGCATTGACGCCGGTTGAACCTACATTCCGCCCCGGATCACCCGGAGCGCCATTTAACTTATCGAAGTCGCCCTTCGAGTCACCGCCTTCGGCCCTCTCGCCACCGGCCCACTCTTTGATCGCTTCGCCCTTGTAATACCAGGTCGTAAAGCCGATGACGAAGAACACCACTAACGCTATAAAGGCCTTTGCCAGGGGAGTTAGTTTCATAGTCACCTCTCAAGGAATTTCGGATTTCGAATTTCGGATTGCGAATTTAAAGAGATCGGGGCGGATTCGAATTGCGGATTTATCTAGCAACGCTCAGTGATTCGTAAATCCGAAATCCGCAATCCGAAATTCCAAATTCTTACATAGTCTTATTACTCTGGGCACTCTGCTGTGCAGCCTTCTTGGCTTTTAGTTCAGCGAGCTGCTGTTTGGCTTGCACGTCGCCGGTTTGATTGCGAAGTGCGGCCAGCCTTGAGTCGAGCGATGATTCAGACAGCTCTTTGCCCAGATTCGCTTCGGCGATCGTCGTTTTGATATGCTGGCGCACGTTATCCAGTGCCTTGACTTCCGCATCTACGGACAAGCCGTCTAGTTGTTCCTGCACCTTGATTCGCGCCTGTGCCGATTGCATCTTCGCCAACATAGAATCCCGCTCGCCCTGCAATTTCCTGATCTCAGATTGCACGCCCAACAAAGAACCCTTAGCAGAGTCGGCGTCAGCACGCGCTGTCTCCATCTCTGTCTTTAGTTCCGCGACTTCTGTAGTCAGCTGATTCTTCTTCTGGATCAGTATGACGGCCAAATCATCCTGATTGGTGGAGACGGCGGTATCCAGTTCCGCTTCGGTTTGGGCCAACTCGGTGGTGACGCGCTTGTAACGTTCGTCGATGTCTTCGCGGCGACGGATAATCCCCGCCGTAGCGGTCTTTAGTTTCGAGTATTTGGCTACCATCGAATTGATAGCGTTCTCATAGGCAATTTCGGGATGCTCTTGTTCGATACCCGAAATCCAAAGTGATAGGAAACCTTTCCAGAGGTTAGCCAAACGTTTGAACATAGGTTTTCTTTCCTTTCTTTAACTAGCCGGATTTTCCGCCTGGTCTGAAGGATCGTGGAGTTTGGGCGAAGCTTTAACGACGCGGGCGACCGTGTCACGGCCAAAGAACTCCAGCACCTGCTGAACCTCAAGCTTCTTATCGTTGCAGATCTTAATCAAACTCTGCTGCTCATTTACACTTTGCTGCATCACGCCGCGTATGTTTTTGATCTCCTCTTCATACTGCTTGATGCGTGCGTCCGATTCCTGAATCAGCTTGTCGTTATCCGCTGCTCCGTTGCGGATATAGCCATCGAGCGCTTGTATCTCTTCGACACTAGCCTCAATGATCTTTTCAATCGGTACACCAAAGGCTTTGAGCGAGGCCTCGACGATCTGCTTCTTCACCGCCGCATCTGTACCGGCCGGAAGGCTGCGCAACAACTCTGTGGTCCGGGCCACGCGCTGCTGCTCTTCCGCGTCGACTCCAGCAGCCGCGAACACAGCGCCGAAATCAACCTGGCCTCCCAAAGGAGGCGGCGGAACCGTTTTAAAAACTCCCTGAGTCGGAGACGGGGTCGCGTAATCTTCGCGACTCGATGACGATGCTTCTTCCGAGGCAACTGGTGAATCACCAGGCTCCTCCCCGTCGACTCCCGCTGACCCAATCGGTTCGTCCCGCTCGATGAACCAACCGGCGACAGTCGACCCCCATCCTTTTTTCTCACTCATAGAACGCTATCCGCTCCTCTGGCTGTCATTATTCTAGAGAGTTGTCAGTGGTCAGTGGTCAGTAGTCAGTGGTCAGTCGTCCCTTGGCCGTGGTCTTTGGTCTTTGGGATGGCCTCCAGGTGGCGCAGAGTTTCGTGGAACCGGAATTAAAGAGCCTTGCAATGACCTGACAGCTTAACATACGTCCCTTGGTCTTAAGACATCCAAATTTTGCGGAACCCCCTCCCGGCTTCGCCGCCGGAAGGGCTCACAATATCACTATCTGCATGCGCACAGAGAACCTTGGGTTTCACCCCGTAAGGGTGAGATGTCTATAGCACTGGAGCCCAACCCAACCTCCGGCGTCGTTTGGAGGGGCGGAACTCAACTCGGCAGGTACTCATCTAGTATCGTTCCGCCCCTCCAAACGGCGTCGGGATTTCATTGTGTTCCGGTCTATAAACATCTCACTCCTACAGAGTGAAGAACCTTTGCATTTCAGGTAGAGCGTTTATATGATCCCCGCGTTGAACCTGCTGCAGGAGGCGAATCCATCGCTTTGAGCTCAAACGCTCCAAAATCGCCGGCTAAGAAGTCTGAAGATATCAAGGTTTTCATTTCGCATCGCGACTCTAAGTGCGGTGAATGTGGTGAACAGTTGGGGAGAAAGGCGTGGATTACGTTGGAGGAGGAAAAAGGCGCTTTGTGCCTGGCGTGCGCGGACCTCGATGAGTTGGTCTTTCTTCCAACCGGAGATGCGGCGCTAACGAGGCGCGCCCGGAAGCACTCCATGTTGTCAGCTGTGGTTCTGAAATTCAGCAAGGCGCGCGGGCGGTACGAGCGGCAGGGACTGTTGGTCGAAGAGAATGCATTGGATAAGGCGGAAGCTGAATGTCTGGCTGATGCTGATGCTAGAGAGCGCCGCGCTCACCGTCAAAGAGAGCGACAAGCCGAGATGGATCGAAGTTACGTGGAAGAGTTTGCCAAACGAGTTCGAGCACTCTTTCCCGGATGTCCGGCCAAACGAGAGTTGCAAATAGCCGAACACGCATGCCGGAAATACAGTGGACGCATCGGTCGTTCAGCGGCGGCGAAAAGTTTTGATGAATCGGCGGTGCTACTCGCGGTGGCTGCGCATATTCGACACCGAGAAACAAATTACGACGAACTTCTCTCGTTGGAGTGGGACCGCGGCGATGCAAGAGTGCAGGTTAGAAGGCACGTAGATGAAATTTTACGAAGCTGGCGACAATCCTAGGTCCGCTGGGCTGAATACTCGGGACATGGCATCGTCGACTTCGGTTCCGACTACTTGAGCAATTTCCTCCCGCCTAAGCGTCTCACTTAAGTCACACGAACTGACCCGAAAAGACTCACACCGTGGCGATAGAGCCAACAAGAATGTGGGCAATGGGAACGAACCCGGCTCGTTGGAGGGTCCGACGAGATGCGATGTTCGTCGAGTTGCAACGCGCGCAGGGAATGGCTCCGAGTTCGTAGCACACCCGCTTTAATTCCTGTACGAGGTAGGAGCCCAGGCCGCGCCGTCGAAACGGCTCAGTCACTTCCATGTAGATGTCTCCATAAGGCCGATTGTAGTGAAACAGAATGCCCCCTGTCGCAGCAACAGTTGCATCGATTTCCAGGAGCCACTCGCCGCCGCCCTGACGTAGCTCGAGACAAGTCCGTATCTCCTCTTCTGTGGTCACGCGCCGGAGGATTGCGCCATTTGGATGGTGGGCTGTGGTTAGTTTGTCGTGGAACACTATCTTCTCAGTGACGATGTCGCGCCCGTACGTCAGTGCCATGACCGTGGACAGCACGTCATTCGTCTGCACCTCAAAGAACCCTGCCCCGCTGGCCTCAAGAAAAGCTTCGAACAAAACGAACTCCCGGGAGCGATGCTCGGGTAAAACGTAGAACTCGAAAACCGTCGGCTTGTCTTTCCACGGCCCACCGATCGCGACCGAACCGAAGCCGACCGTGATGTCACCTACGTCGAGCAGATAGGACAAGGTCCAACCTTCGCGCCTGTGGATCGAGTCATGGACAATCTGACAATTCATCTCCTCGCGATAGCGCGTGCGAAGTGGCAGGACGTCGTTCGTGGATGACAATTTGGCTTGGACTTGCATATCGATCGTTATCCGGATACTCACACCTCATTAGCTGTAAAAGACTCTGACTGGAATACACAAAAAGAAAATGACTAGCGCAGCAACTCATAATCAATGCCATGTTTGCAAAAACGGGGGGCCATCAAAAAGCGAAACTTCGGCAGGCCGCGCAGGAGTGAGGTCAGTAGCCGGGCCAACCTGGAAGCGGACACATCGTCTTCAATAAAGCGGTAACGGAAAAACATCTCGCGGCTATCTCCGGGACGAAATAGGATATCCTGCAAGAAGTTGCCCCAACGATCTTCCCCGATCAACTCAACGACACTCGCTGCGTGTGCTGAAGGCAAGAGCATGTTTGAACCGTGGACTCCAACTACGACGTGAGTCGCCGCATAGCGTGCACACCACTGCCGTTCTCTATCGGTATTCAGTTCGTTCTCGCGCAAGTCGTTGATCCAGTCGGGAAGTTTTTCAGACCGTCCCAAGCCGACAACCGCGAAATCCAGATCGTGCCACTCCTGACGAAGGGCCTCTGCCAATGCAACAACCAGCTCGGCCTGGATTTTCGCTGGACGCTCTTCGAACGTGAACTGGCGTTTGATCTTATCCAGCCCGCGTGACGCTGGTTGCCTTTCATTCCGCCACAGACGATCTTCCCGCCAAATAACTGTAACAGCGGGTTGTTCGATATCAGTCGGCCATTCATCGAGAGGAAACGGCTTGACGCCAGTGAACCGCTCGATATCAAAGTCGTCCGGATGAGGATGAGAGAAAGCCACGCTAAGACTGGCGGTTGTGAACGGCTGCAAGTGATGCCGGATCTCTCGCGCCAGCCAATCATTCCATTCCGTTCCCTGCCTCAGTGGCAAGTCAACGACCCACACTTGCGAAACGCCGTCCGGGATCATCCATTCCAGGAAGCTTGGCACCATGACGATCAGATCGACGTCGGGTCGATGGTCAAGATAGTGTTGTGCGTTGAGAAGCTTGAGCAGGCAATGGCCGTACAGAGTATCGAGACAATTCAGTAACACAACCGGCTGCGTGACCGTTGACCTTTCCTGAACCTCGAAAGGAATCGAATAATCTTTGCGCGCAGCGTAAGACTCCCGCAGCCACTCGGCAAACCAATCAATGCCGTAGACATCGTGAACGACACCGGTCTTCTTTTCCAACAGTAAGGGCGTATAAAGCGCTTGCCCTGCAGTTAGGTCACCATAGAATTCGCGGCCGCAAGCAGAGCAAACGAGTTCGGCAAGATTTCGCATTCCAGGGATGTGCCATCCCCGAGGCTCCAACAGCGTCTGGCAGAATGGGCAGGTATGCTTAGCTTCCGGAACCGGGTGCAGCGGAATCATGGTAATCAGTCTCTTTAAAGATAGTGGCTCCGCAAACAAAGATTCAGCCGCGGGTTAACGCGAATGAACGCGGATCTGAAGGAGCATTGAGATCAAGGCCACGGACTGTCTGATTTCACTTGTACTCTTTGTTTCTGGGCTTGTTTATTCTAAATGCTTCCTTTTTCAGATCCGCGTTCATTCGCGTTAATCCGCGGCCGAATGTAACTTACGCTTCACAATCCTCCAGGGGTTGCTATGTGCATGGAGAATTGCGCGGTTTGCGCATTGGAACGACCTGGAAAACAGGATCGCCGGCGACAACATTGCGTACTCGGTAGCCCATCCCGTTCAAATAGGCTTCGATCTGATCCGGCTCATTCCCCATGTCAAAAGTAGTTTGACCAAACTCGAATGCGACACATGCAATAAGTTGCGACTCTAACATGTGACTCGTGCCCATCAACACCTGGAATTCTGCTCCTTCTACATCGATCTTTAAGAGGTCAATCTTCGTAACATCGTTTTTGTCGCAGTAAAGATCCACGGTCGAGGAAGTTATTTCTTCAGTCGAGACCGGCTGAACATTGATTCCGTAGTTCTCCAAAGGGCGGTGAGCCTGAGTACTCCACGCAAGATGGTCGTCATCGTAAACGTTAAGCCTAACTTGTCCCTCCTTTTCCGCTAATGCGAGATGATTCAATACGACGTTGCGGAGCCCTGCCTCCTGACAGACATTTGTAAGACGACGGAACGCTTCGCGGCCCGCTTCAAAGGCGTGAACGCGTCCGTGGCCCACCGAGCGAGAGAACATCAAGGTCATCTGTCCGACGTGCGCACCCACGTCGAACACAATCATTCCCTCGCGTACATATTCAAGGTAGAAGCGGCGAGCCAGATCGCGGATACGTTCATGCCATTAACAAAGGCCTGCAGCTGGCCACAGGCGAGATCATATGCTGGTTAAACAGCGACGACTTTTATCTTCCGGGAACGCTGCGCACCGCCGCCGAAAATCTCGCAGCGAGTTCCGGCCGTGTTGCGATCGTGGGCCATGTTATGAAGGTTTACGCAGACGGACGACCTCCGCAGAAAATTATTGGGCAGTATTCAAGCCTTCATCGTCTGCTTAAATTCTGGCGCGGCTACCAAATGCATCAGCCATCAATTTTCTGGAGACGCGAAGTATTCGAAGCCATCGGCTACCTTAACGAGGATCGGGATCTGATTGCTGATTTCGACTACTGGGTGAGAATCGGACGTCAGTTCCCTTTTCATAACGTCGATCAAATACTCTCATGTGCTACCCATCACGCGCGGGCGAAAACAGCCGACGGCTGCCGTGCTTATCACCAGGAATTAATGAGGCAGGCAAGGAGCTATTGGGGTTCGCGGTTCTCACCTTACTACTGGCTCCTTGCAGCTTCGATGCTTAGTACCCTCCATCTTAGATCGCGTCTCCAGACCGCGATTGACGCATTCAAGTGTTACGCCGGCTATCCAGGATCGGTTGGGGTCCTGGACGATAAGGAAACGTAAAAGTGTCTGAACAGACTGAATGCACGATCTCTGTAGTGGTCCCCGTCTACAACGGTGGAAAGACCATACGTGCGACAATCGAACACCTGCTCAGTCAATCACTCCCGCCTGACGAGATCATAGTCGTGGACGACGGATCGACCGACGAGACAGCAAACGTTCTGAAGAGTTTCGGTGATCGGATAAAGGTCCTGTCAAAAACCAAGGGAGGGCCAGCCTCAGCTCGCAACTTGGGGGTTCGTTCGTCAATCGGTACTCTTATCGCCTTTACAGACAGCGATTGCTTTCCAGACGAAAACTGGCTGCAGGAAATCGTTAAGGGGTTCCAATCCCTGAGCATAGTCGGGGTCGGGGGAACGGTCTGCGGGGCCTCGGAAGGATTGATTGGTGAGTATGTTGACCTGCATGGTTGGATGAACCCGCAATGCGCAAGTGATGGAAACGTGCTCTACCTTGTAACTGCAAACGCCTGCGTCAGAAGCGACGTTCTCTTTCGAGCGAATCTATTTGATGAGCGGTTTCAGAAGGCAGGCGGTGAGGATACGGAACTGTCCGTTAGGTTACGTAACTTCGGGTACGAGTTTGCCTTTGTTGAGTCGGCCATAGTGCGGCATCGACACAAACAGACCATCCGAGACTACCTCAAAAACATCGCGAACCATGGTGAAGGGCAATTCATCCTTGAAAGACTATGGCCGCAGCAAATCTGGAAAGCTAATCACCGTAAGGAGATTGTGCGAAGCCGTGCAGGAGTGGGCACGATGCTCCGATTCTACCTGTCCTATCGACAGCAGCACGATCGAAAGAGAGCGCTTTTTTTCTCCTTGCTGGACCATTGTCAATACATAGCTCGCATTTGGGGCTACCGACGTGGAAAACGAAACGTCTCCTCCTCTTCCCTTCGAAATCCCTTAACGAGGGATCCTGTTAGTGCTGTTTACCCCAGCGAACATCTGCGCGCCGACGCTATCCTGTGCCGAAGGTCTGACGCAGGTGTTTAGGTTGGGCCAGTCGCCACTTAAAACCGTGTTTCTGGAAGCCGTTTTCACCCCTCTTTCCCTTGCAAAACCTGACCAAATTCCAGTCAAACTGAACATTTCAGATAGCAATGAGACCGGTTATCTATCAGGGCCAACATTGTTTATTGACGGCCTAAAATCAGCGGTGTATAAGCCTGAATAGCCCTTCTCTGATGGACCAGGCGCTTCGGATGGACCAGATGCTTACGAAGCGATTGGTTACGGAGACTAGTCCCACCAGACAATCGACACGATCAGTCTTTTGACATGTGCACACGAAGCAAGGAAGTTTCAATCAACGCTGATGGACTGAGCCGCCAGAGCATGGACCAGTATTGCGGAAGGCCATCCTCAAGAGCGCAATCACCCGGTCGCTACCACTCCCGGTTCTGACCAGGTAACCGAAACCCTACGCTTTAGTCGTCATTAGGACCGCCCAGAGTAATAGCAGGTCGTGCCTCGGTAACAGATTTTAGCTCGCGTTTGAGCGGTCGGGATTTGGAGTCACCAACGAATCACGACCAGAAGCACGACCAAGGCAACCTGGGCCAGCTCTAGATTGAGAGTGTCGTCACCAATCTTAAAACCGGAAGGTGCCGGATAAAGATTAAGGAGATGCCCGACATGGCCCGTCACGCTCGCCGCCGCTTACGTCGTAGTCCCCTAACGTTTTGTTTTCTGGCGTTGGCACTCTCGCTCGTCTACTTGGGTGTAGGTCGCTTTGCGCCGCCGGCCCAGACTGCGCCAGCCGCTGTTGATCCGGCTTGCGAGGCGAGCTTTGGGTCTTCAAGGACTTTTGCCGCGGGCCTTAATCCTTTTTCTGTCGCTCCCGGAAACTTCAATGGCGACGCCTACAGCGATCTCGCAGTAGCGAACTACAGCTCCAACGATGTCTCAATCCTGCTGGGCAATGGCAACGGCACCTTTCAAACGGCCGTCAGCTACGGCGCGGGATCGAATCCTATTTACGTCGCGGTGGGGGACTTCAACGGAAATGGCACGGCCGATCTGGCTGTGGCCAACGATCTGTCCGACAACGTTTCTATATTGTTAGGGAACGGCGACGGAACCTTCCAACCAGCCAGTAACCACCTCGTGGGAACTAATCCTCGATCCGTCGCGACCGGAGACGTCAATGGGGACGGGTTCACAGATCTTGCAGTCGCAAATTTCGGTTCCAACAACGTTTCAATTCTCATAGGTGTAGGAGACGGGAGTTTCCAAACGGCCGTGAATCTTGGCGCGGGTAGTAGCCCTACATCCGTGGCCGCTGGTAATTTCAACGGCGACGTTCACGTTGACCTTGCTGTGGCCAATTCTGTTTCCAACGATGTGTGGATTCTGCCGGGCAACGGCAACGGCTCGTTCGATGCACCTGCCAACTACCCCGTCGGCATTAATCCAAGTTACCTCCGCAGTGGACACTTCAATAGCGATGGCAGGACTGACCTCGCTGTGGTCAATAGTAGTTCCAACGACATTTCAATTCTCCTGGGTAACGCCAGCGGCTCGTTTCAACCTGCTTCCAGCTACCCCGGAGGCGTTCCAGGAAGCTTTCCTCAATCCCTTACCACAGGAGACTTCAACGGGAACGGCGCAATAGATATCGCCGTAGCCAATTCTGGTACCAACGACGTATCAGTTCTCTTTGGGAACGGAGAAGGATCCTTTCAGGCGGCTGCGAACTACGGTGTTGGGATTAGTCCCGTTTCAATCGCGGTTGGAGATTTCAATGGCGACAGTCACACGGACCTCCTTACGGCAAACACAAACACCAATGACGTATCATTGCTATCGGGCAACGCCGCCGGTACCTTCCCGGCAGCTCAAACATTCGGAACAGGGAATGGTCCCAGCTTTGTTACCACAGGCGATTTCAATGGCAACGGCGACACGGATCTTGCGGTGACGAATTATCTGTCTGACCAGGTATCTATCCTTTTGAGCAATGGCGACGGCACGTTCCAACCGCGAGTCAACTACGATACTGGGACGGGTCCTAATTCGGTTGCTGCAGGTGATTTCAATGGCGACAGCCACCTGGACCTGGCCACCGCGAATTTAAATTCCAACAACGTTTCAATCCTGATAGGCAACGGCGTGGGCACGTTCCAATCGGGTGGAAACTTCGGTGCCGCGTCCAATCCTTACTTCGTTGTCGCGGGACATTTTAATGCTGATGGCAACCTGGACCTTGCCGTGGCTAATTCTGGTTCCAACAATGTTTCAATTCTTCGTGGCAATGGCGACGCCACCTTCCAGACGGCTCTGAACCACAGCGTGGGAGCGGCCCCTACCTCAATCGCCACGGGAGATTTCAATGGCGACGGCACGACAGATCTCGCCGTAACGAATAATAGTTCTCACGATGTGTCGATACTTCTCGGAAATGGTAATGGCACATTCCTCTCGGCTGGCCCCCCCCTAAGCGCGGGGAGTTTTCCTCTTTCCGTCGTCGCCGGCAATTTCAACGGCGATGGCAGCATAGACCTGGCAGTGGCGAACAATGGCACTAACAACGTATCAATTCTAATGGGCAATG
Organism: Pyrinomonadaceae bacterium; assembly: GCA_023717605.1. Lineage (GTDB taxonomy): Bacteria > Acidobacteriota > Blastocatellia > Pyrinomonadales > Pyrinomonadaceae > PSRF01. The sequence goes on from JAMQPH010000123.1 coordinate 17,713, forward strand.
GAAACAGCACATTCCAGCCAGCTGTCAACTACCCGGTTGGGACCAATCCTAAAATCGTGATTACAGGAGACCTGAATGGTGACGGTTTGATAGATCTCGCGACGGCGAATTTTCTTTCCAATGACTCATCAATTTTGCTGAGCCGGGGCGACGGGACGTTCCAGGCAGCTGCCAACTACCACGCAGGAAACACGCCTTATGCGATCGCCGCCGGCGATTTTAACGACAATGGCAGCCTGGATCTCGCCGTGCCAAACTTTGATTCTAACGTCGTGTCGATCGTACTCAACACCAATAGTTGCAGTGCCGACGCGGACGGCGACGGCATACTCGATGCTTCAGATAATTGCCCGTCCACGCCAAATCCCGATCAATTAGACGCCGATGGTGACGGCCTTGGTGACGCGTGTGATCCGGACGACGACAATGACGGCATCCTCGACGCGGCCGACAATTGCCCCCGGACCACCAACTCCAATCAAATCGATACCGATGGCGATCAGATGGGCGATGCCTGTGATTCGGATGACGACAACGACGGCGTGCTCGACGCGGCCGACAATTGCCCGCTCAATTCAAACACGAATCAGGCGGATAACGATGGCGACGGCATCGGCGATATCTGTGACGCCGACGATGACAACGACGGCGCTCCTGACGCCTCAGACAATTGCCCGGTCAACGCGAATCCGGATCAACTCGACACGGACCGTGATGGTCTTGGTAACGCCTGCGACTCAGATGATGACAATGATGGCGCGTCCGACCTGACCGACAACTGTCCGCTCGTTTCAAATCCCAATCAGGCAGACAACGATCGCGATGGTCTCGGCGATGCCTGTGACAGTGATGACGACAATGACGGCGTGGCTGACCCTGCGGACAACTGTCCATTCGTCGCTAATGGTAACCAGGCTGACAACGATCGTGACGGATCAGGGGACGCCTGCGATTCGGACGATGACAACGATGGCGTGCTCGACAATGTCGACAACTGCCCGTTGGTAGCAAACCCCAACCAGGCCGACGCTGACGGAGACGGAATCGGGGACGCCTGCGACGCGCCTTCGAGCAACCAGATCCAAATGGTCTTTGCCAGCAATCGAGACGGCGACTTCGAGATTTATGGCATGAGGTCCGATGGAGCGGGTGTAGTACGGCTAACAAACAACCATACAAGCGATTTGAATCCTGCTTTGTCGCCGGACAAGACAAGGATCGTCTTCGTCAGTCTGCGTCTGTTCAACTTCGAGATTTATTCAATGAACGTTGACGGGTCAGGAGTTACGAGGCTGACCGACCACCCGGGGTGGGACGGATTCCCGGCGTGGTCGCCAAACGGCCAGAAGATAGCTTTCATGAGCACTCGCTCCGGTAACGCGGAAATCTATGTGATGAATGCGAATGGCTCTGGGCTAACCAGGCTTACGAACCACTCGAAGATTGATACCAACCCGGCCTGGTCTCCCGACGGAAGCAAGATCGCCTTTACAAGCACCCGCAATGGCAACTTCGAGATCTATGTCATGAATGCCAACGGCACGGGAGTTATGAGATTAACGAACCACCACCATGAGGACGGCTTCCCGACCTGGTCGCCGAACGGCCAGAAGATCGCCTTCATGAGCATGCGCTGTGGCAACGCTGAGATCTACGTCATGAACGCAAATGGCACGGGCGTGACGCGGCTCACCAACGGGCGCGCGACTAGCACTGAGCCGGCCTGGAGCTCAAACGGGAGAATCGCATTCAGCTCAATGCGCAAGGGGAATTTTGAAATCTATTCCATGAACGCGAGCGGTTCAGAGCTTATGAGATTGACGAATCACCCCCGCTGGGACGTTTCGCCTCACTGGTAGGATTGGCCAGAGTTCAACTAAGCACAAAGAAGGAGGCAGGAGCAGGAGGCAGACGGCAGGAGCAACGACTTCTTGTCTCCTTCTGCCTCCTGCTCCTGCCTCCTGCCTACTGGTCTTCAAAGTGCTCGGCACATCTCTGCTCCCCACGGCGTCCCGATGGCTCGGTTATAGTTTAGCTTCACCTCAGCAAAGTTCCAGTCCCGTCGCTGCCAGATCGAACCGTCTGTATATTCCACGCGATTGATCACAACATTTTCCTGGAATGGACTTGCGGCTTTGTCCGCCAAGGTTCCCACGCTGATCACATCGCTGGGGCCGGATAAGCCGAAGGACAGCACCTCCTTCTCTTTGCCGGGTTTTATGTTGACGCCACAAAGAAATTGCCGGCGCACCAGCGTCGATGAGTCAGACGCTTCTGAGAATTGGTACTCCCAGAACAGAATCTCGATAACCTTTGTCCCGGCGTTCTTGAGTTTGATCTTGTACGCATAGCCATCAACCGCCCTAGCCTTGGGCGTACGCGATTCTTGAACGATCCGGTCTAGCTGGGCGGCCCGCCCGTCGGTGGTGTCGGCATTCGGGGGTCGCTCTCCGGCAGGAGCGTTGACCTTGCGCCTTTCGTAATTTCTATCGGCTTGCGTAACAGCCGACGCCGGAGCTACATGTGTGGAGTTCGCTTGCGCCTGCTCGGTTGTCAATCGACCCTTGGACCACTTCGCACTGACCACCAGCACCGCAGAACCGTTGTCAGAGTTGGCGGCATTCTGATTCGGCAAAGCGATTGTTACGCTAAACAGCAAGAGCAATAGAGTCTTCATGGCTGATACCTCTCACGCCACATTTCTTTTAAAGAAAGATAGTTAGCGGATGGGCAACTGTCAATAGAATCTACATGGCTTGCGAGGAGCCAAAGACTTCTGCGAGAGTAAACCTGAGATCCCACGATATGACTGAAGACTTGTCCCACCATCATGGTTTGCTAGGTGGCCTCTTTTCGAATCCGTCCACTTCGGTGGAGTGGTTGAGGTACTGCTTGAGCGATGAGCAGGTAGAGTTTTACCGCGAGCACGGATACCTCGCTGGCGTCAGAATCCTGGACGACGAGCAGGTGAATGCCCTTCGCGATGAACTGCAACAACTAGTCGATCCGCAACACCCCGGTCATACGCTCTTTTATGAGTTCAATTCAAATGAGTCGGCCGATTCCGAAAAGATTCTTTTTCATGCCTTAGGTGCCTGGCGCATCGCGCCCGGATTCCATGACATGCTGTGGAACCCCGCTTTCACCGTGCCGGCCTCGCAGCTGCTCGGTGGTGAGGTGCGTTTCTGGCACGACCAGATCTTTTACAAGCCGGCGCACCATGGCGGTGTCGTTATCTGGCATCAGGACTACTCATATTGGACGCGCACGCAGCCAATGGCACACTTATCCTGTTGGATCGGTTTGGACGACTCGACTCGCGACAATGGCTGTGTCCATTACGTGCCGGGGAGTCATCGTTGGAATCTGCTGCCGCGGGAAGACTTCGCCAACGACATGGATACCATTCAAGCTGCGCTCACACCACAACAGCGCCGGGAGTTTAATCCTGTGGCTATCGAATTGAAGAAGGGCGAGTGTTCCTTTCACCATCCGTTAATGGTGCACGGTTCCTTTGAGAACCGAACCGCGCGACCAAGGCGAGCGGCGGTTATCAACGTCTTTCGCGACGGCGTTCGTTCGGCCTCAAATGAACCGTTGCTCCAGGGCGTGCCCCCTATTCCCGCCGGCGCAAAGTTGGAGGGTCAGTTTTTTCCCTTGTTGTTTGATCCGCGCCAGACGGTGGATTAGGACCGCTAGTTCAAGCCCAGCAAATTTGCAGGTTAGGAAGGGGGCATTTTCCATTTGTCATTTCTCATTTTTCATTCTAGATCATTTGGACTGGTCATTGGACTCTGGCCATTGGCCACTGATTCACGAGTCTCGCTTGTACTTTCAGGTTGGAGGCCATTTCCTGGAATGACCCAATGAGAAATGACAAATGGAAAATGGAAAATGACCGCTTCCTAACCTGCAAATTACCTTAGGCTCTTTTGTACTTGGACACAGTCTCCACTCAGAGCCACTGTTCCGTTGCAGCGCTAGATGGCGTATTCTGCAGCGTGAACTTCAAAGGAGCTGTTATGAGCGAAGATATCCAACCAAAACTCGGCAAGCCAACCTCGTTGATGAAGCGGATACTGATTTATGCTGGGATTTCATTCATCGCCTTTCTGATCGGCTTTGTCCCTATGTGGCTAAAGGCTCGTGGTTATTCCTCGGAACTGACAATAGCGCGCCGTGAACTAAGCCTTGCGCGATTGGAGAACACGCTTGCGTCCGCGACAATCGACGCCCGGCGAGGCGACTATGAGCCGGCCCGCCAGGCCGTCAGCAATTTCTTTACTTCCTTACGCGAAGCGGACAAAGGCGCTGACTCAGCTCTTACCGACTCACAGAGGCAAAACATCCAACCGTTGTTCGCTGGACGTGACGAGATTATTACGCTCCTCGCGCGCTCTGATCCCGCTTCCGCCGATCGACTCGCGGATTTGTATGCGACTTATCGCAAGGTCATGAGTGGTTGAGAAAACTACCGTACCCAAATTCAGGTGACAGACTGGGAGTTGAAGGGGCGTCAGCGCAGGTTGCACTCCGCCGCGAGCGCCGGAAGTGAACGACTGGCATATCACTCTTCGGATACTTCGAAGACACGGCTTTACGGCGGCTTCGCCGCCTCCCTTGCGGAAAGGCTATGCCTTTCCGTCGTACGAGTAGAGACTTGAGGCTACGCCTCCGAATCATGAGGCAAAGCCTCAATTCAAAAAGATCCGTACGGAAAGCCATAGGCTTTCCGCAAGGGAAGCGGCAGAGCCGCCGCCAAACGAACCAGAATTGCCTTTTCGCATTCTTCTCTTTTGCAAATCTGGCGCATCGCCCTTCACCGGGTTAAAATACGCCGGTCTTACGTCCTGTCCGTCATCTCATCCGAACATTCCTTAGGAGAGTTAAAAACAATATGACCTACTCCCTGTCTGAAGTGCGTCGCTTCTGCTCGGGTCTGCTTTTCTGCGCCCAGTTTCTGATCGTCTCGGCCCTGGTTCCTCAGGCGATCATTGGTCAAACCGTGCACCCACTCGATCCGTTGACTTCCGAGGAGATCAAAGCGGCAGCCACCTTGATCACCGCCTTGCCACAGTTTCCCGACGGTTCTCTTTTTTCGACCATCGTCTTGAAGGAACCATTAAAAAAAGATGTGCTGAATCACAAACCTGGCGCTCCAGTTAGTCGACAGGCTTTCGCAGTAGTCCTCGATCGCAAAGGTAACCGTACGTTTGAAGCCGTAGTTGATCTCAGGGCAGTGCGGTTGGTTTCGTGGGAACAAATAAAGGGCGTGCAACCCCTGGTGATGGAGAACGAATTCGAGGCCCTACCGGATATTGTTAAGGCTGATGCGCGCTGGCAGGAAGCCATGCGCAAACGGGGAATAAGTGATTTCGATAAGGTGCAAATCGACGGGTGGGCTGTGGGCCAGGTGGCCAAAGCTCATGAAGGGGCTCGCCTACTGCGGGCTCTCTCCTATTTCAAAGGAGACGCTGTCAATTTTTATGGACAGCCGATTGAAGGAGTTGTGGCGCTGGTCAACATGAACACCAACAAAGTAATCGAGGTTGTTGACACAGGCGTCGTGCCGCTCGCGCCGCCGAGCCAGCAGCTAGACGAGCAATCCACCGGTACGCGCACGGCGCCCAAGCCGTTCCTTATAACTCAGCCTGAAGGTTCGAGCTTCGAGATCAACGGCCAGGAAGTCCACTGGCAGAAATGGCGTTTCCGTTACACGATGCATCCGCGTGAGGGCCTCGTACTCCACACGGTAGGCTACGAAGACAGCGGACGGATTCGTTCAATACTTCATCGCGCTTCGCTCTCCGAGATGGTCGTGCCCTACGGCGACCCTGAAACGAACTGGCGGTGGCGCAGTGCGTTTGACGTCGGCGAGTACAGCGTCGGCCGCCTGGCCAGCTCGATTGAACCAAAAACCGACGCACCGGAAAACGCGTTGCTGCTCGACGCTACGTTCGCAGGCGATGATGGACAACCCTACGTCTTGCCGCGCGCAGTAGGAATTTACGAACGGGACGGCGGTATGCTTTGGAAACACTACGAGAGCTATTCCGAAAAGAACGAATCGCGACGCGCGCGCCAATTGGTGATCTTCTTTATCGCCACCATCGGCAACTACGACTACGCACTCAACTGGATCTTTCATCAGGACGGTGTGCTGGAAGCTGATGCTGCCCTGAGCGGAATCATGCTCCCCAAAGGTGTGCGCGAGCGCAAAGCCAGCGCTCATGGACCAGGCTTTAAGTCGGGACATCTTGTGGCTGCGAATGTTGTGGCACCGCATCATCAGCACTTCTTCAGTTTCCGCCTGGATCTGGATGTTGATGGACCCAACAATTCCGTACACGAGATGAACACCCGCGCACTACCTCCAGGCCCCGCGAATCCCTTCCTCAATGGAATACTGATGGAAGAAACCATTCTCAAGACTGAACGCCTGGCCCAACGCAAGATGAGTATGCCGCTGGCCCGGACTTGGATGGTGGTCAATCCCACTGCTCAAAATGCGCTCGGACACCACACCAGCTACATCCTGGTGCCCGGGCCAAACTCCTTGCCCTATGTCGGTCCCACTTCTCAGGTACGGCGGCGCGCAGGCTTCATCAACAATCATTTCTGGGCCACGCGCTACAAGCCCGATGAGATGAGCGCAGCCGGAGTCTATCCGAACCAAAGTCGAGGGGGCGATGGCCTGCCGCGCTGGGTCGGCAATAACGAGGACCTGGTTAATCAGGATGTTGTTGTCTGGTACACACTCGGCGTCACGCACATTCCCCGACCTGAAGAGTGGCCGGTCATGCCGGTCACACACGTCGGATTCAAGATGATTCCTGGCGGCTTCTTCTCGAGGAACCCGGCGCTCGATGTGCCCAGATGAACGATGAGTGCTGACCAAATACGCTGGCATCTTGTTCTTCGGCTTCGCCGCCCCCAGTTCGGTAAGGCTCTGCCTTACCGTCGACTAACCGACTTTACGTGAGGCTATGCCTCGGTCGTAACATCCACAAAGGAGGCCCGCTGACATGTATTGCCAATCTTGCGGAACATCCCTGGCGACGCAGATGAAGTATTGCAATCGCTGCGGAGCCCACCTGGTCACCACCAAAGAAAACGACAGAATCAAGTTGTTTGAGAAACGGATGGATAGCGAGATGGAGGGATTGTTCTGGATTACTGTACTCGGCCTCGGACTGATTCTCGGTGGGATAGCGTTGCCTAAGAAGGTTCAGCTCAGCGAATCGCTAATTATCGCTTATTTGATTCTAAGCTCGGCGGCAGTGATGGCTTATTTTGGTTTGGGAGTTTGGCAGGTTCGTAGGTTGAACCGCAGCTCCAAAGAGGACACAGGCAGTGTCCAGCTGGAAGAACAGAACACCAACGAGCTTGGTCCAGCAGCGGCATGGCCAACTCTTGAGGCGGGGTCGAGCATCACAGAGCAAACCACACGCGGACTGGACGGGGTACCGAGAGATCGCGTCACGTGACCGAGCGTAGCTCCGGCTTAGAACATAACCCATGTCACCAAACGAAGGATTGAAGGCTTACAAGACAATTCTGCTGGCCGGCTTAATTGCCGGTGTTTTAGACATAATTGCTGCGGCCATCACCACTATTTTGCGAGGCAGGCCGCCTACGCGAATGCTGCAATCGATAGCCAGCGGAGTGCTTGGACTCGACTCCTATAACGGCGGACTTAAGACCGCAGCTCTCGGCCTTGTGTTTCACTTCATAATCGCAACCGGGTGGGCCGCGATTTTTTACGCAGCGAGCCGCAAACTCACGTTTCTGGTGCGGCAACCAATCGTTAGCGGGTTGCTCTATGGCATCGCCGTGTATTGCTTCATGAACCTGGTGGTATTACCCCTCTCAGCGTTTCCGCACAAAGTGTCGTTCCCTCTTTCTTCGGTGCTTATCGGCGTGTCCGTGATCATGTTCTGCGTAGGGTTGCCAATTGCCCTAATCGTCCGTCGCTATTCGTAACTCTCAAGCGGCCGGAATTCGAAGACTAGGAAGGGTGGTTTGGCAGAAAAAGTGGCACAGACTTTAGTCTGTGTTGCCGGTTGAGTTGCTTGGGTCGTTGAGTGAATCAGGCTGCCTTGAGATCACAGACTGAAGTCTGTGCCACTTCGTATTGACAGCATCTCCAAACGATTTACATACTGCGCTTGGAAAACTCCCATGAAGCGAATTTTGTTAATGTCCATCGCAGCCCTCGTCACTCCAGCATGGGCGCACGGCAGAGTGGTTCCTCCTTATGTCACGTCCCAGACTGAGGATTCGATTCCTTCCATTCGCCGACGATATACGGCAATCAACAAAAGCATTCGCAAATATAGGAAGGTCAAGAAAGAGCTGTCTGGCTTTTCTCTGGAAGGCGGTGAGCTGATTGCTTATTTCAATGGGCCTCGGATCGTTAAAACAACCGCGGCTTATTTCGGTGAGAGTGGACGGGCAATGGAAGAGTATTATTATTGGAACGAGAAGTTGATTTTTGTGTTCCGGCGAGACTATACCTACAACGAACCAATGTCGGGAAAAGTAGTCACTACCAAGTCTAACCGCTTCTATTTTGGTAGTGATCGACTAATCCGTTGGATCGATGAAAACGGGAAAGCAAAGTCGTCTAGCGATGGTGAATACCAGGCAAAGCAACGGGAGCTCCTGGAAACATCGAACAAGTTCTTGAAGGCGGCACGCTCACCAGAACCGGTGATCGAAGCCCGCAATACCAATGGCCAACCAGCTTCATGCGAAACTACGGATTTGTATTCAGGGAGTAAACTCGATGATGAACGAAAATATTGGCAAGCCAGATACAACTGAATATTTGCCCTACTACGGCAGGTATGTATCGCTGGTTCCGGACGGCGACATACTCACTGTTCTGGGTGAGCAAGCGGAAGAAACCGCAGGCCTCCTGAACAGCATCCCGGAGTCGCGGGCGAACTTTCGTTACGCGCCGGACAAATGGAGCATCAAGGAGCTCGTGGGACACTTGATCGACTGCGAGCGGATTTTTGCCTACCGCGCACTGCGGTTCGCGCGCAACGACCAAACGCCTTTGTCTGGTTTCGAACAGGATGACTATGTCAGTAACGCTTCCTTCGATAGCTGCAGGCTGGCAGACCTTTCTTCAGAGCTAAGAAGCGTGAGGCAATCCACCATCTTGCTGTTCAAGCATCTCGATACTAACGCCTGGATGCGCAGCGGACTGGCCAACGACAGTGAGGCAAGTGTACGCGCCCTGGCACATATCATTGCAGGACATGAACTCCACCACCGGCAGATTTTGCGCACCAGGTACTTACCGGCGATGAGCTTGTCAGAACAGGGCGCGGTAGGGGCCTGATCATTTTCCATTTGTCATTTGACATTTTTCATTTGGCCATTTCTGATGAAAATTGAACTTGTGATGTGCGTGAGGGTTCTGTCGTGAGTAACCTTGAACAGGATATTTCTCAGTCCATAAATGACCAAATGAAAAATGCCAAATGAAAAATGTCAAATGATCGGGTTCTGACAGAGCCCGAGGCAAGAAGACGCAGTGAAGAACGGCCGAAGGATCATCGTTTACATCGCAACCAGCACCGATGGTTACATCGCGCGACATGACGGCAACGTCGACTGGCTCAACCGGCCCCGACAGTCGGACGACTATGGCATGGACGCCTTCCTTAAATCCATCGACACGGTCATTTGGGGACGAAAGACCTACGAGCCCTTGCTTCAGAAGTTCGCGGCCCGCAAGACGAAAGCGACTGCCCGATCGAAGAAGCCCAGGGCAAAAACCTCCCGCTCCCGAATAAAGAACTACATCTTTTCCCGTCAGCCCCCCGAGACATTTCCGCCTGGTGTGGAGTTTGTGACAGAGCCCATCAAGACGTTCACGAAGCGCCTTCGCTCGGAGACCGGAAAGGACATCTGGATGATGGGCGGTGCAGGTATCATCGGCTCGTTCCTGGACGAAGGCGAGATTGACGAGTTCATCATCCACGTTATACCGATCTTTATTGGCGACGGCATTCCTCTCGTGCAGCCCCGGCACCGCTCCATTCCGTTGGAATTGCTGTCTACGAAATCCTGGCCCGACGGCGTCGTGCGTCTGCATTACGCAGTGCAACCACAGTCCGCATCAAGAACTGTTAGCAAAAGAGCGCGACGTGTGAAGAATAACAAGAAACCTTCGGAAAATGGTTGATCAAGGAGGGATTAGATCATGCGGTGGAGAGAAAGCCGTCAGAGTGAGAACGTAGAAGATCGACGCGGGATGTCGCGCGGGGGAATGGCGATTGGAGGTGGCCTCGGCGGTATCGTAATACTCGTGATCGCATTACTGCTGGGCGCAGATCCGCGCCAGTTGTTAGAGCAGTTGCCCACCGATCCACAGGCCCCAGCAACTCAGTCTTCACGCCCAACCAATCCGGAGGAAGAAGAACTTCGGCAGTTCGTCGGCGCAGTGCTCGGCGATACCGAAGACGTTTGGAACGACATCTTTCGTCAAGTGGGCCGGCAGTATAGCGAACCCACACTCGTCCTATTCAGCGATCAGGTTCAGTCAGCCTGCGGCGTCGCCGGCGCAGCGGTTGGTCCGTTCTACTGTCCGGGTGATGAAAAGCTCTACATTGACCTATCGTTTTACCGCGAGTTGAAAACACGCTTTCGAGCTCCTGGAGATTTCGCCCAGGCATACGTCATTGCGCACGAGGTAGGCCACCATATCCAGCATCTCCTGGGAACGATGGACCAAGTTAACTCAGCCCGCCAACGGATGAGTGAAGCTGAGGCCAATCAGCTTTCAGTGCGGCTCGAACTCCAAGCCGATTTCCTGGCGGGCGTTTGGGCGCATCATGCTCAGAAGCGAGGGGCGCTCGAGCAGGGAGACGTCGAGGAGGCGTTACGGGCAGCGAGTGCCATCGGCGATGACCGGCTCCAGCGCGAATCGCAAGGGTATGTCGTTCCTGACTCGTTTACTCATGGCAGTTCGGAGCAACGGATCCGTTGGTTTCGAAAGGGCCTCGAGACCGGGGACCTTCGCCAGGGCGATACGTTCAACACGCGGAGTTTGTAGACCTCTAAATCTCAAGCTGGGCCAGCAGCGGAAAATGATCTGACGCGCCGGCAACCTCGGCCGGAGTAGTAATCACTTCGCAAGTTAATAGTCGGTTGGCCAAGGGCTTGGGAACGAATACATAGTCGAGACGGAGGTGCGGATCCCAGGTCGGGAAAGTGTAGCCCTTGACCTCGGGGTGCAGCAGCCGGAACCCGTCAGCATAGTTGGCATCAAGCATGACTTGAATGGTCTCACGTTGAATATCGCGACCGCTCATCCAGACCAGGGCACGGATCCATGCCGGCAAGCGCCTTACGTCAAGCACTTCGCCGGGAGCCAGGGTATTGAAGTCCCCGACCAGGACATGAAACCCTTGTTGGTGTCGCTCGATGCCATTTAGTAGCGCCCTAATCTCTCGGCCTCTGCGGCGTTCGCTCCACTTGGAAAACAAGGAACTAAGATGTAGTCCGAAGATTCGCGCTTCGGTTCCTGCAGGCACGATCTCCAGAAAAGAGTGTTTGGCTCCGGCCGGGTAATGCCATTCATGGTAGGAGATTTCAACTCGACTAAGGTAAGCGATCGAATGTGCTCTTTGTGCCGCCCAGATTGGAAAGCCCGTTGCTTTTGCTAACCCCTCGATGACCCGAGTGTTCGTCGCTTCCTGAAACACCACCAGGTCAGGTGAGGCTGTCCGAATGACCTCAGCCAGGCGAGATTCTCGCCCGCTACCTCCAAAGCGAATGTTGTAGCTGAGTAGCTTGAGAATCACGAACCGGCCTTTGCCTCGACCACGGTAAAATACGCTTCATTGAACAGGACGTCGCGCGCATACAGCACCAGATTGGCGGTGGCCTGAAAGTTAACTGGCCGGCCCACCAACTCTTGCAAAGCCTTGCGGAGTTTGTTGAGGCCGATTGCAATTGCCGGATCTTCGTCGCAGAGCGGTTTGGTGTGAAGGCCGGGAATGTAATAAGCATCCTTGTCCCAATACTCCATCACTTTGTCACCCACGAGAGTAACGTCGAGGTCGCTGGTTCCCTTCCCGTCTGCATCAAAGGGCTTCCCGTCATCCCAGCGTTTGTTAGTAACCACGCTACCGCGGAGCACGATTCCGGTACCAGGTGGCAGGTCCGCTTCCAGTCTTTTGTGAAATGCCATGAAGAGTCGTTGATCTCCGCCGAACCCGAGCAGCAAAACCCGTTCGCGGATTTCCCGTTCGGTCATTTCTTTGACATCTCTGGCCATTCCTGATCTACCATCCTTCGCCTGATGCTTCGTCATAACTTATAGCGTCTGATTGCCCGGACGTCGAGACTTGAATTTGTAGCTCCCCCTTAACGTCAGGAAGAGTGGTTTCCACCGCCAGCTCATCGCTGCGCTTGCGGCCTCCTCGCAGACTTTGAGACATTCCAACTTGAGTAGTCACTTTCCGGGTCTGAAATTTGGAAATGGGATAAGTAGTGCGAAAATCCAATGCGATAGCTTTATGGGACCGACGGACAAATGAACAAGAAAGTTTTCATCAGGAACGTGCGGGAGTGGGAAGCTGTCGCTGTAGCGAGAGCTTTGACCGAAGAACCTGCGCTCGCAAATTATGTCGATCAGATCGGCAAGACTCCGCTTCATCACTGTGCTGGAATAAATGCTCGCGAAGCGAAACTCCCAGTACGCAAATCCATTGAGACTGCGCGCGCCCTAATCGCAACAGGCGCAGACGTCAATGCGGTGAGGACAATCATCGACGATGGCGAAGAGTTTCAAGCCACACCGTTGTGGTATGCCATCGCCTGGGGTAAGAACTTTGACCTGTCTCGATTCTTGCTCGAAAGTGGCGCTCTTCCTGATAGCAACTCTGTGCGATCGGCGATCTGGGACCAAGATCAACGGATGGCCGAACTCCTGTTCGCATTTGGAGCTAACATCGACCCGGTGATCCACAATGAAACACCGCTATTGCAGATTGTCAGGTCCAAACGCTTGCAACTTCTGAAGTGGTTAATCGATCATGGTGCTGACATAAACTTTCAAGACCGCGACGGGTATTCCCCCTTGCACTATGCAATCAAGAAAGACTACAACCGGGCTCAGATCGAGGAACTTTTGCGTTACGGCGCCCGGCCAGAGCTGAAGGCGAAGGATGGCGCCTCGCCGATTTCCCTAGCTCGAAAACTTGGGAAGGCGCGGTTGGTTGAATTGTTGGAGAGTTGAATGATTAAACCACGGGCGCGCAATCCGAACCTGGAAAGGTTTCTCAAGGGCTATCCACCCGAAGTTGCCAAACTCTTCATGGCAACGCGGAAAGTGGTGCTTGAGGCC
>JAMQPH010000341.1 GCA_023717605.1 Pyrinomonadaceae bacterium
CCATGGATCCAAGCACGGACATCAAGGCCGAAGAGGGGAAGATGTGGAAGGAGGACATCAAGAAGACCAAGATCACGGCCGAGGGCGCTGACGTGGAGATCACGAAGGTCGTCCTCCGCGGGAAGGGTAAAAAGGACGACACCATCACGAATGTGGGAGTCTTGAAGTCGGGAGGAACAACGGCTGAGAAGGACGCTCCAGGACGCGAGGCGACCCTCCTGTCTGTGGGGGTCCAGTACAAGATCCTCGGTAATAAACCGACGGCCACCCTCAAAGTTTGGGGATACGACTGAGCAGGGTGTGAACACCCGCCAGCGGACGTAGCCGTCCCGTGGAAACGGGTGGCGAGGCTTCGGCAGACCGAAGCCTCGCCACCTCGCCATGACCGGTTCCGATCAGAAAAAAGGGTTGTCTAAATTTCCTAGCGAAGGAGACTGCACGATGTCCAAAAGGAAATTCCCCCAGTATACCACGATGACGTTCATCGCCATGCTGTTGCTTGCCGGTTGCGTCTCGCAACAAAAGTATGACGCGTCGCAACAAAAGTATAACGCGCTGGACACAGAATATCAGCAACTCAACCAGACGATGTCGAAGGAAGTCGGCGCCAACCAAATGCAGATCACGCGATTGCAAAACGCCATTAAGGTCACGGTCAACAGTGAGCTGCTGTTTCCCTCGGGCGGCTGGCAAATGCCGGTTGAAGCGCAGCAGACCTTTGGCAAAATCATTCCGATCCTAGCCCCCAATCAGAAAAGCAAGATTAACGTGAACGGCTATACCGACAATGTCCCGATCGGCCCGGGGCTCATGAAAGAGGGCATCACCAGCAACCTGGTGCTGTCCCAGAAGCGGGCCGACAACGTGATGCAGTTCATGATCTCGCGGGGCGTCAACCCCAGCATGGTGTCCGCGCAGGGTTTCGGCGAGAAAGACCCCGTGGCCTCGAACGACACGCCGGAGGGCCGGGCGAAGAACCGGCGCGTGGAACTGACGGTGGCTGGTTCAGGCAACTGAACCAGGCGGCCTTGGCTGGTCGCCGCGAGCAGCCGTCAATCAGGCCTCACAGGAGCAAACGTCCTCATCCCAAGCTCGCGCAGACCCTGCATCTGGTCACGCACGCTATTGGGAGTCCTGTGAAGACTATCGGCTTACTGCTGTTGTTCGTGCCGGTGGCCGTGGCCCTGGAACATCTGGCATCCGGCTAACATCTGGGGTTCTTCCGCCAAACTGGCGAGGAAACCACTTCCACAACCATGACAATGGGAATTGTGGCGGTGGCCTCTTTGGCTGAGCGTAAATCTCCCACACCGGTCACAACGATAACGTCTACTTTGAGACGCACCAGCTCAGTCGCGAGCGCGGGAAGGCGATCGACTTTTCCCTCATGACGTCGCCATTCAATGACAATGTTTTTCCCTCGACGTATCCAAGCTCGCGCAGACCCTAGTCGGAATGCCTGTGTGCGCGCCGACACGGAAGTGGAACCTAGATATCCTATCCGGCGGATTTTCGTCGGCTGCTGCGCCTAAACGTTCGGCGGGATTGTGAGACCGATCTGCTTGGCTGCCTTCAGATTGATGATGAACTCAAACTTTTTCGGCTGCTCGACGGGTAAAGCTGCGCGTAGACAGTATGGGGAAGCTATCCCGGTAATCGACTTTACTATTCATGCGGCGTGGTTTGCAACATGTGGGACGTAGGGGTGGACACTTACGCTAGACTTAGGGAGTAGCAGCATATATTCTTCGTGTATTTGGCTAAGAGGCACAAATAGTGCCCACAATGCCTAATGCACAATCAATAGCAACCCTGCTCAAGGGAGCGGATCTCGCCACGATCCCTAACCTGCTGTCCTTCGCCCGGATCGTCGGGGTGACCTTAGCGGTCATTCTCTACTTGGGAGGACACGGTTGGGTGGCAGTGGCGATCGGCACCGTCGCCGGTGTGACCGACCACCTCGATGGCTACCTAGCGCGTCGGCTTAAGCAAGAGACTGCCCTCGGAGCCATGCTGGACCAGGTCGCTGATAGTTTCACAACGGCGATCCTGCTCGCCATGCTCGTCGTCACGGGCGGTATCCCGTTCGCCTATCTGGTGATCTTCCTGTTAAGGGAGTTCTGGGTTGGCACCGTGAGGCGGTACGGCGCAACGGTGGGCATCGAAATCCCGTCGATCGCGCTGGGCAAGATGGCGACCGCGGTGATTTACTGGGCCATTCTGACGGTGGCGATCATTATCCTGCCCGATATGCCCGCGCGGGTCGTGACACCGGTGCACTGGATAGGACTTGTGGGCCTGGGCGTGGGTCTGGTCATCAGTTGCCTGACGGGCTGGCGCTATACAATAACTTTAGGGGGTAAGATGGTGTGAAACCGATATCCACAAATACTACACGGCGCGGCGCCGAAATTCTGCTCTGCCCAGGTCCTGTCATGCTATCCCCTGGCGTCAAGGCAGCACTTGCCGACTGCGAGATAGGACACCGCGATACGCGCTTCTCGCAGCTGGTTACGCGGGTGCGGTGCAATAGCCGCCACGTCTTCCGCTCTGGAGATGAGCACAGCATCCTTTTCATCGGCGGACCCGCGACGGCTGCAATTGAAGCGGTGTGTGCCTCGCTCGTGCCACCGGATGCCAGGGTGCTTGTCCCCGTCAACGGGTCATTCGGAGCCCGTATCGCGGAGATCCTGAATGTTTACCAGATCCCCCACACAGCGATCGATTTCGGGTTCGGTAAGCCTTTCGATCTGGATCGCATCAAGGCGGTCATTGCGAAAGAGCGCCAGTGCGGGTTCACTGTGGTGGCGATGACCCACCATGAAACGTCAGCGGGCCTGCTCAACCCGGTGGCGGCCGTCGGTGCCCTGGCGCGGCAGCACGGCCTGAAACTGATCGTCGACGCCACGTCGAGCGCAGGCGTCGAGGACCTGGATGTAACGCGCGATGGGATCGACGCGTGCATCACGACCTCCGGAAAATGCCTGCATGCGGTGCCGGGGCTCAGCCTTGTCTGCGTGCGACGCGACCTGCTTGAAATGTCCAGGCTAATACGCCCGCGCAGTTATTCGGTGGACCTGCATCGTTTCCATGACCAGATGGAATTCAACGGCCAGACGCCCTTCACAGCCTCTGTACCCTTGTTCCTTGCGCTCGACCGCGCGCTTGAAGAACTTCTCGATCGGGGCATCGATGAACGACGACGCGTCTACTCGCGACGCCGCGAAATACTGGCGGCGGGAATGGTACGGCTGGGGTTACCTCTGTTGCCGTTGCCACCGGGGAGTGAAGCCGCCTCGATTCTGACGGTCGGCGTTCCGGAAACACTCGGCTTCGACGCGCTTTACGCGGCCGTCAAGGATCGTGGCTACCTCATCTATGCCTGCAAGCCGCCGCTGGCGCCGAACTACTTCCAAATCGCGGTCATGGGAGAATTGGCGGACGATGAGCTCCATGAATTTCTCGAGATTTTGCAGTCGTTGATGACCACAGTGCCGGCGCGTTACCTCTCTATGCTAGCTTAGCCCGCGGGTGATCAAAATTGACAGGAAAAGAAGCGACACCAGCCGTCAACACGTGGGTATTCCGCAACTGGCGCCATTTTCTCGCGTTCGGTCTCGGTAGCGGACTGGCCAGGTTTGCGCCGGGCACGTTCGGCACCCTCGTTGCAATCGCCTTCTATCTTCCCCTGAGCCAGCTGCCGCACTGGCTCTATGCAATCTGCGTGTTTTGCGCCTTTGCCTTTGGTGTCTGGCTTTGTCAAAGCGTCACGCATGACCTCGGTGTGCACGACCATGGCGGCATCGTGTGGGACGAGTTCGTCGGTTACTGGATCACGATGTTCCTCGTGCCCGTTAGCTGGGGCACGGTCCTGGCCGGCTTTGCGCTGTTTCGCCTGCTCGACATCTGGAAACCATGGCCGATTTGCTGGATCGACAAGCACGTGCAAGGCGGCCTCGGCATCATGCTGGATGATGTGATTGCCGGCGCGGCTGCCTGTATTATCCTGCACTCCCTTCGCGCGGGCGCCAGTTTTTGAACCATCGGCCGTTGTCGTTCCCGAAATCAAGCCAACGTGCAGCTACTGCTGAACGATGTGAGAGATACGTACGTGACAGAGCCGAGTTTCCGTGTCTCGTATAGTGAACACATTGGTATCAGAACGCTATTCAAGTCTACTATCAGCGATGGTGTCGACAAGGGGTTGTAACGATCGATGTTAGTCTGCGACTCTGGCTGGTTTTATATTGGAAGCTGGCCAGATGCATTAATCCATGATAGACGAGTAGCAGATGACAAGGGGCTGGCGCGCGAGGATTATTCCGTGCGCTGAAGATTATCGTACACTACCCATGGTAGCCAGAGGCTGACTGCCATGAAAATCGAGTACTTAAAAACGCAGATAGTTACTGTAGTGACCATCGCATTGGCTGCGTTTTTCTTATTGCTTGCTTCTAAATGGTTATGGCGGCCAGGTAGCGCACGTTGATGAGGCGTGGTTTCAACATAAGCATCTACTGCACTGGAGGGCTACTTCTGTTTATCTTGCTGTTACCTTCTTGTGCAACAACGCAGCTTCATTCAACACCACCCGTGCACTACTATCAGAATTCAAGCATTCCGTATCATGCTGACCGGCATTCCAATGAACATGGTCTCAGGGTCATGACACTGAACGTGGCCCACGGGCGAGGGACCAGTTTTCATCAATTGCTGCTGCATTCAGCCGAGATTGTGAAAAACCTAGATAGTATAAACAAACTATTGAACCAGGCAGCACCGGATATCGCTGCTTTTCAGGAGATCGATGGGCCTTCGTTCTGGAGTGGCAATTTCAACCACGTTGAATATCTTGCAAGTCACAGCATGTTTACCCGTTCGATTCAGGCGTCACACGTTGATGCGATAGGACTTTCCTATGGTACAGCACTGATGTCACGACAGGAGATGTCGAATCCGCAGGCGGTTACATTTAACCCTTTACTTACACTGGTACCCACGGGTTTTGTGGTATCGACCATTAGTTGGCCGGGAAGGGACAGTATCGACATTGATGTAGTTTCTGTTCATCTGGATTTCATGAGTGGTTGGGTCAGGAAAAAACAGGCAGACGAACTGATTGCAGTTTTACGTGCCAGAAACAATCACCTGATTATCATCATGGGCGACATGAACTCAGGATGGCTCCCGCAGGACTCGGCACCACAGTACCTGGTTGAGAAACTTGGGCTGAAGGCGTACCAGCCGGAAAACAGCAAGCTGATCACTTTTCCCCTGCTTGGCAAACGCCTGGACTGGGTCCTGATATCACCCGGTCTTGAGTTTTCTTCCTATGAAGTTATCGGAACCGATATTTCCGATCATCGTGGTGTACTTGCCGAGCTTACGCTTTCTAGCGGGTAGATAATGGTGGTGGAGTCGCCAGTGTATGGCGACATTTCGCTCTAATCGCCTCACTTGTGTGCTCGTATGATGCAAAAACCGGATTGACCGTCCTGTCGTGCAGGCGATCCAGTTCGGCCACCGCCTTGTTGGGCATGTCGCGGCACAGTTTGTCCACCTGCAGGACAAGGCACTGTGTCTAGAGCGGGTTTTTTGCCAGCCCGATACCACGCGACAGGGTCAGCTCACATAAATAATCCAAATTTCAATGTTCAGAATAAAAAACAATCTTTTTAATAAAGGCGTCGGCGCCACCTTTTGTGTCGTCGGTGTTCATTTCAAACGCAAAGCCTGTGATGGGCGGCGTCTTTTCCTGTTTGAAAACGTCTTTAAATCGATTGTTGACTTCAAATTTGGTGACAATGGGTTGCCCCATAGGCGCGCCATTGGATACACAAAAGTAGCGCCCCCCTTCCTGGTATAAAGCACCGAGGTACATTCTATTTACCTGTTCTTTCTCGCCGATGAACGCACTAAGGAAGTACGGAGCGTCCTTGATGCCCAAAGGCAAGCCGCTACTCAACTTCTTGTCGCCAAAACTGAAAATGACGCCAATCGGCACCCGTTTATTTCCTTGTGCCCAGTCTGCACCGATGGGAAAGCGGTTTACACCCCATTCAATAACAATATGATTTACGTCGCGAACGTAATCTGGCTTGCCAAACTTTAATCCGAACATGGCTGTCAAACCTTCGTTCGTGCTGATGCGCAGCCCCTCATTCTCAAACTTCAAATGCAATCTCTTTGCATCGAGAAACTCATCGAATCCCTGCTTCTTAAGCCATGTGGATGCATCGATATTCTCTTTCTGGCCGAAATCCATGGTGTATAGAGCCTTGGGTTCGGCGCCCGCGGATAGTATCTCACCCATGATTATGGCGATTCCAAGTATCGCAGCACATAGGCACTTCTTGGAATTTGTGTTCACGCCATCTGTCCCTTATCGGTTATTGGTCATGACAAGCACTGAAAAGCATATATCCCTTTGTATCTGCAAGGGAAGCTGCCGACAATTCACCTTTCGGTTTCCCAATTCTTGCCATGCAATAGAGCACTTCATTTACAGAAGATTAGCTGTTTCCTCTGGGTAGTCAATGCTGCCATCCAGCCGCTTGAAAAGTCCGCGAGTAAACTATTGATTTGTAATGGCCGTATTTTCAATGCTTCCGGACTCCGGGTTTTTGACGCTAGCCGAGACCGAGAGAAGAAGGGCCCGGAGAGAGCGGAATGGGCCCTCGACCGGGCCTCCGGGCCAGCAGGCGAAGTCCGCAAGCTTCCGCAGAAACCCCCGTATTTCCGCCGGCCCCCGCAATGAAAAAGGCAAACCGAGAGTGGTTGACCTTATATATTTGGTGGAGGGGAGCGGAATCGAAAGTGAGTCCGCAAGTATTTGGTTCGGTCAAGGCTGATTAGCTTGTTGAAAATTCCTTGACGAACTTTTGCCGAACTCAGTCCTGCACGGTGATGCAAAGTACCGCACAACGCAACGGGCGTGACCGCCTATAGATTAATAATAACAATTACTGACGTAACATATTTAAAGCTACGAACCAGGAGGTCGGGAGTTCGGATCTCTCCGGGCGCACCATACATCACAAAGGCTTGCATGCCAATGTGAACCTTTGTCATTTCTGGCCTAGAGAAATCGTATGCAGGGTATTTGAACAGCCATCATTTTCAGTCAACTACCTGGTGAGGGACCGCCTCGACAAACTGACGAGTCACTCGAACGGCGGCAGGTATGCCACCATAAGAATCCGGGCAGGTGATCCCGACTGGATAGCAACCCGCGTCCGGCTTGCTCATCGGCGCCTGGTTACCGGATCAACGCGCGTGCGGGGCACCAGCGCAGCCAGACGCTCCATGAACTCCAGCGG
>JAMQPH010000139.1 GCA_023717605.1 Pyrinomonadaceae bacterium
AAATAGAGTAAGCATTATGGCGCGCCCGGCGTAGTCGAAGACTTGCCATAGTGGCGGTCGCATCAGAGCCACGAAGAAGGTTGAGAGAAAAAGTGAAACCGTCGTGAAAACAGCGCGCTGACGTTCGCGGTTCTCACGCCGATCGCGTTCGAGTACCTCATCGACAACTCGGTCCCATTTAGCCTGTACCGCCAGGTTTCGAGCGCGGCGCGCATGCGGATTGTCCGAATGCAGAATGGAAGAACTGCTGCTGTTTCGCGAGTTTAGTTGTAGGTCGTAGTAGGCCCTTTCCTGGGGATCACTGAGAACATGGTAGGCCTTTGACAGAAGATCGAATTCGCGACCGGCAGTTTCAGAGTCGTGATTTACGTCAGGATGCCTTAGTCTCGCTAGTTTACGATACGCGGACTTAATATCGGCGGTGGAGGCCGTACGCTTAACACCCAGGGTTTTGTAGTAATCGATCACCGCGCTTTTTAACTCCTATAAAGTCTGCGATGAGACAGCGGGGACGTCGCCATGCACCGGCAACCAGCCGTGGAAATTATAACACCGATGGCAATCGTTCTGGCCAGCTGTTGGGAAGTCAGCTCGAACCTTGTTTCTTAGGAAGGGCTAAACGTGGAGAGGAAATAAGTTTTTGAGGGGGCCAAAGGGGGCGGCATCGTTAATCCTCGAGCGGCCATCGAGGGGGGCGAGGACCTTATTTTTCTAGTGAGGTCCGCCCCTTTGGCGTGCCACATTACACTTCAACTCGTATGCCACGAGATGGAGAGCGAGAAAGCCCAGCAAACCAGGCTATCTCCAGGATTCATGGATCAAACATTGTTCCCTTATGGTGACAGTACATGTCTACGATTGAGCACAGGTCCTGAGTTTATGGACCAACCTGAGCGCTTGCCGATAACCGCAAGGCGCAAAGTGCAAGGGAAGGTTGACCGTTAGTGAGGGTTCATTTCCATTATGAGAAACGAGAAATGGAAAATGAACCTTCCGCTGCAGGAGGCCTTGCCGCTACTACTCGCGGGAGGCCCGGTTGACGATATTGATCAAGGTGCGCACCGCGATTCCCGTGGGTCCCTTTGATCGATACGGTTTTGCTTCGTCGCCCCACGCTGTGCCTGCAATGTCCAAGTGCGCCCAGGCAACTCCATCCGCGAACTCCTTGAGAAAAGCCGCTGCTGTTATGGTTCCGGCTTTGCGCCCTCCGACGTTCTTGATGTCCGCGATGTCAGACTTGATCTGCTTTGAATACTCTTTATCCAAGGGCAACTGCCAGAACTTTTCGCCAACTTCTTTGCCCGCGGCAATTATTTCATTAATGAGTTCTTGATCGGTTCCCAACACCGCCGCATTGACGTCTCCCAGGGCAATCGAAACCGCTCCGGTTAGTGTTGCCATGTCAATGATTCTCGTGGCACCCAACTTTTTCGCGTAAGCGATGGCATCGGCGAGAATCAGCCGGCCTTCAGCATCGGTGTTGATCACTTCAATAGTCTTGCCGGTCATTGCCCGCACAACATCACCTGGCTTTGTGGCTTTCCCCGAGGGTAGATTTTCCGAGCACGGCGCAACTCCCAGGACGGGAATTGAAGGCTTTAACTGAGCAATCGCCCGCATTGCTCCCAAGACAGTTGCGCCACCCGTCATGTCGTATTTCATTAGCTCCATGTTCTCGCCAGGCTTGAGGGAAATGCCACCGGAATCGAAGGTGATTCCCTTACCCACGAGAGCCAGTAACTGGCCGTTGTCCTTAGTAGGTTTCGCAGGTGTGTACTTCAGGATAATCAATTTCGCAGGCTCATCCGACCCACGAGAGACGCTCAACAGCGAGCCCATGCCCTCTTTCTGCATGCGTGCCTCGTCGAGTACGTCGATACTCAGATTAAACTCGCTGGCGATCTCCTGCGCCCGTTCTGCCATATTAGTCGGGGTCAGGTAAGCGCCCGGCTCGTTAGCCATATCGCGTGTGAAGTTTACTGACTCGCCGACAATCTGACCGCGCTTTACTCCTCGCGTGAGCGCATCTTTATCGGCGCCATCCACGACAATTACCAGTCGATCGATGACCTTCTGCTCTTTATCTGACGTGCGATACTTATCTATCTCAAAAAGACCAATGATCGCACCCTCAACTACGCTGGCCGCGATCAATTCCGCATCACCTTCAAGCCGCGGGACAACGGCTATTGACTTCACATTCTTGCCGCGCAGGAAACGGGCTGCGGTCCCGGCGAATTCCGAAACGCGTGCCACGTGATATTCCGCTTTCTCGCCAACGCCAATCAGGAGTAGACGCTGGACCTTGAGACCTCCAGCTGGCCGCAAATGCAGATATGCCGTTTCGCCTTCTTTCCCTTTGAACTCCTCAGAATCGATTACAGACTTGACTACGCCCTCGGAAGCCGTGTCGAGGTCCTTCAAGAGCCCGCCGTCAGCCTTCTCGTCCTTAAAAACGGCGACGGCCAGGGCCTGGGTGTCAACTTCCTGATAAGGGCCGGGTGTACATTCAACGTTCATTAGTTTTTTGCTCTCCTCGATTCTCCAAGATCAGTGCTATTCAACGGTTGCGCTCTTTCAGTTGCGCCTGCGTCTCGCGGTCAATCGTGCGTCGCATTTCAGTTTCGCGCTTGTCATACATTTTCTTCCCCCGTGCAACTCCAACTTCAAGCTTGATACGGCCGTTTTTCAGGTAGACACGCGTCGCCACGAGCGTCATCCCCTGCTTAACCGCAGCTTCTTCCAGCCGTCCTATCTCACGCCGGTGCAGCAACAGTTTCCGTGTCCGCAAGGGCTCATGATTCTCACGATTGCCATGAGAATAAGGGGAAATGTGGGCATTAAACAACCACGCCTCACCATCACGCACGGCGACGTACGATTCTTTCAACTGCACGCGGCCCCCCATCACACTCTTCACTTCCGTTCCGGTCAGGGCGATCCCGGCTTCGTATTTATCGGAGATGTGATAGTTGTGAAAGGCGGAGCGATTCGAAGCCAGAGGCTTTTCTTCCTTTGCGGTGACCATCTAATCTTACCCTGAACTCTTTCTCTAAAATTCTTCTCGCAGAGGCCGGGTCATCAGGTTGGCTGCGGCAACGG
>JAMQPH010000157.1 GCA_023717605.1 Pyrinomonadaceae bacterium
CACAAGAGCAGATCCAGGCGCTAGTAAACAGCATAAGTCGCGGCAATTTTGCAGAAAACACTATTGCGCTTCAGAAATGCCCCGGATTTGATACCGACGAACTGATAAAAGCAGGCATTACGGTGGTTCGCTTTAAGCCTGAAGCGCCGCTCGATGTAGCTGGCACCGATCATGAAGCACCCACTTCTCGATTCGAAACGCGATGATTCGCGCCTTCATCCGGGATAACCCGGAGGTACGTCGCTACGTCAGATCACAACTCGAAGCGATCCCCGCCACAGTCCCGGTAAATCCCATAACGCCGCCGAACAACAGAAACTCCAGCAAACAATATCCCTACTCAGCGTGCCTACAGATGGCCGCGGCACGCGGACGCGAAAGCATCAGTGAGAAGTGAGAAAGGCGTTGGCGGGAAAATTGATTTTACGATTCAGCTGAAAGAGAATTGGACTAAACCGCTTCGCGGTAGGCCGGAGGGCCGGAGTCCCTGCCATGACGTTCTTCCTGCTTTAGTTTTGCAGTTATCATTTCTTTGACGGTGTGTCGTATCGCAGTGATAGCCTGAGTGAAAATTTTTCACTCAAGGAGGCTGTCATGGGAGCATTACGAGACCGGATGATCGAGGAAATGAAGCTGCGGAACTTTTCCGCTGCAACGCAGAAGACCTACGTCTACGCGGTGACACGGCTAGCGAAATATTATGGCAAAGCGCCGGACCAGCTCGGTAAGGAGGAGATCCGAGCCTTTCTTGTGCATCTGATAGTGGAGCGGAAGTTATCGCCCAATGGTCTGACCGGCTACTGCTCGGGGCTGCGTTTTTTCTATAACGAGACTCTGGGATGGGACGAGAACAAGCTGTTCATTCCACCGCGCAAGCAATCGTCACCTCTGGCGGAGGTCTTCAGTCCTGAGGAAATCGTGCGTCTGATCCGCGCGGCCCGAGGTCTCAAGCAGCGTGTGCTGTTAATGACCGCCTACTCGGCTGGACTGCGAGTCAGCGAGTTAGTCAATCTCAAGATCAACGACGGGTGTGCGACAAATTTGTGGGTGGCAAGAACTAACCGAGTGCACGAGCCTCCCGGAATTCTCCCTATGTCTGAATGCGTATAAAGCATTCAGGTAATGCTGCGAAAACGAGGCGACGACGCCAATTCCTACCCACAAATTTGTCGCACACCCATCAACGACATCGATCCGGCGCGCATGACGCTACGTGTCAGGCAAGGTAAAGGCGGCAAAGACCGTTATGCGATTTTGTCCGAGAACCTCCTTACGGAACTGCGTGTGTATTGGAAACGCTACCGGCCCGCGGTCTGGCTTTTCTCCAACCGAGCCAAGAACGGCCCTTTGAGTCGAAACGAAGCGTGGCACATCTTCAATTCGGCCAAGAAAAGAGCGGGCCTTAAAAAGGGCCGTGGCATACACAGCCTGCGGGCAATGTTTTGCCACTCATCTGTTGGAAGCGGGTGTGGACCTACGCTCGATCCAGTTGTTGATGGGGCACACCTCGCTTATGTCTACCCAGCGCTACTTGAGGCTATCGCCACACAGCGTCAACCGTGCCCTTAGTCCGCTCGACCGATTACCGTTAACGACGGTCTGAGCCGTGGGCGCCGGCTCTGGACAGCCGGCAGCAAGAGGCGGCGTTGAACTGGCCGATATTTTTCGCGCCTATGGCGAGTCGTATCGCCGCCACCATCCGTTGCCGGTCTCTCATCTTAAGGTTATGCAGGCCGTGGAGCGCTGTCGCACCGCAGCTCTCGGTGGCCACCTCCAGCAGTGTGATGCCTGTGGCTTCGAGCGTCCCGCCTACAACTCCTGCCTTATGGAAAGTACTTCCTTATGGGGAGTGTTGTTGCCGTAAGGGCGCACAGCAACGGCCACGCGCCCTTTCGACTCTCCATTAGGACACGGCTTTCAGGAGTGCGATCAACTTGTCAGTGGGCCGAAACGATCCCCTGCGCAGATGCGGCGGCACGATGGCCTCAATGGCCTCCAGTTTTTCAGTCGGATCGGCGCGGGTATAAACCTCGGTAGTGGCTAGATTACTGTGCCCCAGCCAGAGTGAAACTCTGCGGATATCGTGTGTGGCTTGGAGCACAACCATTGCGCAGGTGTGCCTCAGAACGTGTGGCGAGAGCGGTTTCTTCAACAACGATGGGCATTTTCGACTCGCCGTTTGCGCATGGTGCCGCAGCACGTGGGCGAATCCCCAACGGCTCAACGACTCGCCGCGCGCATTGACAAACAACTCAGGAGCGGCGACCGTTCCACGCACCGCCAACCATGCCCGGAGTGCCGTTGCCGTTGTTCTCCAAAGAGGCAGCGCCCGTTCTCGACGGCCTTTACCGTGAACACGAATGCTCATCGAAGGCAGGACGACATCGGCAGTGCACAAGCCCGTCAGTTCCGATACCCGCAGGCCAGCACAGACGGCGAGGTGTAACATGGCCCGGTCACGAATCCCTTCACGCGTTGCCGGATCGGGGGCATCAAGCAGGGCTTGCACCTCGTCTTGTATGAGATACCCAACCAGACGAGTGTTGGTTTTTTTGAAGGGGATTGCCAGGACACGACGAATCTGTTCGAGCGCGGCTGGCTGGCGATGCTCCAGGAAGCGGAAGAAAGAGCGGATCGCGGCCAGCCGAACATTTCGCGTGTCCGGTGAGTTTCGACGCCTATCCTCCAAATCTTTCAGAAAGGCGCTGATCAGTTCAGCATCCAACTGCTCCAAGCTCAACGCTGAGGGGCCCAGATGGAGTCTGTTTGCGGCAAACTCGAACAGCAGTTGAAAACTGTAAGCGTAGGAGTCACAGGTGTGCGGGCTGGCGCCTCGCTGATGGCCAAGATACTCGCGTAGAAACGTCTCGATATACGATGCGATTGAGGTCATAGCTGTTCTCCCCAAAGAAAGGTTTCGCCCGCCGTAGCGATGTCCCGCAGCAGTTCGGGCGTGGTTTCCAGATACCAGTAGGTGGCATCGATGTTAACGTGACCCATGTAGGTCGCTAAGGCCAACATGTGTCGGCCGACTTGCCGACGGCCCTCCGGGCTTGCCTCCAGCGCCCTGACCGCGAACGTGTGGCGAAGATCATGCAAGCGAGGGCGGCGGGCAGGCGAGATGAGTGCCGTTTTCAACAGCTGTTGAAACGTGGCGTAAACCTCCAGATATCGCAACGGCCGGCCGTCATCAGCGCTGAACACGCTCTCTCCACGGGCACACTTTCGGCGGCGCATCAAGTAGCGGTCGAGGGCTGCCGCGGCGGTGTCGTGGAGCGGCACCAAGCGGGTTTTCTGGAATTTGGTTTTGCGGACCAGCAACCCCTGGGGTGTGACATCAGAAAACCGCAAAGCTAACGCCTCAGAGACCCGCAGACCGGTGACAGCCAGCAGTCCAATCAACGTCGCATAGGTTTGTGGCCGTAACGAGTGGGGCGGCCGGAGTTGCAAGGCGGCGGCAAGCAAGCGATGGATCTCGACCCCAGAATAGAGGTAGGGCAGGCGTCGGGTCTTGCGGTAGCCGAAGTAAGTGGAGGGAGGTAGTTCGTGCCGGTTGTCTTCGACACGCAGGTAACGAGCGAAGCGGCAGAGGGTTTTCAACCGCTCATCGCGTTGCGCGACTGATACGCTCTGACTGGCCCAATCGACTGCGGTTGTCGCGCGGATATGCGTCTCGCTTCGCTCCGCAGCCCACCGCGCAAAGCTGCGCAGCAGATAGTCCGCATTCTTAAGTTCAAATCCTGTCGCGCGCCGCACGGCGAGGTAGTTTTCCACGGCGGGAATCATGAGTTCACCTCCGGCCACGGCTGGGCGACTTGTCTGAGCAACGCGACATCCACTTTGGCGTAATACGCGGTCATGTCGATGCTGCGATGGCGCAGAACCAAGCCGATCTGGTCGAGGGGAACGCCATGGCGCAACATCTCCGTGGCCGCGGTATGGCGCAGCAGGTGGGCGCCTTTTGCCGGTGCTACGACACCGGCACGTTGCATGGCACCTCTCACCACTGACGACACGCAATCGCCAGTGATGAACGGCTTGAAGGGAGCAATGTGGCGAAGAAACACGCGATCCGAATGGTCGACTGGAGGCCGGCACTCCAGATAACGAAGGATCGCCTCGCCAACGTCCTGGGGCAGAGGCAACCGTACTTCATAGCGTCCCTTGCCCATCACTCGCAGAGTGCCGTTCTGCCACTCGATGTCAGAGAGGCGAAGTTGGGTTACATCGCCCGCGCGGAGCCCGAGCCGCACCAGCATCAGCATGATCGCGCGATCGCGAAGGCGCCTCGTAGAACTGCCGTCACAGGCAGCGATGAGGCGGTCCACCTCCCCGGCCGAGAGGCACCATGGCAGGGTTGCCAAGCGCCAATGCGCTACCGCCGGAACAGCTTGATCGAGATCGGCGGGGCACTGCCCGCGAAAGCTGAGGTAACGCAAGAAAGCCCGCAGGGATGTGATCAGTTTTTGAGTGGTGCTGGCCCCGCACTGGCGGGCACAGTCGAGTACGAACTTCCGTACCTGCTGTGCACTCCATAGGCTGGGGTCCGCACCTAGTGCGTCGAGCAGACCAGCAGCGCCACGACAATACTGGCGCAGGGTTGGCTCGGCAGCGCCGCGGTGCTTTCGGAACCAATCGCGAAAAGAGACAATGAGTTCCGGCTCCGCCTCGTCGGCATCCGGGCTGGGGTAGCGTGAACAGATACCCCTTTGCATCAGGTAATCGTAAAAACGTTTCGCCCCGAAACCTGTATGGTAGTTAGTGCCTGACCGAAAACCCCTGTTTTTTTG
>JAMQPH010000166.1 GCA_023717605.1 Pyrinomonadaceae bacterium
GCCACTACCCACCGCTGCGGAGCGCACCTCCGCCGGCATACCAACCCGAATCTTGCCCACCTGTGCCTCGGGCACGTTGGCAATGATCCAAACAGTGGAGATGTTGGCGATCGTGAATAGTGGGGTGCCCGCCTGAATTCCGGCTCCGGCATTTACCAGTCGTTCAACGACAGTGCCGGAAACGGGAGCGCGCAACGCTACGAGCGAAATATTGGTGGTGTGTTCGTCGCGTGACCCGGTTGCAACTGGATCGCCTAACGTTTGCAGACTCTGACGCAGGTGGCCGACGTCAACCCTTGCCGTTTCGACTTCGGCTTGGGCTTGTTGGACTTCGCGGTTAACGGAAATGTTGCTTTGATAATCGTACTCGGCCTTCGCTGTCTTATGGGCCGCCTCGGCGGCTACAAGATCCTTTCCTGCTCCGGCTCCCAATTCGATCAACCGTCTGGTTCGTCGCAGAGTCGCTTCAGCTTCGTCGAGTTTCGCCTTCGCCTGTATTAGAGCCACTCGGTTTTCTGGACGCTGCACACGTTGAAGAGTTCGCTCAGCCAGTCGCAAGCGTGTTTCTGACTCGCGCAACTTGCCGTGCATCTCCGCAACCTCGGGACTCGAGATAACGGCTAGCACTGCGCCAGCCCGAACGATATCGCCCTGGCCTACGTTTACGCGCTCAATGCGACCCGATACCAGTGGCGACGCCTGCTGCGTCTGCTGCTGATTGGTTTCGACGGTCCCGGTGACCTTAATCAATGCAACCGCCGGACGTTGAGTCACACCTTCAATCTCAATTTCGGCCGCCGCCAACGCTTCAGGAGAGAGCTTTACTTCCTCGCCTGCGTGTTCATCTTCCGGGCCCGCGGTTTCGGTGTTCACCTTAACTTCTGTCGCCCTGGGCGAATCGTCGCGTGCCCAAAGCATCATTGCCAGGACAGCAAAGATGGCGAAGATAACCACCACGGCAAGAATCGCGATGTTGCGATTACGGGGCGAGCCGAAGCGCGAACGTTTCTCACTCGCGACTTCGTGGACTGATCGCTCGCCGGGAAGCCTTTCTGTCTCGTTGTTAGGCTCAGTCTCGCGTCGACTGTTCGGATCGTTGGTTTTGAATTGGTCTGACATGATTGCTTCCTCACTGTTGCTGGACTGGTGCGCCAATGGCCGCTTGTAGGTCAGCCAGCGCCCGATAGCGTTCCGCCAGCGCTTCAGTGAACTCCCGCTGCGCATCGACAAGGCGGCGTTGCTCGCTTAGTAGATCGGTAATGCTGAAAGCGCCGATCTGATAAGCCGCCCGAATTGTCCGGACGTTCTCAATGGAACTAGGAATAACGCCTTGCTCGAACGTACCTACCGCAGCTCGAGCTGCCTCATATCGCGCATACGCGCTCTGAACCTCTGAACGCACAACTGCTTCGAGAAACTCACGCCTACGTTCAGCTTGAGTAATCGCCGCCGCTGCCTCTGCTTTTCCACCCTGGTTACGATTGAATATTGGGATTCCGACGGAAACACCGAAGGTGAGTAATTGGTCGCGATCGCCAAGCACGCCTACTGGCGTGTCATCGAAAATCGAGCGGCCATAGGAATATTTAGTGAATGGCGTCACGTCAGGCACACCCTGCGCCCGTGCCAACCGTAAACCCGCCTGTGCTACTTCTTCATTCAAAAGTGCGAGCCGCAGATCGGGGCGTGTCCGAAGGGCGATGGCTATGGCCGTTTCAACTGAAGACGGAGGCGTTGGTAGAGGCGGATTTGCGATATCTTCGTGCAATCGCAAGAGCTCAGCCGGCCGGATGCCAGTCAGGCTTTTAAGTCTGAGAAGTGTTGCCTGTAGCCGGCCTTCGACGAGTGCGCGGCGAGAGCGCAAACGGTCAACCTCGACCCGCAACTGGTTCAATTCAATAGGGGCGGTATCGCCTTCGTTGACGCGCGCCTGCACGAAGCGGGTCGTCTGCAGATCGAGATTATTGAGTTCCTCTAAGGTATCCAACTCGCGGAGAGAAGCTAACGCCTCGACATACAACGCGCGCACTTCATTTGTCAGCCGTCGTTCGCGGTCTGCTATCTCGGCCTCCACCGCCTGGAATTCGGCCTGAGCAAGCTCGATCCTTTTGCGCCTCTTGCCGCCAAGTTCGAGTGGCACTGCCAGGCCGACACTTATTTCGCTTTCTCCTGGTGCTCCGGTGAAACGTCCTGTTGTCTGCTCAAAATCGAGAGTGGGATTTGGTCTCAGACCAGCCTGTCGTAACCGTGCGCGCGCTCGTTCTATCTCCATTCTCACGGCAGCCAATTCGCCGTTTGAAGCCAGTGCCCGTCGGACGAGATCCCTCGACGAGGTTCCTTGGATAGGATCGAAGTACGGCGAAATACTTGGGGAGGGCGGCGTAGGTGTCGACGATGTTGGCGACTCGACGAGAACCTTTGCGACAGTTGAAGGGCCCTGTGCGAAGCCAGGCATGCCGACGAATGATACGAGTGATAAAGCAATCAAGCCGCGTCCCCACTTATGGGCGCGTTGGAAATAGATCATTACCTTAGCCTTTCCTGAAAGAGTTCACGGGCTTCAGACTTAAAGCGCTGCCACAGCGGAACACGGGCAGGCGCGAATAAGCGCGAAGAGCAAACTGATCTCTGCTTTGGAAGCCCTTACGGTTATTTAGCGGATGGAAAGACTAGGCGAAGCGAGGAGGGTGGTAGGGACCTTTTAGAGGAGGTGAAGCTACATCATTGATTCTTAGTGCAGCGAAAAGCGAAGTGAATTCCGGAACGTCGACCGGTGCTGTGGCATGTCCGGGTAATACGTGTGTGCAGCAACAAAAACAATCCTCATCCGAATGAGCAGGTTCGGAAGGCGGGTCTTGCCGAGATTCACTTGCGTCGGCTGCAAAGGCGTCATTACTCCGAGCACCAGTTGAGGATGCAGTCTGAGCAAACTTCGGAATGCCGATTTCCTCGGCGCAAAATTCAGGAACAGTGAGGTCTGCGCCGGTGTAAACCAGGAACAGAATAGCGATTACGCGAACAACGCGCGCTGTCATCACTCGTTTTGGGATTCTGTATGAGGTCATTAGTTATACAACCTTTAGATTTGTAGCACAGGGAATCTTGGCACGTCAAAAAGTCTGCGCTGAGGAAAGCGTTCCCCTAAAATGAAATGCTGTAGCTTGCGCCGGGGTGACGCCCCCGTTCGAGGATGACGCCAAGCTGGTGCCGGCCAAATGAATAATTCAGCACGGGATGGACTCGTACTCCGTCAAAAAGAATTGTAGAACTCCAGTTCTCGCCCGCGCTAATGTTCAATCCCCCAATCACGCGCGCGCGATCATCGTAAGTTCCGTAGGCGATCCCGACATAGGGGGCAAATGGCAATCCGGTGTGATGCTTCAAGCTCTTGCTCAAAGTCGCGTAGAACGATTGGCCAGACGGAGTGCCAATGCGATCAGAACTTGTGCCCAGGATTAACGCGGGGCGCTGATGAGTCTCTGTGATAGCAACGACATTAGCTATCGGACTGACCTTTTTTGCCAAAGGGTTATATTCGACGCCTGCTGTCACTCGCGGATGGAACCTGTAAGTTAGAGTGTTACGCCACTTCGCGCGGTCGATCTGATTCGAGATCACGCGCACACCATAGGTCCACTTGTAATTGTCTTGTAATGCCCCGCTCACGGCGCGGCCCTCACCG
>JAMQPH010000170.1 GCA_023717605.1 Pyrinomonadaceae bacterium
GAGGCCTGAAGTCACCAATGCTGAGTATGCTTCTAAAGCTATCTTGTGCATTGAAGGCGTCAGCGAGCAGGTTGGTTGCAACGGTAGAGAGGCAACTGTAGCGGTCGAATGATCGACATTCCCTCGCCCGTCAATACCCCGCCCTTTGGCTACCGCTTCCGCCCCTCCCACGGCGGCACGGGCTGTGGATCAGCCCAGAAGCCTTCCGCCCTACTCGTGCTTTGTGACCAGCTTATCGAGCAAGGCAGTTGTCATGGGCGGATGCTTAATCCTGCAGGTTCTCCGTCCTGCCTTCCTCACGAATCCGACCGTCGTCTCAGGGACGCGCCATCGAAGTACTGCAACTGCTTGGAACATCTGGTACGCCTGGCACTGGACCCGATGGATTGATCCCTTGGCATCCTCTTTGCTTTTAAGTCTGAACGTGACAGGTACCGCTCCTGTGACAGCCACAGGGGCGGTGGCGATAAGGCAGACGGGCCGCACCTCAGCGTTGCTACGATCTAGCAAAGGAGGACTGCCATGGCCTATGTGACCAGATCCATCACATCGCGCATTGACTGGTGTCGGCGGCAGAGCACGCAGGCGTGTGCGCCACTGGAGATTGCAGAATGGCGCGCTGAAGCGGAGGGGCTCGAGGATGCGCTCCTCCATCGAGATCGCACAAGCCTGTATCAGCAGGGTCGGTCCTGTGTGTTCGAGAGGTACGTGACGGGTCTGCAAGATGGGCGCGCGTTGAGTCGCACTACAGCAGGAAAGAGACAGGCGACGAGTGCAGTCCGGAACGAAAGCGGAGAAGCCGTGAATCACATAGGGTCAGGCGAGCCGATCTAATGTGGTATATCGTCTTCTCGGCTCGGTGACCTTGCCCCCCAGGTTTCAACCTACCTACGCCTTCTTTTAGTCTTTCTGCTTTCGACACACCGAAGCACTGCAGAGTACCTCCATGAACTGATCCTCAGGGATACTACCGAATCGAGCAAGCCGATCGCCCACATCAGCAGAGGTCCAACTCGCGAGAGAAGCTTGGGGGAAGACGTGCTCGAGGCAACGCAATGACGTCTCGCTTCGTACAAATCAGCTCACTCGCTGGCGGCCCTTGAAGCTTACAAGGGGCCTTTCGTCCTCGTCTGGTCGCTTGTCGATCACCTGCGATGGTCTATCGGCTTCCGGGTCCGGTCGAGGGCGGGGTCGGGCCAATTCCATCGATTCATCTCCAGCTCGCACGAATCTCCTCATTCGTTCCAGAGACCTTCACACGGAGGTTGAAAATAGGGTCCACATCTCTGTGCGAGATTTCCAAGAGCGTGGTCGGCAGCCAAAGCATTGCCGTGGTCCTGTCTCTTGGATCCACGCTCAACTCTCTTCCGTCCATGAGGACAAGAGTCTGCCCCTCTTCCTTCACCTCTATTAAAGTTTCCTGCTCCATCGTGTCACCTTTGCAAGAGTTGTTACTGTGATCCCATCTTTATCACTAAGGTTCTTTCAATACCATATCCTACGAGACCTCCTTGCGGCTTTCGCCCTTCCGATACCCCCAGCCGTCTGTGACGGGCGCTCCTCAGCGCCGCAATACGTCGACGGAAGCGACAAATTTTGACACAGCCGTACTCAATCCCACAAATCACCGGACAAACTTACCAGAGCCTTGAACGGGGTCTCCTGGCACGCTGATTGCGCTGACAGATGGCCTGATGAAGGATTAACTCAACCAACTAAAAGAAGATGTCAGATGTCTCAGCGTTCTGCGTGGCGTTAGCCATCCGGTTACTCTGCCAACGCCGCCGCAGACGGGAGCTTCTTTGGTGTGCTGAAACGTGAAGCGGTGAACCGATCCCCGTTCAGTGACAAGGGCACAGGATAAGGTGCTGTATTCTGCGACGAGACCGGAAACGGGAGGCGAAGACCCATGGCGACCATCCTGCTCATTGGTCACGAAGAGTCAGAATGGGTGACCTTGGCGGTCGCGCTCGAAGCCGCGGGCCATCATGTAATGAGCGCCGCAGATGGGAGAGAAGGCCTGCGTCTCATTCACGATCATGTGGTGGATCTGGTTCTGGTGGATCTTGTGATGTCGGACATGGACGGCCTCGACTGCGGATCGGCCCACACTCCTTTCCACGCCTCTCGCGTTTCTTGCTAAAGCCCGTCCAGCACCGTACTTCCTGTATCACCAGCACCAGCCATTCTTGACGAGTGCGTGATTGACGTTCGTGCCATCGGGTAGGAGCACATCGGCAATATACAGTGATCTGATTGTGCGGTGCGCCTGTAGTTATGGCAATCAGGTCGAAGAGAGAAATGATTCCCGTGATTACCGAAGATGCGCGTGGTTAGCGATGCGGGATTCAGCAATGTGGGGAGAAGTCAGCGACAGCGCGAGGGAAGGCGGCGCTAATGTTCCAATTCGTATCGCACAGCGTCCAGCAACCGCTTCATGCTAAAGGGCTTCTGGAAGGTCTGCCGTGCTCCGATGAGTTTCGCGGCATCCAAGACATTCTTTTCCCCTCCTGCGCCTGATATCGCGATCACTTTGGTATGGAGGAATTCACGCGTCAGTTCCAGGAGCATGTTTAGCCCATTCAGTTCGGGCATGAGAGTGTCGGTGATGACCAAATCTGCCGGCCTCTGGCGGTATAGCTCAAGACCGATGCGGCCGTTGGGAGCCTCCGTGACCTGATAACCTGCCCCTTCAAGAGTGGTGCGAAGAAGTGCACGGATGGGCTCTTCGTCATCGATGATCAGAATGGTCGCCATCGTCAGAGATGCTCCTGTTAGTCCGTGCCAGGACGGAATTCCTTCGTGCGGATATAGTGCTACTCACCTCCTCGTCATGCGGCATTCCGTGTGACGGTTTCGGCCCGACGGTACATGTGCGCGTTCTCATACTCCGCTTCCTCGGACGGCCTCACGAGCACGGTCGCTTCGTGCAAGCGGTGGTTGGCCTCTATCACGGGATCCGCTGCATGCCCGCAGTTCATGCAACGCCAGCCTTTCATCCACATGAACCCTAGAGCCCCCTCAAAGTCAAAAAATTAGTCTTCCACCATCAAGCCCTGACCGCGTATGCATTCCATGATGTCACCTCCTGGCAATCCAGCCTGCGAACGTGCGCTCTATGAGAATAGCGGCACGGAGCGTGGGGCAAAATACCTGAACGAAGTACCTCGGAGGGGGGGGATAGCCTTGGACCATTCTCACTCCTCTGTAGGATGGGCAGCAGCCGCGCCGTGGGGTTATCGTAGCGGTACACCATGCCCACTACACCACAACCGAGGAGGTTCGAGCCATGATGAGCGCACAGGTACAGACCCGTAGAACAATGAGTAACGCGCTGGCCTTACTGGAAGACCTGATGGAGAGTATCGACGGAGGGCAGAAAGAACGCCTCTCGCAGACCATAGCAGAGTTAGAAGCCATCGAGAAAAACTTGGAGGAGAACGATGGAAAAGCAGTCTCGCTAAGAGACACGACACACAACACCGACAACCTACCCAAGAGCCTGCACGATCAATGGTTGCCAACCTACCTCATAGTACCTGGAAGCGACGGTAGGAACGAATCGAGAACGGCATAGGGGCCTCGCGGAGAGGCGCATTGTAGGAGGGAGCTAAGGAAACCGCAAGG
>JAMQPH010000034.1 GCA_023717605.1 Pyrinomonadaceae bacterium
AAACCCGGACGACGCGCCCGACAATAATTTCAATGGTTACGACTTTTGGCTCGCGAAGCTAGACCAGTTTACGCAGCCGGGTGAGGACGCGCGGAACGAATCGGTGGCGCTGGCTCGCGTTCGTCGCGCTGAAATGGTTAAGGCTTTCATTGAATCCGGAGAGTATCGTCAACGCTTTTTCGGCGCGCCGGATGGTAACCAACAGGGCTCGTTACAACTGTTTAGTAAATGACTCAACTACCCAACCATTTTCAGTAGCCACGCAACTGCTCGCGATAGCCTTCAAAGTTGCGGCGCATTTCGCCGACGCTGTCGCCGCCAAACTTCTCACGCATAGCTGAAGCTAAAACAAGCGCGACCATTGCTTCACCGACCACACCGGCAGCAGGAACGGCAGTGATATCGGACCGCTCAAATCCAGCCGGCTCGTCTTGCTTGGTATCGATGTCGACTGAGCGCAGTGGGCGGCGAAGTGTAGAAAGCGGCTTCATGTGACCTCGGACGCGCACCTCTTCACCATTCGTTACACCGCCCTCCAACCCCCCGGCCCGATTGGTCTCGCGAATGAACTCCTTCGTTTCGCTGTTGTAGGCAATCTCGTCATGGATCTCTGAACCGGGAAGACTACTGGCCTCAGTGCCGGCTCCGATAGCCACTGCCTTAATCGCCGGAATCGACATCACCGCCTGGGCCAAACGACCGTCCAGCTTTAAGTCCCAGGATGTGTGCGATCCTAGTCCGGGAAGAAGCCCTCGAGCGACCACTTCGAAAACTCCACCCAACGTGTCGCCGGCTTCGCGCCTCTGATCTATCGACTCAATCATCCGCTGCTGGATTTCCAGATCAGCACAACGCAACGGCGCTTCTTCGGAAATAGCAGCTATCTGATCCCAGGAAAGTTCCAACGGCATATCGGGAATACCACCAAGCTGAATCACATGACTGCGAATCTCTGCTCCGAACGCAACCAGCAACTGCTTTGCGAGAGCTCCGCAGGCGACCCTCGCCGTTGTCTCGCGCGCAGACGCACGTTCCAGTATGTTTCGCAGATCGCGCGCGTCAAACTTCTGTCCGCCAGCCAGATCGGCGTGGCCTGGACGTGGTCGTTTCAAGCGCCGAGATTTCTCGGGCTCCACGTCCTTCGGTTCGACCGACATTACTTCGGTCCAGTTTTGCCAATCCTTGTTTTCGATCATTATCGAGACGGGTGAACCCAGCGTCAGGCCATGACGCACTCCGCTGAGGATCTCCGCGCGGTCCTGCTCGATCTTCATGCGACCGCCGCGACCATATCCCCACTGCCGTCGCTTAAGGTCATGGTTGATCTGCTCAAGGTCAACAGGCATGCCCGCAGGTAAACCTTCGACGATCGCGACCAATGCGGGGCCGTGGGATTCCCCAGCTGTAGTGAATCTAAGCATAGGTTTCTTGAAGCGTGATTCCTGAATCCTAAATGTATTGCGTGTGTATTGCTCAAGAAGACGATCCACGAAATCACACGAAATGTCACTAAATACTTCGTTTTGGTTCGTGTGATTTCCTTGCACCCCACGCGGGCTGCCCGCGTGGGGACCCCGCGTGGATCGTCTCCTGTAGGGTCGAAATATGACGACCAGGGATTACGACAATAGCTCTTCGGAAAAAATGTTCCCTCTACCCAGGATTCCAACGGGATCGAAAGCACGCTTCAACGCAGCCATCTCGCGCAAGGACTCTTCGTCATAGAGTTCGCGCAGGTATTCACGTTTGAGCTTCCCAATTCCGTGCTCCGCTGAAATCGTTCCTCCAACCTTAACCGCTCGACGGACAAACTGCATATAGATTTCCCGTGCTCTTGCGGCTTCCGTATCATCGCGCGGCAGAATGTTCACGTGGACGTGATTGTCGCCGATGTGTCCAAAGATCGTGTACTTAAGATCGGTTGCACGGAGCGTGTCGTCATAAAAACTCAGCATGCCGGCGAACTCTTCGTCGGGAACGGCCATATCGGTTGACACCTTACGTTGTTTGTACCGGGCGAACCACTCGTTCATCAGCACCGGAAGTTGATGGCGAAACTCCCGTAGGTTTTCCTGATCCTTTTCGGTGGTCGCAAACCATGACTCATCTGCCAGTGCGCGATGCCGTTCCAATAGCCCCAGCCACTCAGTCATTAAGAGGTCTTCGGTCCCTGTCGTCGTTTCCTGCTCAAAGAACACCGCTCCGACAGAGCCGGCCGGCACCGCTTCGTATTTCTGCTTCAGAAAGGAAAGCGACTCCTTGTCAAAATACTCAAGGGCGCGCGCGTTAATTGAAGATGACTGACCAAGGTTCCCGCCTTCTGCTTCCACTGAGTGCTCAAACTGGCGCGTCTTAATCGAAACCGAGCGAGCCTCCGCGACGAAGGCCAGTAGCGACTCGTTTGACGCAAAAAAAACCACTCCACTCAATAGTCCTTCCGGCTTCGGCAGCAATTTTACCTCCGCTTCAACGATGACACCGAGGGTGCCTTCACTACCGATGAAGAGATCGAGGACATCCATACCCGGCGCAACGTAATAGCCAGAGGCATGCTTGCGAACTTGGGGCATGCGATATGACGGCAGTCGAGCTTCAATCGTGCGCCCAGATTCAAGGGTAATCCTGATTCGACCATCCGCATCCGCGTAGAGTTCGCCACGTCGGAGATCGATTACTTCACCCGTCGCCAGCGCAATCGTTAGTCGTTCCACATAGTTTCGAGTTGGCCCATACTTAAAGGTGCGTGCACCGGAGGCGTTAGTCGCAATATTGCCGCCCAGGAAACAACTTCGCTCCGTCGGATCGGGTGGATACAGCAGACCTTCGGGTTCAAGCAGGCGCTGAAAATCAGCGAGCCGAACGCCGGCTCCAACGACCGCCTTACCGCCAACTTCTTCCTTAACGAGGCTTTTGATCTGATTCAACTTGTCAGTCGCCAGCACATAACCACCAAAAGGGACACGACCAGCGACAGTACCGGTACCAGCGCCCGAAACAGTTACTAGCGTTCCCTCATGCGTGGCTTTAGCCAGGATTTCTGCCACTTGAGCAGCGCTTTCCGGAAAGACTACCCGTGACGCGTACCCGCCTGGCAGATAACTCGCGTCGGACAGAAAAGACTGGATCTCATCGGGGTCGGATTTAGTTAGCATCATTCGAAGCTGTCATCGGTAGTAGGTTCCTGTGCGGGATTAAGCCAACTGCAGTTCCCGCCCGCGCAAATACTTGATGCGGTCGCGCAGTTCCGCCGCCTTTTCAAATTCGAATCGCTTAGCCGCTGCGCGCATTTCGGACTCAAGTCGTGCCAGCGTTGCTTCGATGTTTGCAGCTGTGTACTCCTCCATCTCATCCAGTTCGAGCGGAACTTTGAAATAGTCTGCTTCGGAAGCTGTGATCAAGGTGGATTCAATGGGTTTGACGATCGTCATGGGCGTGATGCCCTGTTCCCGGTTGTAAACTTCCTGGATTTCGCGGCGCCGACGAGTTTCATCCAGAGCGCGCTTCATGGAATCCGTCACGCGGTCGGCGTACAGAATCGCTTTGCCCTCCGAGTTTCTCGCGGCGCGTCCGATCGTCTGAATTAACGACTGCTCAGAACGCAGGAACCCTTCTTTGTCTGCGTCGAGGATTGCCACCAGGGAAACTTCCGGCAGGTCCAATCCCTCACGCAGTAGGTTGATTCCAACCAGTACATCAAACTCGCCGCGCCGCAGATCGCGCAGAATCTTAATACGCTCCAGAGTTTCTATATCCGAATGCAAATAGCGAACTCTAACGTCAACCTCCGTGAAGTATTCAGTGAGATCTTCCGCCATTCTCTTAGTCAGGGTCGTCACCAGGACGCGTTCATTTCGCTCGGCCCGGCGACGGCATTCCTCCAGCAGGTGATCGATCTGGCCTTTAACCGGATGTATCTCAACTACCGGATCCATCAAACCTGTGGGCCGAATGATCTGCTCGACAACTTCACCGCCCGACTTGGTCAACTCGTACGGCCCCGGTGTGGCTGAAACGTAAATTGTCTGTCCGATGCGGGCTTCAAATTCCTCGAAATTCAACGGACGATTGTCCATCGCCGATGGCAGACGGAATCCATATTCAACCAACGTTCGCTTTCGCGACTGGTCGCCTTCAAACATGCCTCTCACTTGCGGAATCGACTGGTGCGATTCATCAATTATCATCATCGTGTCGCGCGGGACATAGTCGAGAAGCGTAGGAGGGGGCTCGCCAGGCTTCTTCCCGGTAAGGTGTCGTGAGTAATTCTCAATACCGCGACAAAAACCCATCTCCTTGATCAATTCGAGATCAAACATCGTGCGCTGATGAAGCCTCTGCGCCTCGACCAGTTTGCCTTCGGCAATAAGCTTCGGCTCCCACCACTCCAGCTCCTCGCGGATCGTTTTGATCGCACGCTTAATGGTGCTCTTCGGCATGACATAGTGGCTCTTGGGGTAGATGGGAACGCGGGAAGTGTGCCGCTGAACAACCTCGCCTAGCAAAGGATCGATCGTGGAAATGGAATCGATCTCATCGCCCCACAGCTCGATCCTAAACGCCTGATCCTGGTAACTCGGGAAAACCTCGACCACATCACCGCGCACCCGAAACGTGCCGCGCTGAAAGTTGATGTCGGAGCGTTCATACTGCAACTCGACCAGCCTCTGCAACAGGGCCTCTCGTGCGATGCGTGTGCCCGGTTCCAGAAAGAGCAACATGCCGTAGTAAGCATCCGGGTCACCCAGTCCGTAAATGCACGACACACTGGCAACCACGATCACATCGCGCCGCTCGAAAAGCGCGCGGGTAGCCGACATCCGCAACCTATCTATTTCTTCATTGATGGTTGCTTCTTTCTCGATATAGACGTCGGACGCCGGGACGTAGGCTTCCGGCTGGTAGTAGTCGTAGTAAGAGACAAAATACTCGACAGAGTTCGCTGGAAAGAGAGACTTGAACTCCTGGTAGAGCTGCGCAGCCAGGGTCTTGTTGTGAGCTAAAACCAGTGCCGGTCGCTGAGTCTGTTGGATCACACTGGCTATGGTAAAAGTCTTGCCGCTGCCGGTTATCCCCAACAACACCTGGTCCTTGGCGCCATCTTCGAGCCCGCGTATGAGGGCGTCGATAGCCTGCGGCTGATCGCCCTTCGGCCGATATTCCGATTGCAGTTTGAAAGGCATGGACTATTGAATAGTAAATCGTAAACGATGAATAGACAAAAGCAGAGGTCCGGCAGGTGGTGGCGCTTTTTGGTTCAAGACGCGCAGGATCAGTCTTGGGAGTTCGCTATGCTCTTTCAGAGTGCGTCCGCAAAAGTCAGAGTGGATCCGCAAAAGGTCTATGACACTTTCTCATTCACACCGTGGCTTCAGCCCGGTGATCTGGGCGATACAACAAAGGGTTGAACCGTTTCAACGGTTTGCTTCGCGGCGGAGGCCCCATTGTGCGAAGAATATTTCTCATGTGGCGTTCTTGAAGGCCGCAAGCTGACATCCATGCTACCTAATCGCCTCCAGAAACCGTTGAAACGGTTAGTCGATTCGGTTTTGCTGTTCTATCACCGGGCTAAAGCCACGGTGTGAATGAGATGTTTGAACTTTCGTCATGTTCCCCTCTCGAGTTGGTGACAGGTTCTGCAAAACGAAAATCGTGAACGGAAGCTAACGCCTCCACTCACGATTCCAATAAATCAGGCCTGATTACCAGGACCTACGTTCTACGACTCACGCTGCTGAGTGTGCACTCTCGCGCGACTGACTGCTGATTTGATAAATCGCCTCCATAACTGCTGAGCGAACCTCGGACGGTAGTGAACCGCGCACCGCCAGTCGCCTGAACGCAGGGACGATTTCTACCTGTCCGCTAAGAGCCAAAAGTTTTACGACGGCCAGCCGGACCTCGATGTTGGCATGTTCCTCGATGGCTTGCATTAATGGTTGGACCTCACCTGCCTTGGCCATCAAGAACAGGAGCGAGAATGCGTCATATGTTTTTTCCCGACTCTCCCCAGTCAAATTGCTGATGGCATTGTTTGCCAGGCCTGAAGCAGCCAATGCCGCTCCGATTCTCCGCCGTCGTTCCGGCGATCCTTCCCGCAATGCGCGAGTGAAGGAAGCCGCACGATCCTGCTGCATCTCGTAGAGTGCATGGGCCGCCGCGTTCCGGACATCTGCCGAGTCATCGTCAAAAGCTCGGGACACGTAGCTGAACACATCGTTACCACCCATGGGAGCGAGCTCCGCCAAAGCAGCGGCCCGTTCGCGCGATTCACTGCTGTTGAGTCTCTTGAAGACATCAGGAGGAATACTGGAATCGTTTGCGATTCTTGCAGGTGTTTTTTCCACCTGTGCGTCAGCGATCCCTTCGACGGGTTCCTGGACCTGACCCGATGCGACTGTTTCCCCAGCAGCCGCACTCATGGCGATAGGTTCGTCAGCGTGAAAAGTCTTTTCACCTTTCCGATGATCCACCCGGATATCAAACCACGGTGCCTGATCTTGCTGCTCGGCTCGCAAACCAGCCTCTTCAGCAATCTTCCGTTCCGCCTTAAGCCGCGCTTCCTCTTCGGCGTGGCGACGGGATTCTTCTTCGGCACGCTGCTGGGCTTCCTGTTCCGCTTGCAGCCTTGCCTGCTCCTCGGCCTGGCGACGGAATTCTTCCTCGGCACGCAGTCGGGCTTCCTGTTCCGCCTGCAACCTTGCCTGCTCCTCGACCTGGCGACGGGATTCTTCCGCGGCGCGCAGTCGGGCTTCCTGTTCCGCCTGTAGCCTTGCCTGCTCCTCGGCCCGGCGACGGGATTCTTCTTCGGCCCGTAGCCGATTTTCCTCAGCCAACCGCAACGCTTCTTGTTGCGCGCGAAGCTGTGCTTCCTGCTCCTGCCGGAGAGATTCTTCTGCCCTCAACCGCTCTTCGGCTTCCGCCTTTTGCCATCTCTCTTCTTCTGCGCGCATCCGGGCTTCTTCAGCCATTCGACGCGCCTCTTCTTCTACTCT
>JAMQPH010000202.1 GCA_023717605.1 Pyrinomonadaceae bacterium
AAATTAGTCAACGCACAGAACCGCTTGCGGTAGCCAGCGGAGGCTAAGTTCAGGACTAATGGTTAAGCATTACACCGGACAAGCAAACGCGTTGAGTGGCGCCTGTTTGAGTTGCGCGTAGGATCCATTGGCTACCGCAAAGGGTTCTGTGCGTTGAGTGGTGCTTGCTTGATTTGGTGCACGTTTCCACTCTACAAGTAACGTAAGATTTTGAAAAGGGAGTCGGAGTTAACCCAAGCTAATGGCCCAATACAAGAGTCAAATCCGGTGGTGGATGTTGCTGGCGGTGACAGCCGTCGCTTTGTATCTTTGTTGGCTAATGCTGCAGCCGTTTGTCGCCGTGCTGGCCTGGGCGGCAGTGCTGGTGATCGTCTTCTATCCAGTTCACCAGCGACTACTCAAACGCCTCAAGAAGCCCAGCCTCAGCGCCTTGCTGTCGTGCATCCTTGTCATACTCACCATTCTGGTGCCGGTGGTGCTCGTCACCATTGCCGTGCTCAACGAATTCTCCGGCGCGATGAGTAGCGTGCAAGCGCTTATCGCCTATCTGCTTGATCCCTCTTCTCCCTATACGGGGCGCGTGCTGAGCTGGGCCAGCCAATACGTCGACATCGAGCAGCTTCGCTCAGGGCAGTACCTGTTCGCCCGGCTAAAAGGCGTGAGTGGCCAGGTTGCAGGTGAGACGCTGGGAGTTATTGGTGGGGTAATCGGTGCGCTCGTGCAGATGTTCTTCGTGGTCTTCACCATGTACTACCTCTTTCGCGACGGCGATAAGATTTTCGCAACCGTAAGAGATGCGCTTCCACTCGAGCCGGCGCAGGCGACGGCCGTCATGGCCAGAACGCGAGATGTGATTGGGGCGAGTGTTTACGGTGTGATGGCCATTGCCGTTGTCCAGGGAACAATGGGAGGCATCGCCTTCTGGGTC
Source organism: Pyrinomonadaceae bacterium (assembly GCA_023717605.1). GTDB lineage: Bacteria > Acidobacteriota > Blastocatellia > Pyrinomonadales > Pyrinomonadaceae > PSRF01. Next base: position 929 of record JAMQPH010000202.1, read on the forward strand.
TTGGGTGTGCCTTCGGCAATTGTCTGGGGAGTGGTCATGGTATTTCTGTCAATGATCCCGATGCTCGGAGCATTTCTGGTTTGGGTGCCAGCAGCCGCTTACCTGGCCCTGACCGGGCACCCCGTTAAAGCCCTGCTCATGGTGTTGTGGGGAACACTCGTGATTGGCATGGCTGATAATTTTCTGAGACCGAAGCTGGTGGGCGAGCGAACTAAGCTGCACGAACTGCTCATATTCTTCGCCGTGCTGGGAGGGCTCCAGGTCTTTGGCGTGTTGGGAATCGTGCTCGGCCCGGTGGTGCTGGCAATCACGCTTGCATTGGTGGACGTGTTCAAAGCAGCCGATCGCGAGGCTAGCACCTAATTTAAGTTTCACAAGCTCAAACTGACCTCGCTAGGCCCCCCAGTCCCGTTGACTTCAGATCAAATCCCTGTATTCTTTCGACTTGCCATCTAAGTGCGGGCTGGTCCTCGGAGCCACGGGATTTACCGCATCCTCCTCTTCCAGCCTAACTGCACATCTCACAACCGGTTGATGCGAGGTAACATCATGGCAACAACTGACGATGCTGGAAGCGTTCTTAACATAGCTGGCGGCAGACTGGTTGTTCCCAAGAGAACGCGTTGCGAAAAACTTCTCACAATCACCAGGCGACTCGTTTCCATGACGGTGGTTTCTCTGGGAATCCTGGGTGTTGTATTTGGCATCACGCTGATCGCCGGACAGCGGTTCATGGTTTCGTGGGCTTGTTTTGGTTCAGGTTTGATCGGCGGTTTCGTCAGCATTCAGCAGCGCATAAAAAACGTCAGTGAGGAAGAGTTGGACTTGCTGTCCCAATCATGGTTCCAAATTCTTCTCATTCCCGTTTATGGCGGCGTTTTTGCGCTGGTGTTATATCTGGCGTTTCTGAGTGGAATCGTCGAGGGGGCGCTCTTCCCAAGGCTGTCGGTACCGGAGTTCGGCAGTCCTCCTTCTACCCAGGACATGAAGAACCTGTTCACCGCCACATACCCCTCCACCGGAGTTGATCTGGCGAAATTGATTTTCTGGTCTTTTGTAGCCGGGTTCTCGGAGCGCCTCGTGCCGCAGATTATTAGTAAGACTCAGGATAGCTAGCTCCGGGGGACCCGCGCTCTCATCTCGCCAGCACTTCACGGAAGAAATCCACGGCTCGCGGATCACCTGACTCGCCCAGCTCCCGAATGGCCTGTTTGCGCACAAGCTGATTGGGATGTGTCCTGGCTATCTTTATCAGCAACGACACGGCTTCCTCGGCTTTGCGCTCGCTGATCGCACGCACCGCCTGTATCTGAACCTCAGTGTTGCCGTCAGCGCTTTGAGCTGTGTTGCTGAGGAAGTCGAGCCTGCGCTTACCCGCGCGTTCGCCCAGCAAACGGATCGCCTGACGCCGCAAGTCGAGGCTCTCATCGCTGCTGGCTACTGCGAAAAGCTTATCTTCAACGCGCGAGGATTTGATTTCGGAAAGCGCTTGCAGCACAGTGCGACGCACTTCGGGCGCGCGTTCCGAATCGTAGAGACTTAGCAAATCGCCAATCACCGCCTCGCCCCGCTCAGCCAGAACGTGAATCGCGCGCTTTCGCAATTCCGGATTGGACTCTGTGCGCGCCAGATTAAGCAACCGCGCCTGGGCGCCAGGGCTCTTCGTTTCGGCCAGCGAATGCATAACTGCTCGCTTAACCTCCACGTCAGTTTCGGTGGCGTATATTTTCATCAACTCGTCAGTAATATTGGCGCGCTCCAACTCGCCGAGTTGCTGTACGGCGGTGCGCCGGGCTTGCCGTTCCGGATCGTTTTTCGCCACTCGCAGCATGAAGGCCAGGGCTGCTTCTTCCTCGTGACTATCGCCAGTCGCGCGAATGATGCCTCGCTTTAGCTCCACGTCTTTCACGACGTCATAGAGGCTTTGCAGTGTCTTCAGCGCACCGCGATCTCGACTCTCGCCGATAGCATGTGCGGCCTGGCGTCGTATTTTGGTGTCTTCGGCATCGTTGCGCACCAGATCGGCCAGAAAGTTTTGTTCACCCCCTACCTGACCGAGCCAGTAGATCGACGATGAGCGGATACGCTGATTCTGCGATTTCTGTATGAAGGTCTTGAGCATCGCTGCAACGCGCGGATCGTCATGGAGCGAGATGCCCAGTACGGCCCGCTCACTCAGCAGGGTCGGCGCGGCTGAGTCGGAAAGAACTCGCAGGTAGTTGAGACTCTCTTCGTTGTTTGAACGGCCCAACCAGTAGACCGGATAATTGCTGTATTCGCGCTTGCGCTCGAGGTTGTAGATCTCCATCCGGGCGATCTGATTGCCGCCGGGTTCTCGCAACAGGAAACCCGCCAGGTTACGAGTTTCTACTGTCATACCGCTCGCGGTTGTGCCAATGAAAACAGAAGTGTCGCCAATGGTATTCATTGAGCCGTCAAACTCGTGTACGGTGGGATCGATCGCGACTCCTGGCCGCACGTCGAATGAATAGGCAGACCAGTATGGGGTTGGCCCACCGCGCCCGCGACGGCCGGCCTCCTCAAGCCGGGCAGCCAGGTCAGCTCCGGCAACAGCTGTGAAACTCTGCACGGTCGATGCGGATTGGTTTTGCTCCACGCCTTCTGTGGCGTCATCCGCCGCAGCGGCTACAATCGTGGCGCGATCCCCTCGCGCGCAAGCAAGTGTCCCCAGTGCTAGCGTCATCATTAGGTAGTAAGAGATTCTGGATCTAAGCATGATGAATGTCCTTTCACCTCAACAAATCTTCCAGAAACTTGAGCGCCTCGGGATCTTTGCTTTCGCCGAGCTGCCTCACCGCCAGCTTGCGCAGGTCCACGGATTGGTCGCTGCGAGCGATAGCCATCAGCTTTCGGACGGCGCTCTTGTTATTCGAATCGCCAAATCCGCGAATTAGCATAGCCTTCACCTGGACGTCGGGTTCGGCGTCGTACATGCTGACTAGCTGTTCGACCGTCTGTTCATCGTTTCTTTCGGCGAGGCGGCGAATAGCCGTGACTCGCAGATCAAGCGCGTCGGCACTGCGAGCGATATCGAACAGCTTTTTCAACGCACGCGGATCGTTCGTCTCTGAGAAAGCGCGGATTAGACCTTGCTTGATTGCAACGTTGGTTTCACTTGTATAAAGCTGCAAAAGGTCTTCAAGTGACGACTTTCCTCCATCTCCCAACCGGCGAATGGCTTCTATCCGAAGCTCAGGCGTCTCGCCGTTGCGGGCAACATCGAGTAACTTGGCGTGGGCCCTCGGATCGTCACGCTCCGAGAGCGCGCGCAAGATCTGCGTTCGAATCTCCGGTGTCTTATCCGCGTCCCAAAGTCGAATCAACTCATCGAGCGACGAGCTGCCATTCTTCTCGCCGAGGTAGCGAATGGCCACCAGGCGCATACTCAGATCGTCACCCCCGCGCGCGAGCTCAATCAGTTTTGTCTCCGCCTTCGGGCTATCCATTTCGGCGAGAGCGCGTAGGATTTGAGCCCTTACTTCCTTGGTACGATCGGTATCGTATAGTCGCGCCAACTCCTCTGCGACAGTGTCACCATTCTGCTCACCCAATCGTTTGATCGCGGTGAGGCGGAGTTTCAGGTCCGTCTGGGTGCGGGCAATCTCAAGCAACATAGGAATGGCGCGAGCTCCGCCTTGCGAGCCGAGCAGCGAGACCGCCGCAGACTTTAATCCAGGGCAGTCGGTTGAGGTACTCTTCAGCACATCGCCGACAAAGCTGATTGCGCGATCTTCGTTAGCCTGAAAAAGACTCTGCAAGGCCAGGATCTTGATCTCACAATTATTGCGCTCAAGTGCTTGTTGGACTGCTTCGCCACGCCCCAGCACAACCAGCATCGTCTCGGCCTCACGACGCCAACTGGAGTTGGGAAAATACTTGATGAGTCGCAGCAGTGGAGGTGCCGCCTGGTCTTTCTTGCCCTGTTTCTGCAACGCATAGGCATACCAGTAGAGCGCGGCGTCAACGTCTCTATCTTTGGGAAACTCAGAAACAAAACTGTTGAATTTCTCTGCTGCTTGCGGCCAGTTCTCACGCTCGATTAGATCGCGACCCTCTCGAAAAGCCTTCGCAGCGGGTGTATTGTCGCCCGAGGTTTGCACGAAGCGGTTGAGCTTCTGCACGTCTTGATCGTAACCGTAGGCAAGCCGCGCGCGAACCACTCCGGTCACGCCCAACGCAAGCATTAGGACGAGCACCACGGCGGCGCGCAACCGCACGCGACTGTTAAAAGGGATCATAGCTGTCATAACTGTTTCCTTCGTTTTGGATCTTTATTAGCAATCGGCAATGTGCAGGATTCACCACACGGGCACAGAGAACGAGTGAGCAAGCGCAGGATCGAGCGGTGACAAGATTCGCTGTGCCGGTCTACTGTTCTCTGTGCCTCTATGGTGAATCGCATGTTCATACTTGGACCCAGAACTCTTTAATCGTTCGCGCGTGTTACGGCCATTGAATTAATTTGCAGCAAAGGCACCAGGCTCGAACGTTCCACCCGGTCCTTGATCAGCTGCACTTCGCTGTTGCGAGGCCTATCACGCAAATTGGCAATGTCGAGCAAAATTGGCTCGAGACTGCCCAGCAAGGTCGCCACTTGCACGTCGCCCTCGCTGTCGGCCTCGCGCTGGAGCATGATGTTTCGGTAAAGCAGTTGTTGCGCGCGTCTCCGCTCGTAGGCAATCTCAGGAGTTCTACCCGCGCCGCTGGCACGCAGATTTCTAAACGCACGCAGCAGCAACTCTGACTGTTCGAAGTGGCTCATGGTTAGAGCCTCCGTGTCGCCAGAGCGAATCGACGCAGGGTCATTCCCACCATTGGGACGATTTACGAGTGCGTAGTTTGGAGGAGCCGCATTCTGCAATTGCGGCAGTGGTTTCGGTGCACTCCGTTCCCGCCCCGGCTTGATCGGTGGATAAGATTTACGCCGAGCAGGGCCTGTTTCGCGCGGCTGACCTCTTGGAGGCTTGCGTCCGGAATCCTTTGCGAGCTGATCCTGTGCGTCGGGCGTACGAGAGGGTTGACCGACACCTGAGTTGGCCGTCGCTGGATTATTTGTCACAAGTTCGCGCCGCGGGCGATAGCGGAGGAAAGCAATGGAGCCGATGACCAAGGTCAAGAGGACCAAAGCGGCGACGGTCGCGAACTGAGCATTTAAGCGCAGTGCTTCTCCAAGTCCTAAGAACCGGAGTCGCCATCCCGTCTGAGCGGACCTTGTTTGGGATTTCGCCAAGACTTTGGCTAGAGCAGGGCGCGGCAGTGATGGCTGTTCCGAGAGGGCATAGGAGCTAATCTGGCTCCGCAGGCCCAGGAAGTCGTTGCGTACTTGATTACATTGGCTGCACGTCGATAGGTGCAGCTCAAGCGAGCGCGCCTCTTCAGTTGCCAACTCACCATCAATCAGCAGTGAAATCTTTTCGTTTTGATCGCAACCCATAAACTTAACCTTCAATGTCCGCGTGCGCTGTAAGCCTGCGTTCGCCTGGTCCACAGTTCGCGTAAAGTAGTGCGAGCCCGAAAAATGTCAATCTTCACTTTGCTTTCGGAAATGTTTAGCACGTGTCCGATCTCGCGATAGCTCAACTGCTCCTGTTCGCGCAACAACAAGGCCGTACGCTGACCTTCCGGCAGACTCTGTAGCATGTCGAGCACCATCCGCTGTCGCTCCTGCGCTTCGTATTCCTCTTCGGGATTGCGGCTTCGCGGGCGCATCACCTGCACCACCTGCTCAAACAACCGGTACCGCGTTTGCCCCTTGCGAAACTCATTAATGGCGAAGTTGCGTGCTACCCGGTAGAGCCAGAAGCGCGCTTCTCCCGGAGGCAGCTTAGTCCAGGCGGTGCCGTGAAGTTGTAGGAAGCTCTCCTGCGCCAGGTCCTGTGCGAGCGCGGCACGCCCACCCAGCAGGCATTCGAGAAACCTGCAGAGACTGGGGTAGAAATCCTGAAACAGCGTGGTGAACTCTTCGTCTTCACTCGCCATAAACTGCGCTACACTACCTAAAACACACGAGCGCGGCAAAAGTTACAAATAAATGGAGAGGAGCGATTATTTTTTGGAAGGTGGGGTCTTTCGGAGCCCTCAAGCTATCCGCAGATTACGCAGATAAGAAAAACAGACCTGGCTACCAGTTTTCTTGATTTCGCTCTACTGGCCAAGTGTTTTCTCTTATCTGCGTAATCTGCGTAATCTGCGGATAGATGGAGCCCACCCAGGAGTCTAGTTCCCAGTTGGTTGCTTAGCCGCAGTCCGCGGCTTGTTAAAAGGAGACGATTGACGCCAGGCGGGCATAGCGTCGGCATTCGCAACCCGTAGACCAATAATCATTCCAACCTTGCCGAGTGTTTGCGGTCCGGTCCAGTTCCAATCGGGCTTCACGGTATCGTTGGGAGAGTGATAGTCAGTTTCCAGCCATTTCTTCATGCGCGGAACCCAGATGGATGGATCCCCTTCCGGACCACCCATCAACATCAAGGCAGGCACGCCCTTTTTCACAAACGCATAGTGATCCGAACGAACAAACGCGTTCTCTTCCGGCAGCGGGTCGGGAGTTACAATGTTTCCCGTCGCTACTGAGACCTCCTCAAAAATAGTGCCCAGGTCAGAATGGTCTGCACCAAACCCGACGATACGTTTCACCGGACCATATACCTCCGTACCGATGCCGTCGAAATTAATATTTGCGGCCACCTTTTCGAGCGGCCAGGTGGGGTTCCCTACCCAGTGTTCGGCGCCAAACAGGCCATACTCTTCTCCCGTTACTGCGAGAAAGATTATCGAGCGACGTGGACGGGAAGATGGTTTGGGAAAGGCTTTGGTGAAGGCTTCGGCAATTCCGATAATTGTCGCGGTGCCAAGCGCGTTGTCGGCGGCACCAGGGTGGATTCGACCGCCATCGATTCCGTAGGCGTCATAGTGTGCGGAGTAGACCACCGCCTCCTCTTTCAGTTTGGCGTCAGAGCCCTCCATGACTCCTATCACGTTGTCGCTGGTCGTCTCTCCGGATTTCATGCGCAAAGCGAGAGTGGCAGTCTTCCCTAGATCGCGAGAAACCATCTCGCCTGTCTTAGCCTTATCTTGAGTTTGCGCGTAAGTCATTCCAGACCCGGCAAAGATCTTTTCCATCGCGGCGTCGCTCGAGAGCAGCACCGGCGGAATCTTGAAAGGCGGCGTCGGCGCTGACGCGAGACTGACGCGACGGCGCGAGAGATAGTTAGCGAGGGTTGAGAACGGCTGTTTCGGCGTGCCCACATTTGCAACGATCATCGCCACCGCGCCGCGGCCGAAGATGTTCAGGGCACGAGTCTGAGGGTTAGTGGCGCGGCGCCACGCGGAGGCGTCCACACCGTCAGGCTGGCCGTTGAGTATGATCACCACCTTGTCCTTCAGTTCAAGACCGGCCAGGTCATCTCGTTTCAACTCCGTCGAAACAACGCCATAACCAAGGAACACAATCCCACCTGTATTGTTCACCTCCTCGGAGGTGTAAGGCGGCACGACGACGTAGTCTTCCCCGTGCTTGAGAGCCACATCTCCTACCGTAAAGGATGATTCCGGCAACACCTGCGCAGACTTGAACCTGATCGGTTGCAGGTAGGTTCCATTCTCGCCGCCGGGCTTAAGTCCTAACTTCGCGAAACGGTCGGCCAGGTACTTCGCGGCCTTATCCGCGCCGGGCTGGCCTGTTCCTCGACCTTCAAACTCGTTCGAGCTAAGAGTCGTGGTGACGTCGCGTATGGTTTCGAATTTGACGCGATCCGCAGCCTTCCGTTCAGCGGAGGTAAGCGTCGCCGCGGCCTTGGTAGCTGTCGCGGTTGCGGCTGTTTGCCACGCCAGAGCAGACGACGAAAGTAGGGCAACAAGAAGTACCGCAGACAAGAATCCGCGGCGTTGGACGCTATTACGAGAAAGCGAATGCATTCAGTGGGTCTCCTAATCTAGTAAGCTACGATGCGGGAGAGATTATACGCAGTACGCCGAGGAATGTTTTTGTTAACGAAGAGCACACGGCAAACTGCCACCTGTGGAAGAAAACCAAGTTTCCCGCCGTCTAATAATTGAACCGGTCAATTCCACTGACGGATCAAAGGGGGAAATCTTGAACCACTCTATCCTAATTCCATCAGTCTGGACTCTGTTAGCCACTCTTTTTTCCATTCTCTTCCTGTCCTGTAACACAGGAGATGCAACATCCGGCACAGCCCAAGCGCCATTGTTCACGCTGGCACCTGGGCCGCCGATCACGGTTGCCGGCGGGCCGAGCAACGTACTCGTCGGCGATATGAACAAGGACGTCAAACCTGATCTGGTTGTGGCAAGCGAACAAGCTCGCACGATTACGGTGCTGCTTGGCGTTGAAGGATCCGATGGAAGATTTCGCGGCACAGGTGGGAGCGCTCTTACAGTTTCGGATACTCCTGGGGAAATGGTCCTGGGCGACGTCAATGGCGATACCAATCTGGATCTCGCTTTTGTCACTCACGACAGCTACCGTGTGACGATACTCCTGGGTGATGGCAAAGGCGGTCTGGCCCTAGCTGCTAATTCTCCAGTAGTGATGAAACAGGGCCAGCACCCGCATACACATGGTCTGGCGATGGATGACCTTAACCGCGACGGCAAGCTCGACCTCGTCACCGTCAATAATGCCGACAACGATGTATCGGTCGCATTCGGCGACGGGCGCGGCAACTTCAGTCTCGCTCCGGGGTCCCCGTTTGCCGTGGGCCCGAGTCCGTACCCGCTCGCGGTCGGCGATGTTAACAACGACGGACATTCGGACATAGTAGCGACTACTACCGCCACCGGTCCGCAGAGGTCGCAACAACTCCCTTTTAGTCGTGCGTTGACTCTGCTACTGGCTGATGGACGTGGTGGCTTTCGCAGTAGCCTGCTTCCGTTGCGTACGGGTCAACCATGGTTTGTGGTAATCGGCGACTTGAATGGCGATCGCAAGCCCGACCTTATGGCTACTCATCACGAGCGCAGCAAGCTGACGGTGCTGCTCGGTGATGGCAACGGGGGCTTTAAGGAAACGAGCGCTTCACCGTTCGACTTCGGCCATAACGCGTGGCATATGGTCCTTGGGGACGTGAATCGTGACGGCAAGCCGGATGTGCTTGCGGCGGCGGGTGATGGTGTGGGGATAATGCTTGGCGATGGTGGAGGCGGATTCATGCCGGCGTCACATTCACCGTTCTTGACTGGCAAAGGCACCTGGCGTCTTGCGGCCGGTGACGTGAACGGAGACGGAAAGGTCGACATAATCACGACGGATACAGAGAGCGCTACGGTTGGGATACTTCTGGGGAGATAGTTGTAGGGGCGTCCCTCCGTGGGCGCCCCT
>JAMQPH010000204.1 GCA_023717605.1 Pyrinomonadaceae bacterium
GACCTTGCGACTTGGTACCGAAGCGCGCCAGGACTTTGCCGGTTGGGTGGACGCGAATCTCCGCGCTGTCGAACATCTTGAGTCCGAGAATGTCGAAGTGTTTGGATGGGCCGGCGCCGACAATCTCGGTGAAGCTGCTGATGCCAATACCCATCAACTCCCCCCGCGCGCGTTTCTCGGCCTGTTCTTTCTTAAGCTCGGGATATCCGATCTTGTCCATTGCCAATTGCAGTGCGCCGGCGTAGTTGCCGCTGTCATACTCCCAGTCAAGCGCGGACTTATAGGGAAACTGCTCTGGCTTGATGAAATTCTTCATCCGAAATTCAGCCGCATCCATCCCCAACTCGTGGGCCATCAGGTCAGCCATGCGTTCGATGGTGTGCACTGCTTCGGTGACGCGGAAGGAGCAGCGATAAGCAATACCACCCGGCGGTTTATTCGTGTAAACGCCGTCGACTTCCACATGCGCGGCTTTCAGATCGTAGGACCCGGTACAGACGTGAAACAGTCCGGCGGGAAACTTCGAGGGATTCGCGGCCGCATCAGTGTAGCCATGATCGGCGATGGTTTTGATGCGGAGCGCCGTAAGCTTGCCGTCCTTCTGACCAGCCAGCTCCGCAGTGATGTGATAGTCACGCGCGAACGAATCCGCTTGCAGGTTCTCCATCCGATCCTCGATCCACTTGACGGGCTTGCCTGTAAGCACCGAGGCCGCGACGGCAATCACGTAGCCAGGGTATACCGGTACCTTGCCACCCAATCCGCCACCGATGTCTGGCGAGATGATTTGAATTTTTTCTTCCGAAAGCCCGACGTGGCCGGCAACGAGCGCAAAAACGGTCCGGATAGCATGCGGCGCCTGGGTAGTCATCCAGACAGTTAGTTTTCCCTTCACCTTGTCGAAGTGGGCAACGCAACCGCAGGTCTCGATCGATGAGACATGAATGCGCGGGATGTAAATGTCCTCTTTTACAGTGACCTCCGCATCCTTGAACAACTGATCGGTGGCCTCGCGGTTGCCCCACTCCCAATGCCAGATGTGATTGTCTTTTTTGTCCTTCTTGTCAGTGCGAAGCACGGGAGCGTCAGGCAGCAACGCCTTCTTGGGATCAACCACAACCGGCAAGGGATCGTAGTCAACTTCAACGACGTCCATTCCGTCGGCCGCGATGTATCGATCGGTTGCCAGCACGCCCGCAACCTCCTGTCCCTGGTACATCACCTTGTCGACCGGAAGCACCATCTGCGTATCCGACATCAGCGTCGGCATCCAGTGTAGGTTGTACTTCTCGAGGTCTTTGCCGGTGATCACCGCCAGTACGCCGGGAATCGCCATGGCTTTTGAGATGTCTATATTCTTGATTTTTGCGTGGGCATAAGGGCTGCGGACAATATCCAGATAGAGCATGTCCGGCAGCACGACGTCGTCTACATAATTACCCTGGCCGCGAATGAAGCGCGGGTCTTCCTTTCTCTTTACCGAATGGCCCATCCCACCAATCTCCGGCGATGTTCTCGGCGTCATGTCAGGCACCTCCCTCGCGCATCTTCTGCGCGGCATACTGATAGGCCTTAACAATGTTGACGTACCCGGTGCAGCGACACAGGTTGCCGGAAATAGCGTGGCGAATCTCATCGTCGGTCGGGTCGTTATTCGCGCCCAGGAAAGAGTATCCGGTCATCAGCATTCCGGGAGTGCAGAAGCCGCATTGCAGGCCGTGCTCTTGAAAGAATCCGTCCTGCAAAGGGTGGAGCTTACCGTCCTGTTCGAGACCTTCGACGGTAGTTATCTCACGCCCGTCAGCTTGCACAGCGAAAGCAGTACATGACTTGATGGCCCGCCCGTTCATTACGACAGTGCAGGCGCCACAATGGCTCGTATCGCAACCGATGTGGGTTCCGGTTAACCGCAAAGTCTCGCGCAGGAAGTGGACCAGCAGCAGCCTCGGCTCAACTTCAGCCGCGTGTTCGACACCATTGACTCTTACTTTGATCCCAACTTTAGCCATCGTTAAGCTCCTCCTTTGGCGCGATCCCGAGCGCGGACGAGCGCTCGGGCAGCGAGTACCCGAACAAGGTCGCGCTTGTAATCAGCCGAACCCCTGAGGTCGTCCATCGGTTGAGACTCCGAGGCAGCCAATCCAGACGCTTGTTTGATATTGCCGTCATCCAGTGTCTTCCCAACCAGGAACGCTTCCGCTTGCTTTGCTTTTATTGGAGTGAGGCCGACATTTGTCAGTCCTACACCCGCGCGCCGGCAAATGCCCGCACCGTCCAGGGTGATCTGCACCGCGACGCCGGCCGTAGCAAAGTCGCCGACTTTTCTTTCCAGCTTCAGGTATGCCCCACCACTCGCCGGCGGCGGAAACGGAATCCTGATCTCCGTAAGTATTTCTTCCGCCTCCAAGGCTGTCGTGAACAGACCGGGAAAGAAGTCTTCTATCGCTATCTCTCGCTGCCCTTTTGGTCCGGTGGCAACCACTGTTGCCCCGAGCGCGAGCATCGTGGCCGGATGATCATTTGCAGGATCGCCGTGGGCCAGGTTCCCGCAGACCGTCGCCTGGCTTCGCACCAGGGGGTCGGCAATTACCTTCGCTGTGTCCGCCAGTATCGGGAACCTTGACTTAACCAGATCGGAAGTCTCCAGTTCGTGCTCTCGCGTCAGCGCGCCAATCCTTAATTGACCGTCGCTTTCAGAGATGTAATCGAGACCGGGTATGCGATTGATGTCGACGATGTACTGAGGTGACACAAGCCTCAACTTCATCATCGGTATGAGACTCTGGCCGCCGGAGAGAAGCTTGGCATCTGAACCCAGTTTCTGGAGTAGAGAAAGCGCTTCGTCTAACGTGCGAGGCGAAAAGTATTCAAAGCTCCGAGGTATCATAGGACTTCACCCTCCTACGTCGGATTCGATTTAGCGAGGCGGTCAATCAGGGAGATGACGATGATACGTACGGTTAGTCTAAACGTCAACGCTGGTCCAAATCTGTTCAGCGTGCAAGATCTGTTGTAGCATCTGCTCGCTTCCTGGTCCGGTTTTGTTTGCGGACAATCTTCTGGAAATTCAACTGCTGACCAGGATTTTGTTTGGAGGTAAGTGATGGGATTTAAGATTGAAGAACGCTTCGAGGTGCAAGCGCCGGTCGAGCGGGTGTGGAAATACTTGATCGACCCTGCCAGGGTAGTCCAATGCCTTCCGGGCGCGGAGCTGCTTGAATCGCAAGACGAGCGCACCTTTCTCGGGGCGATCAAGGTGAAGGTCGGACCGCTGTCTATGTCCTACAAGGGCCATGCGACGTTCACTGAAGTTAATGAGCAGACTCATCAGGTTCGCATGGTAGGGGAAGCACGTGAGGTTGGCGGCTCCGGATCGACCAAAGTAAACATGCTGAGTACAGTCGGCCCACTTCCAGGCGGTGGTTCGGAGGTCGTAGTTAACGCCGAGATCGATCTCGTGGGAAAAATCGTCCAATTCGGGCGCGGCATGATTGAAGAGGTTTCCAGGCAGATGTTCCGACAGTTTTCGACTTGCGTAAGCCAACAGTTGGAAGCTGCCGATGAGACTCAACCCGCCGAGAGCAGTGCCCCACCTGAAACCAA
>JAMQPH010000218.1 GCA_023717605.1 Pyrinomonadaceae bacterium
ACCACCATCCAGGGGACTTCCGGGGGGAGCCCATACTCGCTCGCTTCCTTCTCGACCAGGTGCGCAAACTCATGCACCCCCACATTATGGTTGCCTGATAGATGGTCGAATCCCGCCAAGAGAGCCGGTTTGGAGAGAATCATTACCCCGCTCAGATGATGCAGCCCGACCATCCCAAGAATAGTTTCGTCGGACCCTCCATGGCTCTGATACGCATCGTCGAACGCATCCGGATAGATCAGCACCTCACGCAGCCGATGGTATTCCCAATCGTGAAACCCGAAAATCGGGATCGCCGCACTCGCAGCCACCAGCACCCGAATCGTCTCGTCCACCTCCGTGCGAATGCCCGTGATCCGGACCTCGTCGAGAAAGATCTGCACCAGCTGCCGGAACCGCGCCTTCCCCACCTCGTCGAGCGCCTCGAAGAACGCCACGTGTGCGCGAAGAATATGCTCCCAGCTGTCAGGAAACGGCTGTCGCATCACCGCCACCCGTCGGAAACACCGTCGCCGCACCCACCAGTAACTAAATGGACTCAGTCCCAACAGGAACCACAGAGGAGGGGAGAGCCAGACCAACAATCCAGCAGCCCAGGCCACCAGGCCAGCGGCCACGAGCGCCTGCCGCCGATTCCGACCATTGGCCTCCGCCGTCACGATCATCGTCGTGGTCTCCAGTACGAAAGTGCTGTCAGAGCTAGGATTGTACTTCGAACAAACCTGTGCTTGTCTCTCTTGTTCATCGCACCAGATAAACCAAATGGACCAGAAAGACCAGACAGACGAGACAGACCAGCCTCGAGTCGCGCGTTTCCCGCCAGTCGCGCTCTTCTTCGCCCTATGCCCCACAGACCAGAGAGACTAGCAGATTGACCAGACAGACCCCCTCAGCTCTTCTCCTACATCTCAGTACTGGGCCAGACAACTCAGAACCCAGAACTCATAACTCAGAACTTCCCCAAACGGGCGGGGTGATTTCTCTAAGGGCAAAGGGGTAGAAGTGGGATGCCTTCAGGCTTCGCTCACGGACCTCCCAGAGCGATCCGCTCGGGCTTCGCCGGGCGGAAACCTTCTGGAATTCCCGCGGCCAGGGTCTGGCGACCCTGGTGTCTTGGTCAGTTCCAGCTTTCCTTCCCGCTCAGCCTCGGCGGATACCTCGCTCCTTCGGCCATGGTCGCGAAACGAAAAGGCATCCCTGTGGAGGGGCGTGATTTCCCGTGGGGAAAGGGGTATTCTGCGGCGCAACTTTTTTCCTTTCGGGTTTCTGACTTATGGCCAAGATTGAAGACCTGATCGCACAAATCCCTGACGAACGCTTACGCAAGGCTATGGCGGGAGAGATCAAGGCGCTGAAGAAGACGAAAAAGTTCGGCCTCGTCTTCGAAGAACATCTGCCGGAAACCGTACGGCTACCTCGGCTTCCTGTGCGAGATGGGGAATTGGTGTCTCTTAAACGTGAGCCAGGTAATCAGCTGTGGCGTGTGAGGGCCATCCGCAAAGGCATTGCCACTTGTGACAAGGCCGTGGAGGGGTATCCCCTCCCAAATGATTCGAAGGATATTGCAGTTGCCGACTTAGTAGTGGTCCGGAACTTTGGCGACCCCATCTATCCTGCTCTCGTCCCTGTTGACCGCGTTTCGCGGGGTGGGCCGGAGAAACCTTGGCATGTGCTCATGAATGCCGATAATTTCCATGCCCTCCAACTCCTGCTCTACTGCTACGAGGATAAGGTGGATGTCATCTACATTGACCCACCCTACAACACCGGCGCGCGGGACTGGAAGTACAGCAACGATTACGTAGACAAGACTGATACATTCCGGCACTCGAAATGGCTTTCGATGATGAAAAAGCGACTGCTGCTAGCCAAGCGGTTGTTGAAGCCAGACGGGGTCTTGATCGTCACTATTGATGAACACGAGGTTCAACATCTCGGCGTTTTGCTTGAACAGCATTTTGCTGAATACTCCAGGCAAATGGTCACTATTGTGATCAATGAGAAAGGCGTTGCACAAGGGAAGCTGTCTCGTGTCGAGGAGTACGCGTTCTTCTGTTTCGGGCCGAAGGCTGAAATTCCCCCCCAGCAAGATGACCTCCTCGCTCCAGACCGAAAGGACAGCAAGCGGTTCCGCTTGCCCCGATGGGAGTGGTTGCTCCGTGGTGGAACGAATTCGAAGCGTGAAGATCGGAAGCAGCTATTCTTTCCGATCTATGTGGACCCAGCTGTGCCAAAGATCATTGACTTTGGTGAGCCTCTGCCATTTGAAAAAGAGCCAAAGCTTGCCTTCAAGGATGAGAAACGAATTGCCTGGCCTTTTCGCACCGATGGCTCTCTTGGGAATTGGCGCGTCAGCCCTGCAACATTGCGTGAGTATTTGAAGAAGGGTTATGTGAAGCTTGGCGGCTACGATGCCAAACGAAAGACCTGGACGATTCTTTACCTTGGGCGCAAAGCGCAGAAACAAATCGAATCTGGTGCGATAAAGATATTTGAACGGGATGAGCGAACAGGCGCGGTCTCACTCGAGTTTACCAAGGGAGAACAACGGCAGATCAAAACAGTATGGCACCGCTCGGCGCACGATTCAGGAAACTATGGCTCGACGATGCTACGGGCAATACTCGGTGAAGGAGGAGTCTTTGCTTTCCCAAAATCAATCTACGCCGTGCGCGATACGCTCCGAGTCGTGGCGAGCAACCGTCCCAAGGCCCTCATTCTTGATTTCTTTGCCGGTTCGGGAACAACGTTTCAAGCCACTGCACTGCTTAACAGCGAAATCGGCGGAAGCCGCAAATGTATCCTGGTCACCAACAACGAAGTTACTGAGAAGACGGAGAAGGCACTTGCCGAAAAGGGAGTGTTCCCTGGGGATCCAGAGTTTGAGCGCCATGGCGTTGCCGAATCCGTGGCATGGCCGCGTTGCAAATCATGTGTAACGGGTAAACGAGGGAACGGAAACTCGTTAGTTGGAGACTATCTAAACGGACGAGCGTTGGCAGAAGGTTTTGAAGAAAACATCGAGTACTTCCGCCTTGATTTTCTCGATCCTGCCCAAGTTGCCCGTGGGGATGCGTTTCAAGCAATTTTGCCAATCCTCTGGATGATGTCAGGGTGTTCAGGTGAGCAGGAGGACTCAAAGGGATCTCAATCCTGGTTTATTCCCGATCACTCGCCGTTCGCTGTACTCATTAAGGAAAAGGAGTTTCGCGGCTTCCGCAAGAAGTGCCAGGAGCGAACAGACATCCAGTGGATATTTATCGTCACGGATTCCGAGGAGAACTTCGCAACCATGCGGCGCACACTGGGGCGAAAGTATGAGTGCGTGCAGCTCTACAAGAGTTATCTGGAAAACTTTCGGCTGAACACTCAGGAAGTACTTGCCTAGCAGTGACGTTATGAAAATCGAATTAAAACGATTTCAAGAAATAGCGACGCGGGAGGTGCTCACCAAATTGAGCAAAGCTCGGCAGAGTGTGTTGGATAACGACTGCGAGGCAATTATCCTAAGCGCGCCTACCGGTTCCGGTAAAACAAGCACGGTTGCGGCTGTCATCGATCAGACTTTCGGCGGCGGGGATGGCATCACAGCGCGGCCAGACACCGTATTCCTGTGGCTTTCCGACTCGCCAGAACTGAATCTGCAGAGCCAAAACAAGTTGCTCGCAGCCTGCGACTATCTCCCATATCACCGCATGGTTACGATCGACAGCGAAAGTTTCGATGAAGAGCGTCTGTATCCCGGCCATGTTTACTTCATCAATACGCAGTTGCTTGGCAAGGATAAGCGTCTGACACAGGGCGGTGATAAACGGCAGTATACCTTTTGGCAGACAGTGGCGAACACCGTGGCACAGACACCGCAGGACTTTGTGTTGATTATTGACGAGGCGCATCGCGGCGCATCCGCTAACGACCGAACCCGCACACCGATCATGCAGAAGTTCATCCTGGGCTCGGAGGCGGATGGTTTGCCGCCCGTGCCGCTTGTGCTTGGCATGAGTGCCACTCCGCAGCGGTTCACCGTGCTGCTCGGCAATACCGACCGAACGCAGCGCCCGGTGGTGATTACTCCGGAGGACGTACGCTCCAGTGGGCTGCTGAAGGACATGATCATTGTCCATAGTCCCACGAAGACAGCACCCGGCGATCTGACCCTGCTGGAACATGCGGCAGGACGATGGAAGCACTTTACGCAGTTGTGGGAAGAGTATTGCCGGAAAGAACACGAAAAGGAGATGGTGCGTCCTATTCTCGTGGTGCAAGTAGAGGACGGCAACGAGACGACACTGACGCGTACAAATTTAGTGGATGTGGTGCGAGTTATTGAGCGACAGAGCGGCCCGCTGACCGTGAACGAAATCGTCCACTGCTTTCAAGATCAAAACGAAATCCAGGTCGGCGAGCACATTGTCAGGAAGCTAGAAGCCTCGCGCATTCAGGACAGCACAGAGGTCAAGGTGGTGCTGTTCAAGACTGCACTAACTACGGGATGGGACTGTCCCCGAGCCGAGGTGATGATGAGCTTCCGTCGTGCCCAAGACCCGACCAGCATTGCTCAACTTGTTGGCCGCATGATTCGCACACCGCTGGCGCGGAGGATTAAAAGCAACGAGGTGCTGAATACCGTAGAGCTCTTCTTACCACACTATGATGCCAATGCATTGGAAGGGGTGCTGTCTCGTTTGCGCAGTCCTGAGGCTGAGGAGGGCCTCTCTACCCGTGTCGAAACCTCAGTAGTCGAGTACCCACGAAATCCAGCGTTGTCCAATGTGTTCGAGTATTTGAATGAACTGCCGACGTACTCGGTCGAGCGTGTGCCCAAAATGGGCGAGGTAAAACGCGCACTGCGTCTGGCTTGGATGCTCGTGCATGAGGATGTGGATCAAGACGCCTACGACGGGATGCGAGACGCGCTGACGAAGATACTCAAGGAGCTTCGTGACCACTATGCTGAGAAAGATCCAGAATGGGGTACCGTAGTTCGTGATGGAGGCGAGATCGACGTGGATGTGACCATGGTGGCTATTGGCCGCATGAACGTCACAGATCGGAAAGGCATGCGGATGTCGCTTTCGGAAGAAAACATCGATCAGCTTTTCGATGCAGCGGGCCGGATGCTGGCGGTGGGCGAAGGCCTTCATCGAACATACTGGAAGCGGTATCACAATCACGCGAAACCGAATGAAGCTAAGTTAGAGATCTTCGCTCTCATGCGTAAACCTGAGACGACGGGAAAAATGGAGCAGTTGGCTCGCGAACGATTTACTGCCCTTTGGCAAAAGCACGAGTCTGGCATTAAGAAGCTCCCTGCTGCTGACAAGGCCCGATTCTACGCGCTTATTCAAGCGAGCGGTAAACCTTCGATGCATGAATTGGATTTGCCGGAGCAAATTGTTGAGAAGAAGGACAGTGCTCCGAGGAAGCAACATCTCTACTGCGATGCACAGGGCGACTTCTATGCCGATCTCAATAGCTGGGAAGAAGTGCTGCTGAACGAGGCTATGAAGGCAAAAGGATTTGTTGGCTGGCTCCGCAACCTTCCACGTCGAGACTGGGCGCTGTGCATTCCCTATGAATTGGCCGGGGCAAAGCCGTTTTATCCCGACTTCATCATCGTGCGTAAAAAAGGCCAAGAGTTCGAGGTGGACATCCTTGAACCGCATGACGACAGTCGAGCGGACACTTGGGCGAAGGCCAAAGGCCTTGCGACCTTTGCAGACTTGCATGGCATGAATTTCGGACGTCTGATTATCGTCCGAAAGAGAGGCGAGCACTTCCAGTTTGCTGATATGAACGACCCTGTTACCCGCAAGAAGGCAAGCAAGATGCAGTCTAGTAATGATCTGGAGAGCCTGTTTTCTTAACTCAGAAGATAAGGATGGGAGAGACTAATCTGAGAAATAATGGTGTCCGAAACCATTTCCCATAGATCGTACCCGACATCATCGCCCAAGAAATCGTCGACGACCTCGAAGCGGCTCTGGAACAGTTCCGGTTGATTGCGAATGACCTTGGTAGTGACGCTTCAGAGAAAGTGACCTGATGCGCGCTTCCATCCCCATGGCTGCATTGCTGGTCTTCTTCGGAGCTCGATGCCATCCACATCGGAGAATGGGATGATTATCAAAGATACCGAGTCGGTTGATGTCTGTACATCCACTGGGCCGATGCGCACGTACCTCTTTCGTCCGGCGACTGAGGGGCGGTATCCGGGCTTGCTGTTGAAAAACAACTCCTATACTCGAATAAAGGGCAAAGCGAACGTCTACTGAGGCTCACCAGACTACACGCTGATTCACATTCAGCGGACTCACGTGACCATGAGATACAACGTTAACAACACGAGCCCGACGATGGCGGTTAACACGACCCACTTGAACGATTTGTTGACTTCGGCCTCCATGTCCTGTCTAGCCTTATCAAATAAATCCATAAAGCACCTCCTAGTCTATGGTGCGGGAGCGGGCTCCCTGCAATTCAGTAAACCAC
>JAMQPH010000239.1 GCA_023717605.1 Pyrinomonadaceae bacterium
ACGACTCGCCCTGCAGCAGGGCCGCCCACAAAAGAGGTCCAGCGCTTGCTGCGCTTTTCCGGTTTCGGTAACGTTTTGCTATGACCATCGGCCATAGGATTTTCCTCCATTCAGCTTACAGATTATGGTGTGCAATTAGGAAGAACTTAGAGCTTTGTACTTAGTACTTTGTGCCTTGACCCTTGTCTGTTCGACGTGGCATCTCGGAATACAAACAAAGTACAAAGCACAAAGTACAAAGCTCTAAGCTCTAATCTGCGTAATCTGTGGATAATGACAAACTTTCTTTTCTTGTCCTGTCGATTTTGGGGGTCGCCATTCGACTTATAGCTAGAGATACGTTTGTTTCTATATTTCTGAAAGCAGATGAGTGCGTTCAGCGTCAACGACAAGCTGAAGCATATCGAACAATAAGAAGGAGCAAAAGATGAGCAATGTCCGAGTACTCGTAGGCACCCGGAAGGGCGCCTTCATTCTTACCTCAGATGGAAAGCGTGAAAAATGGGACGTGAGTGGGCCTCACTTTGCCGGATGGGAGATCTATCACGTCAAAGGATCCCCAGCGGATCCGAAGCGTCTTTACGCCTCGCAAACCAGCGGTTGGTTCGGCCAGATTATTCAACGCTCTGATGATGGCGGCAAGACCTGGTTCCAACCCGGTACCCCGGCTGGCGAACCTACAACTTCACCAGACGGCATGCCCAAAGGAGAGAGTAATAAGTTTGTCTACGATAGTTCGTCTGAAACCGGTAAACCTCTCACGACCCATCAGTGGTACGACGGCACGGCGAAACCATGGGAGTTCAAACGTGTCTGGCATATTGAGCCTTCCCTCGACGATCCAGACACTGTCTACGCTGGCGTTGAAGATGCCGCCTTGTTCCGGTCAAGCAACGGTGGTCAAACTTGGGCTGAGCTTCCGGGACTGCGCGGCCACGGCACCGGGGCTCAGTGGCAACCGGGCGCCGGAGGGATGTGCCTGCACACGATTATTTTGGATCCCAAGAATCCGGAACGGATCATTGTGGCCATCTCGGCAGCGGGTGCATTTCGCAGTGACGACAGTGGTACAACGTGGAAACCAATCAATCGCGGCCTCCATTCACAATACATTCCCGATCCGAATGCAGAGGTGGGCCACTGCGTTCATCACATTGCCAAGCATCCCTCAAATCCGAATGTGCTGTTCATGCAGAAGCACTGGGACGTTTTGCGCAGCGACGATGCAGGTGACTCGTGGAAAGAGATCAGTGGTAACTTGCCAACCGATTTCGGATTTGTGATTGATGTTCACGCGCATGAGCCTGAAACGATTTACGTCGTCCCGATTAAGAGCGATAGCGAACACTATCCGCCCGATGGGAAACTACGCGTCTATCGCAGCCGTACAGGTGGCAACGAATGGGAGCCGCTCACGAACGGCCTGCCTCAAAGCAATTGTTACGTCAACGTGCTGCGCGATGCGATGGCTGTCGACACGCTTGATTCGTGTGGCGTGTACTTTGGCACAACTGGAGGGCAGGTCTATGCGTCGGCCGACGGTGGCGACACCTGGGCTCCGATTGTTCGAGATCTTCCGCCCGTCCTTTCAGTGGAGGTCCAAACGTGGCCCTGATTCGCTTAGTAATGCCGGCGCATTTGCGGACGCTTGCGGGTGTCAGGGGAGATGTGACAGTTGAGGTTGAGGGCGAGGTGACACGACGGTCAATCCTCGATGCACTGGAGACACAGTATCCGATGTTGCGTGGGACAATTCGCGAGCACGTGTCGGGAGAGCGGAGGCCGTTCTTGAGATTCTTTGCCTGCGGCGAGGATGTAACGCACATGTCTCCGGACGCTCCTCTGCCTCCGGAAATCGCGTCGGGAGCAGAGGAGTTTTACATCATTGGCGCAATCGCGGGCGGTTGATTATCCCAGATTACACAGATTCCGATTCAATGACTCTGGTGCCCGTGTGGAATCTGCGTAATCTGCGGATACCCTGCCCGAGTTGGTGTATTCGTCTCCGTAAATGGGTACTTCGCTTCTCTTTATTCACGCTCACCGCCCTAAAACCTCGAAAATTCTATTAGATCACGATCCGGCACGGTCGTTGCTCAACTGTGGGTACAACGCGCTGAGTCCTTCAGCGTACCCTAGCGAGGAGTAGCAGACCATGAAGCCGACACGACAAATCCACGACCCTTATCACAATCCCTTTTACAATCGATTCCACGCTCCAGTACAGTCGCGACTTGACGAGATGCAGGCCTACACGCATATGGTCTGGCTTAACGAGCCAGCCGGGTTAGACCATGAGAAAGACAAAAACCAGCACTCGCGATATTGGGGACGCGCACTGGCCGGCGCCTTCGCGTTGCTGCTGGTCGTGATTTTTTCCGCGACGATGCTGTCGAATTGAGCATTCGCCGAAAGGGGTAAGGAGTCGGCAATATCTTCTTGAATTCTGCCCCTAGTAGTCAGCCGAGTCTCTGACTTATAATGCCGCGATGAGCTCACACTTCCACGACCTCGAGATGCAAGCGAGAGCCCTCCCAGTAAAGGAGAAGGCGGCCCTCGCTCGGCTACTCATCGAGGAGTTGGATATGACCGTTGACGCTGACGCCGAGCAATTATGGATTGACGAGGCGCAACGGCGATATGACGCCTACCAAAAAGGTGAACTTGAGCCGCGACCTGGCGATGAGGTAATGACCAAGGCTCGCAACCGTCTCAAGTGATTGGCTACCGGTTTCTTCTTCCATCCGAGGAGGAAGTGACCGAAGCATCGGTTTTTTATGAAGCGGCGTCCGTCGGTTTGGGCTCTGACTTTCTGGACGATGTGCAACGCGTCGTCGACACCCTTCGCGAACATCCTGAGTTAGGCCGTCCGGTCGGCAAAGGCCTAAGGCAAGTTCTGCTACACCATTTCCCGTTCAGTCTCATTTATTCAACAGAGAAAGACGCAATCATCGTGGTCGCAGTTGCGCATCAACGGCGACGCCCCGGCTATTGGAAAGGCAGGAGTGAATCATAGCTTCGTAGCACAAGCGAGCAGTGTTTACTTATCGAGGAGTTGGGCGTCTACATTGTCAGTGTATAGAGTTGCTATGGAATCATGTGGAACCGGAACGAACTTAATGCCATCTTTCGTTAGCCAGTTAGGTCAGTGACCAGTCGTTCGACCGCTCTTATTCACACTGGGCTTCAGCCCGGTGTGAAGATGGCGCTGGAGAATTTGGTAACCGTTTCAACGGTTTCTCGTAGGCTCAGCGGGCACTATCTGTGCTTAATAGCTTCAGCGTCTTGAGAGCGAGGGCAAACCGTTAAAACGGTTGTGGGTTTACCCCCTTACCCTTTATCACCGGGCTGAAGCCTGGTGTGAATGAGAGCGATCGGATCATACTCTTGAGGCAAGCCCGAGGGTTACGGTCAAAACTCTTATTTGATGTTTGTTCCTGTAGTTTCGTGTGATTTCGTGGATTGTGGCTCCGAATCTCTAGCGCATGATCCACGAAATCACACGAAATCTCACGAAGTTCAAGACGGGTTAACTTAGGTCTTTCGGCGGTCTCCCTTGGGCTCTAGCGACGGCCGGGTGGCGGGCCCACGAAGCTCCCCAGGACGGTGAGCGCTGCCGGCGGCCAGTTGGTGGTCTTCCCCCACTCGGCATTCTTGCAGGTGTCGAGCTCGACGAGGAAGCTACCGCCGAGCTCGTCGAAGCCTGCCCGCGTGGTGGTGCGGAGATAGCCGGTGGCACGATCTGCGGGTCGGCAGTCCAGTCTCAGCCGCCTGCCCCCGAGACCCAGCGGGAACACAAGGTGCGTCCCTGGAGCGACCCGCCCTTCGCCGTCGGTCTCGATGAGGAGATCCCAGCCGTCGGCTCTAAGCTCGATGCGGTCGGGTTCGACGCTGCCGATCTGGGCGCCAGGGCTCGTGTGGTCGAACCGCAGCTCGCGAGGGGTACCGTCCAACTTCTTCACGAGCGAATCGGGGAGAATCCCGCCGAGGGGCAGGCCGGAGCGAGGCATGACGACGCGCACCTCGAACGACGGCTCTCGGGACGTCTTTGAGACGCTCTCGGCAAACGTCTCGGCCGGCTCGTCCGGTCGCGATCCGAGCCAGACGAGCCAGACGAGGCAGGCGAGCAAAGCCAGCGCGATAATGATCAGCGAGGTCTTCATGGATTTCTGCATGCCACCCAAGATCGCGGCAGATCGTGGTGGTGGTCAAGCGACGGAAGGGGCCCTATTCAAGCAGCATATAAATTGCTTAAAATCTTTCTCGGCTTTCCTGAGTCTCTTTATTAGGATTGCTAGTAGCATTGAATGCTTAAAACGAATAGATCAAGTCTACGGCGGGCATGACGATGACGATTCACATCGGGCTGCTCCGAGCAATCAACCTCCCGGGACATAACAAGGTCAGCATGGCTGATTTGCGTGGACTCCTAGCCGAACTCGGATTAGAGGATGGGAAATCGCTGCTTCAGAGCGGCAACCTGGTTTTTCGAAGTGCTGCTGGTACCAGCACACAATTGGAACGACTGCTCGAGGACGCGGCGCAGAAGCGTCTTGGTCTTGAGACGGATTTTTTTGTCCGGACTGCCGCTGACTGGAAAGCTGTCATTGCTGGCAATCCGTTTCCGGAGGAAGCCAAGCGTGATCCCGGTCATCTCCTGGTAATGTTCCTTAAGAAGGCGCCGGATCGCGAACACACGACATCTCTCCAGAGGGCGATCAAGGGTCGCGAGGTATTCCGCATCAAAGACAGGCAAGCTTACATCGTCTATCCGGACGGCGTCGGCCGTTCGCGGCTGACGACCGCCGTGATCGAAAAGAGCCTGGGCACGCGTGGAACCGGCCGCAACTGGAACACGGTGCTCAAACTAGGCGCTCTGGCCTGAAGTAGCTGCCCAACAAAAGGATGTTCCTTCTCCCGTGGAGGTCCTTGTGAATCAGAAAACGAGGTTATCGACTTCGATGACTTTGAGCCAGTTCGAGAATGGGTATTGGTACGCTACCCAGCTGAAGGACTTCGCAGAGGCGATCGGGATCCCATCGGCGAATAAACTGCGGAAGGATGAACTCGAGCGGGCAATCAGGTCCTTCCTGGTGACAGGCAAGGCCAAGAACCCCACCAAGAGGAACCTGTCGACCTCGGGTACCAAAGACGTGGAACGAGGTCTGAGCCTCGAACTCGAAGTGGTGCGTTATACAAACGATGACGAGACCAAGTCGTTTTTAGAGCGAGAGGCACAGAAGTGCGTTCGGGGTCTGAAGCGAAAATCCGGCGTTCGTTACCGTTTCAATCGCTGGCGAGAAGAGCAGCTCCTCAATGGCGTGAAACTCACGTATCGAGACCTGGTCCAGGAATATGTTCGACTCAACCAGACCACGAAGCCATTCGCGCAAATTCCGCACGGAAGGTACATCAACTTCATGAGTGACTTTCTGGCTGCGGAGAAGGGTGCGACGCGCGAACAGGCGATAAAGGCATGGAAGAAGCTGAAGTCGCTGGACGTGCCGAAGAACTATCGCGCATGGACGCAGGTGCGGTCGTCGAAATCGAAGTGAACCTGCCTTGTTTCTCGCAAAGCCAACGGAGGGCGATCGAACTGGTCTGAGCGGGCTAAGTATGCGTTGGGCATTCAGAAACATGAGCAGAAAACCAAAGTGCGTCATCATCACAGGCCAGCCGGGATCGGGAAAAACCACGCTTGCTAAGAAGCTTGGGGAAATCCTGTGGATGCCAGTCATAAGCCGCGATGAGATCAAAGAGGGCTATGTCAACACCTACGGCGTCAAACACCACCAACTCCCACCTGACACCAATGGTCTAGTCTCCGAGTTGTTTTTTGGAATAGTGAATCAATATCTTGCGGGTCATATCTCTAATTCAATGTACCCACAATCCAGATCTCGACAGCTGGAGAATACAGCCCTTGCATTGATGAGATAGTGAAGCAGATCCAATCATCAGATGCCCAACAAGGCGGTGCACCGGACGCCCTGGCGGGCGCCGGTGACCTTTGACGTTGGTTTTTCGGTGTGTAAAGGCGATAGCGGCGAGATGTCAAAGAGCGCCTCAGCCCGATGCGCAGCACACAACACACAGAACCATTTGCGGTAGCCAATGGAACCCAGATTCAACAAGAGCAGGAGCCACACAACGCACAGCCTTGCGGTAGCCAACGAACTGGGGGTTGAGTGCTGGGTTCCATTGGCTACCGCAAATGGTTCTGTGCGTTGTGTGCTGCTACCGCGGCTTCCGAAAATTTATGCGTAGTGGGTCAGATGATGTTTGATAAGCTTTAGCTTCGCCTCTATCGGTTGGTCCGCGATAATTGAGGTGAAAAGATTAATACCAGCGGAGGACGCTCAAAGGTCAAGCAAAAAGTTAACCGTATATGACGACCCAAACATCATCGATCGTGCCACCAGTTCCACCCACAATCCAACGAGTCGCGTTGCGGTGCGCGGGGCTGGTGAAGCGGTTTGCCGATGTAACGGCAGTCAACGGTTTGGATCTGGAAGTTTTTGCGGGGGAGTGTTTTGGTTTGCTTGGTCCAAATGGCGCCGGCAAAACAACCACAGTGGAAATACTCGAAGGCTTAACACCTGCGGACGAAGGCACGGTGGAGGTGCTGGGCCAGCAGTGGACCTCCGGCGACAACCGTGCACTTCGTGAACGTATCGGTGTGCAGTTGCAGGAAACGCAGCTCGCCGAGAAGGTTACCGTCGTTGAGACGTTGCGACTTTTTCGCAGCTTCTATAAACGTGGTCACTCTGTGGACCAGGTCATTCAAACAGTCGCACTTGAAGAGAAACGAAACGCACGTGTCGGCAAACTCTCAGGTGGTCAGAAACAGAGACTTGCCGTTGCCTGCGCACTAGTCAGTGATCCTGAACTCCTGTTTCTTGATGAGCCGACCACTGGTCTTGATCCGCAAGCCCGTCTGTCGCTGTGGGACGTGGTCGACAGATTCCGCGAGGGAGGTGGTACCGTACTCCTGACTACGCACTACATGGAAGAGGCGACTCGTCTATGCGACCGCGTGGCGATCATGGATCACGGGAAAATCATCGCACAGGGAACGCCGCTCGAGCTGATTGAATCACTTGGTGCGGATCAGATCATAGAATTCCGGGTTACAAAGGAGATTGCTGACGATGCATTAACGAGTCTTCCGGCCGTGAGTCATTTGCACAAACGAGACCACGATTATTCGCTGACTGTTGCGGAGATGGGCGTTGCGTTGCCGGCACTGCTTGAAGAAATCAAACGGCAACAGTCAGAACTCGTCTCGCTAACAACGCACCAGGCGACACTAGAAGATGTTTTTGTGAGTTTGACTGGGAGAATGCTGCGGGAGGGGTGAAGATTCAAGAGATTTCGGATTTGGGATTGCGGATTTCGGATTTCGTTATATCGCGTCTGAGTGATCCTGATATCGGGCCTAAAGGGTTACTTGACTAACACGAAATCCGCAATCCGAAATCCGCAATCCGAAATTTTAGATCGAAGCACATGCAGAAAGAGACGACTCAACTGAGTAGCCAATCATTGCATCCTCTGATTGAGCTGACCACGATGCGAGTGCGCGAGTTTCTGCGTGAGCGAGAGGCCGTGTTCTGGGTTTTCATCTTTCCGGTGTTAATGACCTTCGCACTCGGCATAGCTTTTCGCAACACCTCACCGGACAAAACATTTGTGGCGATTGAGGGTGACGCTGCAAACTCGAGTGTAAGCGTGCTCGCAAATGTTCTCGCGCACTCTCCTGACATCAGCTCATCCGTATTGGCTCCTGACGAAGCAGCGCGGGCATTGCGAAGCGGGAAAGTTGAGATAATCATAAAACCCGGTAACGACTCTTACTCCTTACGTTTTGATCCGACCAGGCCGGAGAGTCGTACTGCCAGACTCATAGTTGACGACGTTTTGCAGCGTGCAAAAGGAAGGAACGATGTCTTCACGGTCGGAGAAGAAAGAATCACTGAAACCGGTGCCCGATATGTAGATTTTTTGGTTCCGGGTTTAATTGGTATGAACCTGATGGGAAGCGGATTGTGGGGGTTGGGATTTACCATTGTGATCGCCCGCTCGCGCAAACTGCTCAAGCGTTTTGCTGCGACACCAATGTGCCGATCGCATTACCTGCTTTCGTTCATGCTTTCGCGCCTCGTGTTTCTACTCCTTGAAGTCGCGGCCGTTGTCGTCTTTGCCTGGCTGGTCTTTGGTTTTACGGTGCAGGGTTCGTGGCTGGGCCTTTCTTTAATCGTCTTACTGGGAGGCTTTACTTTTTCAGGGATCGGCCTGCTTGTAGCAGCTCGACCAACGACGATTGAAGGAGTGTCGGGGTTGATGAACTTAATTATGCTTCCGATGTGGTTGCTTTCGGGGACATTCTTCTCGTCTGAGAGGTTTCCGCAAGTCTTTCAACCGTTCATCAAGGCGTTACCACTGACGGCTCTCAACACACTCCTGCGAGCCGTGATGAACGAAGGGGTACCGCTCGGGGGCAACTGGATCCACGTCGCGATATTGCTGGCCTGGCTGCTGGTTTTCCGCAACCCAAGATTGCTGGAGGCGTCGAAGCAATCTTGGGGCTTCGTGATGATGGGTCTACTGCTGGGGTGGATGGTGCTACAGTTAGTTCCGCTCCCGCCCGCGGTTGTCGGCTCTATATCGCCAAGCCGCTGGGCGGCTGCCCTTGTGGCACGAATGGCCGCAGCAGGTAGCACTGGTTCCTGGTTGGCTTTATCTGTGGCGCCATCTACAACCACGCAACGTCTGCTCAATGT
>JAMQPH010000245.1 GCA_023717605.1 Pyrinomonadaceae bacterium
CCTTGCTCCCTGTCCTGATGTTGACCGCCAAGGCTGAGGAGTCCGACACCATCATCGGTCTCGAACTGGGAGCTGATGACTATGTCACCAAGCCATTTAGCCCCAAAGTGTTGGTCACGCGGGTGAAGGCCTTGTTCCGACGCTTGGAGCGAGCCGATGACCCGAAACAAACGTCCTACGCCTACGGTCCGTTGCTGGTAGATCTCTCGCGCCACGAAGCGCTGGTCGACGGCAAAGCGATTCCCTTGACCGCAAAGGAATTCGGATTGCTCGAACAGCTCTTACATCACCCTGGTCGGGTGTTGACCCGCGATGTCCTCTTGAATGCGTTG
The DNA here is from genome assembly GCA_023717605.1 of Pyrinomonadaceae bacterium. GTDB lineage: Bacteria > Acidobacteriota > Blastocatellia > Pyrinomonadales > Pyrinomonadaceae > PSRF01. The sequence continues at coordinate 333 of JAMQPH010000245.1, forward strand.
TGGGGCTATAACTACTACGGCACCACCAGAACTGTGGACGTGCATATCCGCCGGTTGAAGCTCAAGATCCCGCTACTCGACGGCGCCATAATCTCGGTGAAATCCCTGGGGTACAAACTCAAGGACCTCAACGCGTCAGACTGACCTGCACGCTATCCTCGCACAAGTCCGCCTTGCGTCATCGTTCAAGCCTACATTCAAAATCTCTGGATGTGTACTCAGTATCTGTAACCTTCACCTGCAGTCCCACATCCCAAATTAACGTCGGTTTCACGGAGAATGTACCTTCCTGTTACATGGCCGGGCCAGGCGTGATACGGTCAGACACGATGACACAGGAGGGAGATCCATGACCGCTCAACTAATGGACCCAGGACACATAGCCAACCTGACGGTGATGCTTGCGAAACCGGCATTCGAAGTGCGGAAGGCTCAACGACTGCGTTATCAAGTCTTCGCGGGGGAATGTGGCGCCCACCTGGAATCGGCCACATTGGGCATTGTCTGGTCCAACTGGTGCATCTAACGCAACCAGACTGACCACACAAACCAAATGAACAAGTTAAGCTGGAGGACTCACGCGCATCTGGAGGGTCGTGTAGGCAGTCCGAATGTGTTCCTTCTCGCTTTCCGGTCCTCGTACCTGTAACCACAACGCACCGCCGTCCTGCTTTGCGACAAGTACGAACGCCAGTTGCGGAGAGTGCTGCCCCTCGAACACGATGTAATCGGCGATGCGCCTGATGAGCAGTTCTGAGCGGCGGAATTTGATGGTATACCCATCCTCGATCTCTTGAATCTCCGCCACATACGTGAAAAGGCTCGATACCAGCATTTGCCGCCGCAGCGAAAGGGACGGGTCAGGAGCCTGAGTCACCAACAATGGAGCAGGATTCATTGGCATCGCGCCTGAACCTTGGTGCGTGCGCGCCTGCGATCCAGGCGCGCACGCCATGACGTCTGAATGAGATGCGCGCGACTCACCGCGCCTCAGTGCTGAAACCAAAACGGAATCTTGAACCCGGTGATCTTAACGATGTCGTCGGTCGGATAGTCGTCGACCTTCGGCATATTGGTGTCGTCGCTGTGCTGGATCGACAGATAGGCCGTCCTGCCGTCGCGGGAGAACTTGAAGCCCGTCGGTTCGGCCGATGAATCCTTGACCGACAGAATCTTCACGCAGCCATCCGTCTTGATATCCCGATCAGCTCCGTCCGGCAGGCATGCGAAAATGTCACCGTTGGAGTTATCCTCGATCACATAGTGATTGCCGGTCTTCGGTTGGAACGCGAAATTGTCCGGCTGATTGAAATCAGGATCGCCCTCCACGAACCGATTCACGACCACAGTCCGCTGGGTTGCGCTCGCCGTGAGCGGCGCGGAGTCTATGCCGCAGATCACTTCACCATAGTTGCCTCCCGTGGCCAGACCCGTGTCAGTCCAGCAAAAACGGGCGCCGGTCCCTTCGAATTCTTCGTCGATCTCCAAATCCTCCGGTCGATAGTACCCGGTCGCGCCGACGAGATTGGCGTCGGAACGCGCATTGGCCGCGCTCACGTTAATCCAGGCACCGTTGCCGATTTCGCAACCCTGCCCGAACTGCTGGCTGCCCGACTGGCAGGAGACCTGTAAGGCGTACACAGTCCCTGCGAAAAACGGCGACTCGTTCAGATTCGAAATCGACCCGTTGCTATTTCGTGGAACTTGGGGTACGAACTTGAACATGGCGCCGCCGTCTGCGTTGGCCGGGGTGCCGGGACGGAGTTCATCCCCCGCATACAACACGCCGCTTGGGAGAATACCGATCCCTTCCCAAGCCATTGTCGGAAGAGCGATTCGCTTGACCACCTTCGTGGCCGGCAGACCGTTCTCATCGATGATCGTCCCCAAGGCTCGGTTCGTAATCGTATGGTCCGTGACCATCAAGGGGTTGATGATCTCATACGCGCCGCCGTCTGTACGTTCTTCTGAGAACAAGATTGTGTTCCAGGGCGTTCGCCGGATGCCGTCGCAGGCATCCGTTCCGCGCACGAGCGTTTCAACGGCTCCGTTACTCAAGCGGATACGCTGAACGCCCGGATTGAACTTATTCACACCTGCCCCTTGGAGAGGAACTCCGAGGTCTAGCCGGTCTCCTTCGATACAGAAAATCAGATGGGTCGGGTTCTCATCGCTCGGCCAAAACGCGAACATGTCTGCAGCGTCGCCCGCGCTACGGGTCACGTATTCCGCCTTGAGTCCCTCGGCCAGAAGCACTTGCGCCGATGCAGGTTGTGTCGCCGTGCGGTAGGCTCCCGTTGTCGGAGCAGCCGATTCTTTGAGCGGCTTGCCCACACCGAACCAAATCCACGACGACCGTTCCAGCCCTCGCTGCACAATCGCTCCGAAATCCAACCCGTCAAATCCGTCAAACTCGTCGGCTTGTGCAGGCAGAGCAGAGGTCACAAGAATGGACGCAGCCAGGCTAATCTTCGCTGCCGACAGTCCCCATTTCATCATTCGCTTTTTGAATTTTGCCATCATAGACTCCTTTTTATATTTCCTCACTACGCCGGATGAAACCAGCAGCAGCGAGCGCGCCGTACTCTGTGCCGGCACATGTGGTTCATAGACTGCTCTCGCCCCATACCGAACTGCCATTGGCGCTCTCCTCCTTGTCTCATGCGTGCGTTACAGTGGACGGTCGCTCGCGGACGAGGAAGAACCCAATACCTCCCATACCTCCGGCATGTGTTTACGATGCCGTTACGGGAACGGTCCGAAGAAGCTGCAGTCTTCTCCTTACCGGCTCGCTGTCGGCACTCCTACACCAGTGCACTGTGACAGGAATCTGTTACGAATCGATCTGTTTCTCCTCAAATTGTCGTAACAGCGACGTGAAGTGATGAGTCTCACGAAAACCGCGTGATCGGCATTGTCACCGAGTCGGATATCGTCAAGAAAGTGATCGGATCAGACCGCGACTCCTACTTGATCCCCGTCGAAGACATCATGAGCAGTCCAATCGTTGGGATCGAAGAACGCCGCCCCGTAACCGAAGCCGCCGACATGATGAACTAGCACCTGACGAGGCACCTGGGCATGACTAAGGGCGGGGCGTTCGTGACCGCCTTGTCGGTCAGAGACTTTCTCAAACCCGTCTCCATCGACGAATTCTAGCCGCCAACAGTCCGCTCCAACTTTCCCCACTCCTCGTTACCTCCGCACTGGATGCAGCGGTAACGTTGCCCCCTGTTTGCTGGAATCCGTGTTACGAGGAATTGGGGGGGGCAGATCTCTGGAGTCCTTAGGCCCGCAGCTTGTATCCCACGCCCCTGACGGTCAGGAGGAGTGTCGGACTGGCCGGGTTCTGCTCGATCTTCTGCCGCAGCGAATGAATCTGAACCTCAACCGCGTGCTCTTCGAGAGCATAGCCTTCTCCCCAGACCCGGTCGAGCATCTCCTGGCGAGAGAATACGCGGCAGGGCGATTCGAGGAACTGCCTGAGAATCTGGAATTCCTTTGGGGTCAGATTGACGGCATGGCCGTTGACCAGGACTTCGTGACGATTGAGGTCCATCCGAAGATTCCCCGCGCTATATTGGGTATTCGACTCGACGCCAGCCTCTCGGCGTCGAAGGATGGCGCGCACCCGCGCGACCAGCTCACGGACACTCTGGCCGCACACGACCAAATCTATATCCTGATCATATTCTTGAAGAGACTCTTCATCCTGGCAGGGTATGTTCCCCTCCTGCACGGCAACGATCGGGACCGTGGTCAGCATTTTCATCCGGCGGAAGGTGGCGACGGAACTGGATCGACGGTCGAGAATAATCAAGGATGGTACGTTCGCTTTCGCCTCTGTGAGGGCAAGGGACTCCGTGGTCACCACAGTGCCGCGATAACCGCTCGTTTCTAACGCCTTCTTCAAAGACTGCGCGAACGGCTCGGATTTCAGAAAGATGAGCACCGAGTCGCGTACGCCTGCCCTGGATGATTTGGGGGTCAACATTGCGCGGTCATGATAAGACCACGCTGAACAACAAATCGTTACGACGTTGTTAATTGTCCGTTAAAAGGAGGAAGCGTTCAGCTGGTTGGGGGGAGCGTAGATCCTGTACCACCATCACCAGCCGTCTTTGACGAGCGTGTGATTGACATGGGTTCCATCGGGCAGGAGCACATCGGCAAGGGTGCGCCCATACTTATCTTTGCGGTGGGTCTGGAGCATGACTTCCTTCCCAAAGGCGAGGGCAGAGTCCTGTCTCCAAACACTGTCAGATTATGGGGCGCTAAGTGGGTGTCAAATCAGCGGGTGAGAGGCGGGACTTCCAGAACAACCCAATCGCTCCGTTCGATACACAATTTACACACTATTGACGAGGAATATACAGGACTGGAACGTATCCCGGTTAGGCTAGAGGCACGTGTAGATGCAGGAACCAGGGAGTATTGGCGAGGCACGGATGGAATGGATCGGCGTTGATTTAGACGAGACGCTCGCCACCGTTGATGCCAGCGACCCAGACGTGGTCGGCCCACCGATTCCTGCGATGGTCCAACGGGTGAAGCGGTGGTGGCAGGAAGGCCGCGGGGTCCGCATCGTGACGGCGCGCGCGGCGCGTCCGTCCTTCGACAAATTGTTTCACCGAGCCGAGAAAACCCAGATTGAGCAATGGTGCGTCACGCATCTCGGGCAGGTGCTCCCGATCCAAGCGCATAAAGACTACAGCATGATTGAATTGTGGGATGATCGAGTGGTGCAGGTCGAGCCGAACACTGTCCGCCCAATTGGCCTATCCCGAGTATCGGTCGAGGCGCCGGACCCGCTTGTCGCTGCTGACGTGAGTAGCCTCGCCGCCTGGATTCGGTGAGATATCCTGCGCCGCAGACGGAGTCTCGTTTGATCGTCAACCGTTTAATCAAGGAGAGAGTATGCAGTGCACCCGCTGTGCCGGTTTGAGAGTGCACGAGATCATCTATGAGGGAGGAAGCAGAGTCCTTGCCCTGCGATGTGTTTACTGCGGGGCCGTCATCGACCACGGATCGTCCTTAACCGTCAACGCCGCCTCTATTCAAAACCAAGCCGAGGCCGAATGCCCGTCCAACGTACAGGCATGACATGCATGTGGCTTCAATAGCCGTCATCGGTTTTGAGGGGGCCATCCAGTACGGCCAATCGCTTCCTGAGGAGGATAATTCATTTTCATTCGTGTTTACAGTCGATGACGTGAATACCGTGCATAAAACCGTGGTCCGCAAGACGATCGAATATGGAGAACAGTGTTTCCGATTGAGAGCGGAGCAGGCGGCGACAGGCTTCATCTGTTCCCGCTTCCCACAGTGGGGTCTCTTGAGGAGGAGCTGGTCGACCCCGAGCAGTATGTGGAGTAACTTGCGTGCCAGGACGGCAATGCCGACAAGATAGTTGAAACAGCACGGGCGGTGGCACAGAAGGAGGTGAGCCAGCATGCTTGCCGAAATGTGAGGCGCGTTCTTTCTCTTCGTGTCCCTCGTCTTCTTCCTAATCATTATCGGTCTGCTTGCATTGGGAACCATCATGAGTCCCGTCCGTTGGAATGAACGGTCGAAGCCAGCGAGTTGAGCGTGCACTCGGGACCTGTATCCGCAATTCTCATTGTTGAGGTCTTGCCTGCCTTCCGCGAGCGATCGGCGTCGTGCACAAGCCGTTCCAGGTGCTCTGAATCACGAAAGGCGCCCCGTATTAATGACCAAGACAATTCCGTGACGATGGCCGAACGCCTGCAGAAGATCGTCGAGACTGATGCGAAGATGGTGGCGCGTGTCAGCACGTGGCTGAGGCGGCAAGGTGAGAAACTGCCCCATGAGGACATACTCAAGAAGTTCGTCAAACTGTTTCGGTTGAAGCGCAGGGTGGCAGCCTCATTGACACCACAAGAGGAACAATGGCTCGCGAAACACGATCAGGGACGATGGAAGCGACACCTGGTTTTTCTGAAGGGACTCGCGGTTAGACGACAAATGACCACGGACGGCAAGCCGACGCGCGAGTCCGCGTCTAGAAGGAAGACACTCACGAAAGAGGAGCACCGTCAGCTCAAACTGATCCGGGATAAATGGTTGCGCCGCGTAGCGATTGTGAAGAAGAAGTAGCCCCGCCCCGTCTCTGAACAACACCCCCGGATTTCTCAATAATCCCGCCCAATCGTTCGAGCAAGTTCATGGACTCGTGGGTGGTGATCGATCAACCTCCCCGTGAATCGTGCAGCGTT
>JAMQPH010000037.1 GCA_023717605.1 Pyrinomonadaceae bacterium
ACTTTTTCGAAACGAGCTTTAGCCGCACCACGGAGCGGCGCATCGTACTTGCCCGGGTCATCGACAAAGATGGCGTCGATGGTTGGGGCGAGTGCACGGCCGGCGAAGAGCCTTTCTACAGTGACGAATGGACTGACGGCGCCTGGGCCACTCTCAAAGAGTTTTTGGCGCCGATGGTTGTGGGCAAGGAAGTCGCAAGTGCTGCCCAGGTGTTCTCGCTAATGAAGCCGGTACGCGGACACCGGATGGCCAAAGCGACGATCGAAACGGCTTGTTGGGAGATTGAAGCAAAACGTGCGGGTCTGCCGCTCTGGAAGCACCTCGGCGGCACTCTGAATGAAATCCCCTGCGGTGTTTCTATTGGTATTCAGGACACGCCTGAGGTGCTTCTGGAAAAAATTGAAAAGGAGCTTGACGCGGGATACCAGCGCATCAAGATCAAAATCAAGCCGGGCTGGGATCGTGACGTTGTGGCGCGCGTGCGGGAACGTTTTGGGAATATTCGCTTGACGTGCGATGCGAATTCCGCCTACACGCTTGCCGACTCGCCTCTCTTCCAGGACTTGGATCAGTTCGATCTAATGATGCTGGAGCAACCGCTCCCACATAACGACATTTTCGACCATGCCGAGCTTCAGAAGCAGATCAAGACGCCGATATGTCTCGATGAGTCGATCCACTCGAGCGAAGATGCCCGGCACGCTATTGCGCTGGGTTCGTGCCGCATCATCAATGTGAAACTCGGCCGGGTTGGCGGTCATGCAGAAGCCAAACGTGTCGAGCAGGTCTGTCGGGAAAACAATATTCCGGTGTGGTGTGGTGGCATGCTCGAGTCTGGAGTCGGCCGCGCGCACAATATCGCGATGGCTACGCTCCCTGGTTTCACTTTTCCCGGAGACATATCGGCCAGCTCGCGCTATTGGGCGGAAGACATAATCGACCCTCCGGTAACTGTCACAGCACAGGGCACCATCGTTGTCGCTGGAAAGCCCGGGTTGGGCTTTGACGTAAATATAGCTCGTATTGATTCTCTTACTGTTCGCAAAGAAACGATTGTGAGAAAGAGTTCCGCCTCGGGACAACGATCGTAGCAGCCCTTTCCAACATCAAAATGACATCCGAAATTTCAAACTCATTGGCCCAGCAATTTCAGCAAAGACTTCATGAAAAACAAGCAGAAATCATTTCTCTGATGCGAGCTCTGGTTGAAACGGAGTCGCCTTCGGAGGATGAGTCTGGTAGCAGAGCCGTGGTTGAGGTGTTGGCCAGTGCGGCGGCCGAGGCAAGGTGTGTCACTGCCATTCAACGAGTCGATGCACCGGGGTTTGGCCAGCATCTGGTCATTCGGGCCTTCGGCGGCCAGGACGATGCAGGAACAATCCTGATCGTCGGCCATACGGACACCGTGCATCCACGCGGGTCAGTTGCGGATCGTCCATGGCGCGTCGAGGGAAACAGGATCCACGGTCCGGGCATATTTGACATGAAGGCCAACTGCGCGCTGGCAATCGCAGTGCTGCATGCATACGACGACTTGGGAATCATCCCTCGCTGTGGGGTAACGTTGGCGCTAACTTGTGATGAAGAAGTCGGGAGCTTTTCAGGTTGGCCGTTGCTGGAAAGACTGGCCCGAGGCAGCAAGGTCCAATGCGGCCTTGTGCTCGAACCACCTGTCTCCGGCGGGAGTGTCAAGACTGGACGAAAAGGGACGGGAATGTTCACGATGAAGGTTGAGGGTCGCGCGGCACATGCCGGCCTGGATCCCAGAAAAGGTGCCAGCGCTATTCAGGAGCTGGCGAGACAGATTGAGCGTTTGCACGCGCTTAATGATTTGGGAGGCGGAATAACAGTGAACGTGGGCGTGATTCAGGGCGGTACAAGATCGAACGTTGTGGCCGCTGAAGCCCAGGCGGAGATCGACGTGCGCTTTTCTAGCGCGGGCGAACTGAAAACCATCGAGCAGGCGGTGCTCAGCACCAAGCCCTTTGACGAGCGCGTGCGTGTGACCGTCACCGGCGGCATAAATCGACCGCCATTGGAAAGGACACCGCAGGTTGTGGAGCTCTACGAGTTAGCGCGGAACGTTGCAACCTCCATGGGATTCGAACTTCGGGAAGCGCAAGTTGGAGGTGCGTCTGATGGGAATTTTCTTGCCGCCATGGGAATTCCGATTCTTGATGGACTGGGGATCGATGGTGATGGTGCGCACGCAGATCACGAACACATCATTGTCGATGACATTGCGCGTCGCGGCGCTTTGCTGGCGGGCCTGATTGCTTCGCTATAGATCAGTTCCGAGTACTGAGTACTGAGTTCTGAGTTTTGAGTTCCGGATCCAGAGCTCTGAGTTCAGAGTTAATTTCCGTCGGCTTGGCCTTTCGCTCCGTAGGTGTAGCATGTTTATAGCTCTGGTGAATCAAAATCATCAAGCTCCGTTAGGAGCGAAATGTTTCGCCTGTCGCTCCTATGGAGCTACGAGACAGACAACAAAGCTTGATCTATAAACATCTCGTCCCTAACGGGACTGAAAATCAGAATCCAAAACTCAGCACTCAGAACTCAGCACTCAGAACTCAGAACTCAGAACTCGAAACTCGGAACTCGGAATCCACACTCGAATCTTAATCGATGAAAATCGCCACCTGGAACGTCAACTCCGTACTCGCGCGCTTGCCTCATCTGACGAGATGGCTCGATGCGGTCCAGCCGGATGTCGTTTGTCTGCAAGAGACCAAGTGCACGGACGATAAATTTCCTGTGGATGTGCTGAGAGAACGCGGTTATGGCTGCATAACTTTTGGGCAGCAATCCTACAATGGCGTCGCTATTCTTGTCCGCGGTGAATGCGAAACTGCACAACGTGGCTATCCCGGAGTTGAGGAGGCGGCCCATGCACGCCTACTGGCCACGAGATTTTCAGGAGTAGATATCGTTAACGTTTACATCCCCAACGGCCAGGCGGTTGGTTCTGAAAAGTATGAATTCAAGCTCAACTGGATGAGGCGACTGCGGTCATTCTTTGACACTCAGTACCAGAACACAACTCCGGTTCTGTTTTGTGGAGACTTTAATGTCGCTCCGGAAGACCGCGATGTTCATAACCCGCAGTTGTGGCAGGAGCGCATCATGTGCAGCCAGGCTGAGCGTGAGACGTTAGGTGAGATAAAAGCATGGGGGTTTGATGACTGTTTCCGGCGACATCATGAGGAAGCAGGGAAATTTACCTGGTGGGACTACCGGGCCGGCGCATTTCGACGCAATCATGGTCTTAGAATTGACCACATTTGGACCACCGGACACCTGACCGCCCGTAACGTGAATACCTGGATTGATATTGAACCGCGCACATGGGAGCGGCCCTCGGATCATGCGCCGGTGGTAGCGGAGTTTAGTTGATATATTGAGGCGGACCCAGTTGGTGGTGTCCTGAGCCCGCCGCTGATTGGAGTTTCAGGTTAAGGTGTATTAGTTGGCATCCCACCCATGCTGTAGCTAAACCCGCCAGTAATCACGTTGATGATAATGCTGAGGATCAGCAAGAGAGTCCAAATCATCATGATATTCTTGATGTTGAGTTTGGTCGCGTTCATCCAGCCCCAGACGAAGGTATAGAGCCCGCAGATCAACCCCAGAATTCCCTTTAATGTGCCTTCATTCTGGAACAGCTTGATCAGAACCATAATAAAACAGATCACACAGCCTAGCGAGAGTAGCATTCCTAGAATTGCCATTACGATTTTCCTCCATTCATTTTCTAGCGAAAGAGCAAACGTCCTACCCTCGAATTAGCTGGACGAATGCGACGTGGAAAAACAGCAATCTCGTTAACCAGTAGAGAACAAGACCAACGAGAATTATGGCCGACAGGCCGGTGCGCCGCTCGATGTCCTCCAGCCTGTCGACTAGAGGTTCTCTCTTCTTTTGTGGAAGCAAGCTGAAAATTCCACTAAGAAAGATTCCCAGCAGGAAGAGCGGAGCGAATGCATGGAAAGCCAAGGCAGCGTAGAGATCGCCATGAGCCAGAAGCGTTATGGCTCGGGTTAGCCCGCAACCAGGGCACGGAACTCCGAACAGGTTAAGAATGGGACAGGGCCAGCCTGGCAGTCCCAACGAGAAGAGCCCCAGCTGCGCTATTCCCAATCCGCAAAGGCCCAATGCGATATTCCGCTGACGGAATAGCGGTGATAGTGGTGCAGGGAAGTCTAAGGACTGTGACATTGGCGGGGGGCATTCTATAGCAAGAGTGCTTATGATGGCCAAGTTTTTTGCCCCCAATCGACTTGTAAAATCTCGGTGGGATGGTCAGCTGGTAATGTTTGCGCTGAACGATTCTTCACATCGCTGTGAAGTGCTTAATCAGCTCTCGGATCTAGGGTCGGCATTGGAAACACGGATGCCGCCTCGAATGTGGGTGGCGGCGGCGGATGATTCGAAATGTGGGCCAGCCTTAGTGAGTTACTGGCTTCCTCTTGCCGGCGCGTTATTTCCTCAACTACAACCACCGCTAAGATAGCCGCGATGATCGTTAGCGCGTCAGCAATCACTCCCCCAATAGCCAGGGTTTCTCTTGATACGCCTTCTCGAAGGACCATTCGGAAATGGATGTTTGAAGCGAAATTCGATAGGAGCCAAAACGTCCACCGAAGGGGAACCAGGCAGGTGCACTGTCGTCTCTCAGAAAAGCGTCCGTAGGCGCGCTGTTTCGCCACAACTCCTTGATTGCGCGATACGGCACAACCAGGTTTACGAAGGGAATGAAGAAGCTTCCCAGAGCCCATCCCGAGGAATAGGTGATATTGCGAGACGGTGTGCCGAAGCTGGGCAGATTCTCGTAGGAACGATAAAGCCACATCAAAAAGAGAATCACCGTGGCGATGTAGATCAAAATCTGGAGAGAGCCCACGCCAAGCTGAGCCAGGGCAACGACAAATCCGCCAATGTCCTCGATTTCTCCTTCGTCAGAAAAAGCGGGAAATACCAGCTCGAGCGCGCCCATTACCATTGAAACAGTCGTGACTATCACGCCGACGATCAGGAGGGCTTTGGTTAACCGGGCACGTAAACGTGGCGAGACGTAGGATCTGTTCATGGGGAGTTTATTCTGAACCAGTCTGGAAAAACTGGAGTCTAGTTCGACGTAAGTTCCGCAGTTTTCTCAGTTATATCCTTTTGCGCCCATTCATTATCGCGACTAGCTTCACCGGCCTTGGTGCGTTTGGCGGCCTTCATCTTCTGCACCAGATCCATGTGAGTTGAAAAGTATGTGAGACTCTTTCCCACGATCTCCTCCACGGAAGCGAATCCTTTATCGGTCATGAACTTCTCCAGACCATCCCTAAGCTCGTCGATCATTTTCACTCCGTGAAGCATGACGCCAGTGCAAAGCTGAACAGTTGAGGAGCCAAGCAACATAAACTCAAGCGCATCGTGAGACGACTCGATGCCCCCGATGCCGCTGATGGAAACCTCTTTGGGCAGACTTAGTGCCAACTGGCTTACCATGCGCAGGGCTATAGGACGCACAGCTTGCGAAGAATAGCCTCCAGGAACCGTATGGCCTTCGACGGTTGGCATGGGCCTTAGTGTGTTGAGATCGACACCAATTACCGAGAGGATCGTATTGATGGCGGAAACGCCAACCGCGCCACCGCGTACCGCAGCGTGGGATGGCTCCTTGATGTTCGTTATATTCGGCGTCATCTTGGCCCACACTGGAATCTTCGAAACCTCCGTCACCCAGCCGGTAACTTCCTCTGTAAGATCCGGATGCTCGCCCATCTCTGAACCCATCTTGCGTTCCGTCATTCCGTGCGGGCAGGAGAAATTCAACTCAAAGGCATCGACTCCCGTGTCCTGAACAAGTCTCGTCAATTCCTGCCAACGCCCCTTCTCATACTCTTCCATGATTGAAGCAATGAGGATGTGATGAGGATATTCTTTCTTTAGCTGGCGAAACTCGTCCAGCCAAACATCGATGGGCCGGTCAGAAATCAGTTCAATGTTCTCAAAGCCGATTACTTCCCCGGATACCTTAGAGCGCAGCTTTCCATAACGCGGCACAACATTGACGACCTTGGCAGACTCAAGACTCACAGTCTTGGCCACAGCGCCGCCCCAACCGGCGTCGTACGACTTTGCGATTACCCGAGCGTTGGTTCCCGGCGGGCCCGATCCCAGCAGAAAGGGGTTGGGAAATTTCATTCCGTTTACAGTGATCGATAGATCCATCGGATCAACTCCTGATTTCAATCGTTAACTCAAATGTCCAAAGTCCAATGTCCAAAGTCCAATGTCTGTGTTGCGACGGTACCGAGTACAAATACTCATGTTGCCTAAGAAAGACTTTGGACCTTGGACGTTGGACATTGGACTGTCTTAATCGGCGACCAACGCTCCGTAAGAGTCTGGTCGGCGGTCGCGGAAAAACTGCCAGGTGTTACGCACCTCTCGGATCATGTCCAGATTCAAATCTGCCACGACCAGGGCATCCTGGTCGCGAGGCGCTTCGGCGATGAACTGTCCGCGCGGATCGCAGAAATAGCTTTGCCCGTAAAACTCGCCGATGTCCCAGGGCTGTTCATGACCCACGCGATTAATGGCGCCGATAAAATAACCATTGGCCACCGCATGTGCTGGTTGTTCCAGCCGCCACAAGTATTCTGAGAGACCGGCTACGGTTGCTGAGGGGTTGAAAACAATTTCTGCTCCGCTTAGACCGAGCGCCCGGGCGCCTTCCGGAAAATGGCGGTCGTAACAGATATAAACGCCTATGCGCGCGAAAGCCGTATCAAACGCTGGATACCCGAGATTACCCGGCCGGAAGTAGAACTTCTCCCAAAAGCCAGGGTTGACGTGCGGAATGTGGTTCTTCCGATACTTGCCCAGATATTTTCCGTCGGCATCGATAACCGCGGCTGTGTTGTAATAGATGCCGGTTATCTCCTCCTCGTAAATGGGTACGATGATCACCATGCCGTGGGCTCTTGCCACTTCCTGCATCAATCGCACGGTTGGCCCATCAGGAATCTTCTCGACGGCTTCATACCAACGCGTCTGCTGCTCGGCGCAGAAATAGGGCGTAGTGAACACCTCCTGCATGCAGAGAATCTGCACGCCCTGCTCGGCGGCCTGCTCGATGAAGCCAAGGTGCTTCTCAATGTTGAGCCGCTTGATGTCGTCCACTGGCAAATCCGTCGAAGCAGCGTTTGAGCACTGTATCAGTCCGCATTTAACTGTTCGTGGCATATCCACTCCAGGGGTTTTAGGTTTTACGTTCTAACAGGATCTCAGATCTCAGATCTGAAATTTCAGATTTTAGATCTCCGACACTTCAGACGTCAGATTCTGCGATCCAAGATCCAGAGACATTCTGAAAATTCGAAATCCGCAACCGCAATCCGCAATTCTTTACGCCGCCTTCGCCATCGCCGCAGCCGGTTGGGGCGGCTCGTCCGGCTGGGGCGGCCAGAGCTTCATAAGCACCAGGTGCGTTAGTCCGGCGACGCCAAACCCTACGAACCAGGCATAGTCATATAGTGGCCTCAATGTTGGCACCACTAGTCCGATCCAGGCCAGTCCGCAACCAATCAAAGTAGCTACCACGGCTCGCCAGTTCCAACCTCCATTGTAAGTGTAAACGCCGCCTGCTCGGTAGAGATCGCCGAGCTTAAGTTCCTTCTTTCGCACTATCCAGTAGTCGACAATCAACACTCCGGCGATAGAGCCGAGCCCGCCTGAATAACCAACCAGCCACGCGAAAATATAACCGGAAGGATCGGCTAGCAGTCGCCATGGTTGCATCAGTATGCCGATGATCCCGGTAATCAGTCCGCCGGTGCGGAACGAGATCAACTTCGGAAAAGCGTTGGCAAAATCATTTGCCGGAGACACAACATTAGCGGCGATGTTAACCGCGAGTGTTGCCACTACCACTGTGAACATTGAAATCGCGACCACCCACACGTTACCGAACTGCCCCACCAGCTTCATCGGATCCCAAAGCTGTTCCATCTTCATATGGGGATAAATCACCACTGCCGCAGACGTAATCATAACGCCCATGGCGGCGAAGAGCGTCATCGTCGTGGGTAGTGCCACCACCTGGCCAATCACCTGATCGCGCTGGCTTTTACCAAACCGCGTGAAGTCGGGCATGTTGAGCGATAGCGTGGCCCAGAAACCAATCATTCCCGTTAACGACGGAATGAAGATGGGCCAAAACTCCCTCAGACTTTGGAATTTACCCTGCTGATTTAGCAGGTAGCCTAGCCCTTGCGCTTTCCAGAGTGCCCATCCGAGCAACAGTGCGGTCATGATCAATACGAACGGAGCTGCCCAGTTTTCAACCTTCCGGAGCAGATCCATACCCCGATAGATGATGTAAATGTTGAGGGCCCAAAAAAGGAGAAACGAAACCCACTCAGTAACCATGTGTCCGACGATAGGGCCGCCCAGTAAGCCCTTCCATCCGGGAATGACCGCGCCGAAGAATACGTTTAGTGCTTCGCCGCCAATCCACGCTTGAATGCCAAACCAACCGCAAGCGACGATTGCCCTCATTAAGGCCGGCAAGTTTGAACCATATGTGCCGTAAGCGGCGCGGGCGAAGACAGGGAAGGGAATTCCGTATTTGGTTCCCGGATGTGAGTTCAACAGGATAGGAGCCAAAACAATGGTATTACCGAGCAGGATCGTAGTGAGCGCCTGCCACCAGTTCATCCCCGCGCTAATTAAACCCGAGGAGAGCATGTAGGTGGGAATGCAATGCGCCATGCTGATCCAGAGCGCTGCATAGTTGTATGTGGTCCAGTTGCGTTTAGCGACCGGAACTGGCGCGAGGTCGTCGTTGTAGAGCGGGCTGCGGCTGATTTGCTGCGCCACATCCTCGCGCAATTCAACGCGGCCGTCGACGTGCTGGATCGTCTCGGAGTTGTTCATTGTTTGTGAGCCAGATCTCCACAGCGGGGCTTTGGCCTTCAACTTCACCACTAGGGCTTAATCTTGTAAATTCTGTTAATCCTGTCAAATGACTTCATTCCCAGCTCACAAACTTAGACAGGATGAACAAGATTTACAGGATTACTATTCAAAGCAATCGCAGCTTCCCCAGGATAAAGAAGGCTGCGCAGAAGGCTACATTGCTACGCATGTGCCACGCTTTAGAAACTGTCCGTCGCCGGGCTTGCCTTTGTATTCGCCGTTTTCAATCACCACCCTGCCACGTGAGAGCACCGTTTCCACGACGCCCTTGATTTTCTTGCCCTCATAAGTGTTGTAGTCAACATTCATGTGACTAGTGTTCACACTCAGCGTCTGTTCCTGCTCGGGATCGAAGATCACAATGTCGGCGTCGGAACCGACTGCTATCGTTCCCTTCTTTGGAAACAAGCCAAACATCTTGGCCGCGGCAGTGGACGTGAGTTCAACAAAGCGATTGAGACTGATGCGGTTTTCGACGACCCCGCCGTTGTAGATTAACGGCACACGGTTTTCGACGCCGGGAGCGCCGTTAGGAATCTTGGAAAAATCATCGCGTCCCAGCTCCTTCTGCTCCTTCATACAGAAGGGACAGTGATCGGTTGAGATCACCTGCAGGTCGTCCATCTTCAGACCTTTCCACAGTTCAGCCTGGTTCGACTTATCGCGCAGCGGTGGTGTCATGACGTATTTCGCGCCGTCGAATCCTGGCTCATCATAGTTGTCGAGCGAGAGAAACAAATACTGTGGACAAGTTTCAGCGAAAGCCAGGATCCCGCGGTCACGAGCCTGGCGCACCTGGTTGAGTGCGTCTGCGCAGGAGAGATGGACGATGTAAACCGGGGCCTCGGCCATCTCGGCAATCGCGATAGCCCGATGCACACCTTCGGCCTCAGCGATCGTGGGACGGGTCAAGGCGTGATACTTGGGTGCGGTACGGCCTTGCTGAAGCGCACGTTTGATTATTTCGTTGATGACGATGCCGTTTTCCGCGTGCATGCAGATTAGGCCGCCCCTCTCGCCGGCCGCGGACATGGCGCGAAAGATGGTGGCGTCGTCAACCAGAAAAACTCCCGGATAGGCCATGAACATTTTGAAGCTAGTTACGCCTTCGTCCATGGCGGTGTGCAATTCTTCAATCTGATTATCTTCGAGTTCGGTAGTGATTAGGTGAAAGCCATAGTCGATCGCCGTCTTACCTTCCGCTTTCGCGTGCCAGTTGTCGATGCCCTCGATCAGTGATTGGCCCTTGTACTGGACGGCGAAATCAATAATGGTGGTGGTGCCGCCGTGAGCGGCAGCGATAGTTCCAGTGCGAAAGTCGTCGGAAGCCTGGGTACCGCCGAAGGGAAGTTCCATGTGTGTATGAGGATCAATGCCGCCGGGAATGACCAACTTTCCCGCGGCATTGATAATCCGGTCGGCTTCCATGTCGAGCTTCGCGCCAATAACGGAAACCACTTCTCCGTCTATCAAAATGTCGGCGTGGTAGTCGTCCGTCGCGGTGACGATATGGCCGTTGCGGATCAAGGTTTTCATAGAATCCAACTATTAGGTATCGATTTCAATAACAGGACGCCGGTTTCTTGACGCCCAGCGGCGTTTGCGATGCAGCACAAGGGCCTCTGCCGGTTTTCACTCCGGAGGAGTGAAATTCTGCTCCTACGGAGTTGGTTGAGTCTAAACAAAACGAGTTGAGTTTAGAAGGCTGGAGCCTCTGTATGTATTCTGTCTGGGTCAAATCCCCGCCTGCACGAGTGTTGAAAATCATGTCCCTTCCTCGCTGCGTGGCCCAAAAGTCACAACGGCAGGGAAGTAAACCCTGCCGCAGTGATTACGCCATTCTCTGATGACCGCTATTACGGCATCAACTCTGAAGTCAGCAAGGCACCTTGTAAGTTCACCAACACGGCGCTGATCCTAACCACTCGACCCGTATCTTTAGCGATCCAGATGGTTTGTTTGTCGGCGTCGTTCTCGGTGTCCACGATGTCTACTTTGTAAGCGTTGAAGGTGCCGGCGGGTACCGTCACGCTTTCAACCCCCGTAACCTTTAATAGCTTGAGCTGCGGCTTCTGTTTCTGCACATCGAAATTGCGGAAGCTGATACTGTACCCTTCAGCCAATGGTAAAGCGGCGATTACTTCGAAACTGCCAGCGCCGTCGGCGAAGAGAGTCCCACCCATATCGACGTCGATCGGTTTTGACTGACCGTTCATTGTCATCGTGCCACTCGCCTTACTTCCTTTTACATCTAGCTCTATTTCCACTGGCCCCTGCTTAATGGAGCGGTGCTTCAGCAGGAGGCTTCCTTTCTCGATGCTGGAAATATCGATAATGTCACCCTGCGGAGTTTCCGCGGTATCAGTTACGACCCAAACACCGTTTTCTTCTTTGATTTCAGTCTTGATGGTGATTGGAATCGACTGCCCTCCAATAGCGACGGAGGCTTTGTAGTTTGACGTTCCGGCCTGCAAGTCTTTGGCCGGTTTAGGAGCGCCGGCTGCGACAGCTCCTTCCGTCTTTTTCGGTAGCGTCACAGTCTTCACATCGACTGTAATCTCCTTCAACCGCGTCCCAACTGCGGCTGTCATGCTCTCCTGATACCGGCCACCCAGATGTTTGGCCAGAAACTTTTCAGCTGTGGCAAACATGGCCATATTATTGACAGGCCGAGCAAAGCCATGGCCTTCGTCCGGTGCGACAATGTATTCAACCGGAAAACCGCGATCCCGCAAGGCGATCACAATTTGATCCGACTCGCGTTTGTTCACGCGCGGATCGTTTGCCCCCTGCACGACGAGTAGCGGCGTCTTGATCTTATCTGCCGAAGTCAGCGGGGATTGGCGTAGCAGCTGTGCCTTGCCTTCCGGGGTATTGGGGTCGCCCATGCGTTCGTAGAAGAGTTTCCGTATTGGTTCCCAGTAAGGCGGAATCGATTCAAGCAAAGTAATGAGATTTGACGGCCCTACAATCGAGACACCAGCGGCGTACACATCAGGTGTGAATGCGACGCCGGCTAGGGTTGCGTAGCCGCCGTAGGAGCCACCCATAATTCCGACTCTTTTAGGATCTGCTATGCCCTCGGCAATCAGATACTTGGCGCCCCAGGTCACGTCGTCCTGCATTTTCTGGCCCCATTCCTTGTTGCCAGCATCGAGAAACTTTTTGCCGTAGCCGGTGGAAGCCCGAAAGTTTGGCATCAGCACAGCGTAACCGCGATTTGCTAGAAACTGCGCAAAACCGTTATAGCCCCACGAATCGCGGCCCCAGGGACCGCCATGCGGTACCAAGATGACAGGAATGTTCTTAGGCTCGACTCCCTTTGGTAAGGTCAAATAAGCGGGGATTTCCAAACCGTCCGACGATTTGTAACGCACAGCTTTCATTGGGGCCATCGTGGTGCGTGGGAGCTTTTCCCGCACACGATACTGCAAGGTTAGCTTCTTCGTTTGACGGTCAAAAAGGTAGCGCTCACCAGGTTCCGTATCGCTGTAGGCCGTAATCAACCAGAGACGCTCATCTTTAGTGGAATTGCCGAAGGAGAGCTCTTTGCCGGGAAGCTTCTTTTGCACCAGTTTGTAATCAGCCTCAAAGGTCTTATCTTTCCAATAGACGCGTTGTCGATCGTCGTTATACGAGGTGAAGATGAGTTCGTCGCTCACTTCAGAGAAGGCAGCGTTGCCGAAGTCGACGCGGTTTAGCGGATCAGACTCAACAACCTCCTCCTTGCCCGTCGTCGGATTGAAAAGCTCGAGCCGCGTCAGATCGACTCCAGCGCCTTTGTTTGTCTCGAAGTAAACCCTCTGGCCATCCTTGTGATACTGGACTGGCCCGCAGCTTTCAAAAACATTGCACGAGTAGACCTTCGTAAAACCCTTGTCATCCACGCGCAGAACTTCCGTGTCGCCATTCTCGGCGGACCTGGTCGCGAGCTTTAGTTGATCTTTTAGATCGAACACCCAGCCGGTAATTCGTTCAGTATTCTGCCGCATCAAGGTTCTCTCGCCAGTCGAAATCTTGACCTTGTACAAATCATGCCAGGCCTTGTCGCGGTCGTTCAGACCAATGTACATGGCATCAGGTTCGCTGCGCGGTACGGCGTAGATTGCGGCGCGAATGCCCTTCGCGTCAGTTAGATTCCGGGCGGCCGGGACATCTTCACCGGTAGCCGGGCTGTCGGCCGGGTTTACGGCATAGACGTTGTAGTTTTCGTCGCCGGCCTTATCCTGAGCGAACAGGATGTACTTTCCGTCGCGACTCCAAAAATACTGGGTCACCGGGCGGCTCTTGTCGGCCGTGATGGGCTTCGCGGCGTCGAATGGTTCTTCGGTACGTTTCACCCAGACGTTACGCGTGCCCTTGAAGGGTTTGATAAGAGCTATGAACTTTCCGTCCGGCGAAAGTTGTGCACCGGAAATCTCGGGGTCGCCGAAAAACAACTCGCGATCGATGAGCGGGGGTTGAGTGTTTGATTGGGCGAAGGTGGTCAGCGGCGCTGCAAAGATCGCGACCACAGCGCCCAGCACGAGAATGAGGTTAAAAAGAAATCGGATGGTTAGTGTCGGTCGAGTAGGTATTTGCATATTGGCCTTTCCTAATGTTGCTTGCTTGTTGTTGGGAAATCGAAACCAGAATAGTTGTTACGTCCCTGGGTCCTCCCGAGTTTCAGGATTGCGCCTGTCAGAACGGGGAGCGGTAGCGACCGGATCATTTTCCGTTTGTCATTTTCCATTTCTCAATTGTCATTTTCTGAATCTCATTTCGTGGTTCTTCGGACATGAACAAGAAGTTTACGAATTCCCAATGAGCGAATGAAAAATGTCAAATGACAAATGGAAAATGATCCGTTCTGACAGGGCGGCGGATACGCTCAATTGACAGTGGCAAAACCGGCGTCCATCGCGGATATCAGTTCATCCACGTTGTCCTTAGTAGAGTTCAACATCAGCCCGGTACGGATTACGTTTCCATAGAGTCCGCCCTTGCCGATTAACACGCGTTGGCGTTTCGTCTCCTCGAAAACCCTGGCCACGGCTTCAGGCGCCGGTTCCTTCGTCTGACGATCTTTCACCAACTCTACGCCTTGCATTAGGCCCATGCCGCGAACGTCGCCAATGACCGGGTATTTCTCCTTCAGTTCTTCCAGTCGCTGCCGCAGATAGCCACCAACCTCGGCAGCATTCCGCTTTAGATCTTCCTCTTCGATAACGCGGATTACCGCGAGGGCTGCGGCCATCGAAACGGGATTGCCACCGAAAGTTGAGAATGTCAGACCCGGGTACTTATCTGCAACTTCCGGTGTGGCAACAGTGATACCTAGCGGCACACCATTGCCGAGACCCTTCGCCGAAGTAATTATGTCAGGCTCGACGTCCCAATGTTCGATGCCAAACCACTTGTCTCCGGTCCGTCCCCAGGCGGTTTGCACTTCGTCGGCGATGAAGAGCCCGCCGTGCTTGCGCGTTATCTCAACGGCGCGTTCGAAGTATCCCGGCGGTGGAACGATGAAACCACCCACACCCAGAATCGGTTCGGCCATGAAAGCAGCAATCTCACCGGTGGTCGTCGTCATGATCAACTCTTCGATGTCGTTGGCGCAGGCGAGTCCACATTCCGGATAAGTGAGTTTAAAGGGACAGCGGTAACAGTAAGGTGCGCGCGCATGAACGAAACCGGCGACTTGCGCCGGCAAAGGTCGCCAGGTGGAATGCCCCATCGCGGATAGCGCAGTAGCCGAGCGTCCGCTGTAACTGTGCCGCAGTACGACGATCTCGTGACGCCCAGTTGCCGTCTTTGCCGCGTGGACGGCTGTATCATCAGCCTCGGTTCCACTATTAGTAAAGAATGATTTCTTCAAACGACCGGGCGTGATCTGATGAAGCTTCTCAGCCAAGTCGGACTGCGGCTGGTTGGCGTACAGCGTGGAGGTATGTTGCAGCGTTTTGACTTGATTGATGATTGCTTCGCTAACCTTGGGGTTTGCATGTCCTACGCTTACCGTTAGCACGCCACCAAAACAATCAAGATATTTGTTCCCTTGATCGTCCCAAACGTGGAAGCCTTCACCCCGCACGAGCGCGATTGGCTCCTGGTAGTAAGTGGCCACAGCGGGAAAGAGAAACTCCTTGTGCTTGCGGACGGTTTCTGACTTGGTTGTTTTGGTCTCGGCGGTACTCATGAGTTTTCCTCGTTACAAGTAATGAACCACCCCGCCAGCCAGCAGGTAAGAGACGGCCTGAATCAAGACTACCCGGTGGCGCTGGTCAAATTGGCGTGACCGCCTTGGTTTCGTCGTTTGATATTTGCGAGTGGCGCTGGCTGAAGGCCGCGGCAACCAGAAGAATAATCACGCCTGCAAACAAGAAGTCCTGGCATACTTGGGCAAAAGTGTAGAGGTGGTTAATGCTGGCGTACGTCCAACCTCTATCCTGCAACTGTGGCAAAAGGCTATACAAAAACATGAAAGTCAGTGATTGAAATAAGAATAGTCCCAGTCCGAAGATTGTCAGCAGCGAGACTTTGGAATGTCGCTTCCAGCGCGCGATAGCCAGCAGAATCCCGACCAGCGCCAACAAGATAATTGGCAGTCGACTTAACAGAAAGTAGGAAAAGTCCATAACTGATCGCTTAGCCTTTTAGCCGCAACCATCTTTCCGCTCTGTTCCAATTCGCCATGGCTTAAGATCTTTGAGACGAGGGGCGCTGAATGAAAACAGCCAGCAATAAAGCACCCAGGGCGAGGGTAAACAAGCCGTTGTAAATAATGTTCAATACAGCATAAACACCTGACGTAGTGACATAATTTCCGGGATCCACGAACAACCGCGGGACCCATATGAAAACTGCGGCAGAAGCAAGGGTCACCAGAGTAAGGAACGTTAGGGCAAGTATTACAATCAGCGAAACTCTCGGATGACGTTTCCAACGAACAATAGCAACGACAATGCAGATCAACATGACGAACAGAGACGGCAACTCAGTTAGTACATCGTGCGCCAGACTGTAGAGGTCATTGGTAAGGTTTTGCATTTAGCGATCCCCAGGGAAGAGTCAGTTCGTTTCACAACTCCAGTTAGATCTTCGCCAATTAGATAAACAACGCCGCTCTGTTGTTGTCCTCAGTAGAGATTGCCCTCGCGCTTTCGGCCAGTGTAGTCAACATACACAACCTTCAGTTCAGTGTAAAAATCCAGCGCTGTTGAACCCTGTTCACGATCGCCGATGCCCGTTCCCTTGGTGCCACCGAAGGGAATGTGAGCCTCGCCGCCTGTCGTAGGTGAGTTGATGTGCGTCATTCCCGTTTCTATCTCGTCAACAAAACGAAAAATGCGCGCGGCGTCGTTCGAGAATATGGAAGAAGAAAGGCCATACTCACAATCGTTCGCGACTCGCATGGCCTCATCGAAATCTTTCACCCTGAGCACTGACAGTACTGGTCCAAAGATCTCTTCACGCGCTATGCGCATGTCGGGTGTGACGTGATCGAACACCGTCGGCTGCACAAAGAACCCTTTATCGAGCCCGTCACCGCTGGCGCGGGCGCCGCCACATACCAGTGTTGCGCCATCTTCGCGTCCGATATCGATATAACTCAACACCGTTTTGAATTGGTTCTCATCAACACTCGGCCCCATCTCGGTTGCCGCATCGCTCCCGTTGCCAATCCGCATATTCTTTGCGCGGCCCGCCAGACGCTCGACAAACTCATCGGCAATCTCATTGACGACCACGGCCCGGCTCGTCGCTGTACATCTTTGTCCACTCGATCCGAACGCGCCCTGGGCCGTTGACTCAACCGCCAGATCGAGGTCGGCGTCTTCCATGATCACCACCGGATTCTTCCCGCCCATCTCACACTGCACCTTGGCGCCGCGACGCGAAGCCTGTTCGTAAAGACGGATGCCGACCCCATTCGACCCCGTGAACGAGATGGCCTTGACCGCCGGATGATTGATGATCTCATCGCCCGCGTGTGAGCCGGAGCCCAGCACCAGATTCAGTACGCCCGGTGGAATTCCGGCCTTTTCAAATATCTCCACGATACGTACGGCGGTGGCCGGGGTAAGCGAAGCGGGTTTGAAGACCACGGTGTTTCCGGCCACCAAAGCCGGGGCAATCTTCCAAACCGGAATCGCAACCGGAAAGTTCCAGGGAGTGATGCAGGCTACGACACCGAGTGGTTGCTTCAGCGTGTAGGCAAAGTTTGAAGGCAGCTCGGATGGAATTGTTTCGCCTGTCATGCGGCGAGCTTCACCGGCACAGAAATCGGCTACGTTGATTGAGCGTTGCAGTTCACCTCGCGATTCGGCGATGGTCTTACCTTCCTCGCGAGTCAGGATTTGTGCCAGCTCTTCTTTATGGTCCTCCATTAGACGGGCCGCCTGCGCCACGATTTTACCGCGCGCCGGCGCTGGAGTAGCACGCCAACCAGGGAATGCCCCAGCGGCAGACTCAACGGCCCATTTCGCTTCCTCTCGTGTAGCCTGGCGAATAATGCCCAGAACGTCGTCCGTGTTGGCCGGGTTTACATTCGGAACGGTCCGCTGAGAATTGGATTCAAGCCACTTGCCGCCAATGTAGTTGCGATACGTATCCATCTCTTAAAAACCACTTTGCTGTTGTAAGACTGAAAGAAAAGATTGCTTTCAAGCTTGAATTGGTTGGGGCACCTTCAGCCGATTATGTCGCCTTAGCGGCGCCAACCGATGACTCAAGGGAGGCCGTAATATACCATGCGGACGACGTCCTCAAGCAATCAGCAACGATTCCCAACCTGGAACGGAGAAGATCATGACTCATAGCGGATTGAAAAAGTTTTGCGGTATTACTTCACTGATGGTCGTCTTACGATGTCTACATGGGCTCAACAGGACGGTTGGTCATGGCCGGAGAAACCCAGGAATCTGCAGGTTCTACCCAAGGAATGGCCGGGCTCTCGCTTGAGTCCGGTGATGCGGGGATTTACCAGAGCGCTAGGTGTGCGTTGTTCATACTGTCATACCGGAGAAGAAGGTAAACCGCTAAGCACTTACGATTTTGCCTCAGACCAGAATCCAAACAAGAATCGGGCTCGTGAAATGCTGAGGATGCTCGGTAGCGTCAATGACCATCTGAAGAAGATCGAGCCCAGCGGCGATAAGCGAGTAAACATGTGGTGTCACACATGCCATCGCGGGCGTCCCAGACCGATGACCCTGGAGGAAGAATTGGGGGAACAGTATCGGATGAAAGGCGTCGACACAGCGCTCACTCACTACGAGGATTTGAAAAAGAAATATCTCGAGAAGGGTGCCTACGACTTTTCGGAACGACCACTGAATATCTTTGGTTATGAAGTGTTGGAAAAGAAGGATACGGCCGGCGCAATCCGCGTGTTCACGCTGAATGCCAAGACTTTTCCAAAGTCCGCAAACGTTTGGGACAGCCTGGCCGAAGCATATATGAAAGCAGGCGACACGAAGTCGGCCAAGCGGTATTACGAAAAATCTCTAAAGCTCGATCCGAAGAACGAGGAAGCGAGAGATAATCTGAAGAAGATCAAGGAAGTTCCGAGGAGGTGAACAATTCAAATCTCTGTTGAATACCGCCCCGGGAGCGAAGGCTTGGTACCATAATGTACTGGCTAATTCGGCCTGGAATCCCTTCTTATCGGGCTGATTACTCCGTAAGACAGTATACGGATAGCAGATCCTCGCCATAAATGAGAGTTCCGAGACTCCTCGCTTTTACAGGTAGTCTGACTTCAGTGGCCGACATCTCAGGGTACCGATGAAGGGTGAGGATGCGCGCCAAGGAATGCCCCCTTGTTGACGATGAATGCCGAAAGGCGTTCAGCACGTTAGTGCTCAACGCCTTTCGGCATCATCGGAATTCTCACCGCTAGCCACATTCGCGCCTAAAATTTAATTTCTATGTGCTCAACGCCTTTCGGCATCATCGGAATTCTCACCCGCTTCC
>JAMQPH010000284.1 GCA_023717605.1 Pyrinomonadaceae bacterium
GAAGAGGAACAAATTTTTGGCAAGAATCCCTGGGCCCATGGGTTGACGCCGGAAAATCAAATTGTGCTCGAGAAATTCGTCCAGTACGCCCACGAGCAAGGTTATATTCCGTACCGTCCCAAGATCAGCGACCTATTCGCGCCGATCGGGAACTAACTCCTTCGCCGACGCAGCCAATGCGCTGATCATTGCAGACAAGAACTTGAACGGTGGCGCGAGCGAAGCCGTAATTCGCGACGTTTTTGAACGGCGAGGTATCCTCAAATCTTAGCCTTCTCGCTGGAACTTTTTTCCACAGCTTGGGAGCGATGTCTAAGGGGCAACTCCGGAATTTGACATCGTATCCTTGTATCGAATACGCTCGCAGCCGGAATCCTGATCCGAGTCAGCTCGAGCTCGTGTTTCGTTTCGTACTCTTAGCAAGACCGCCTGGTGTCATTTGGAAGAATCACGTGCTTCAACCTTGCTTGGCCAAGAAGCAACTTACGATCGTTCATAATACGCGGTTGTCGACCAACGCTGTAGGGTACTCTAATCAACGACCTTCACAGGAGGAGATAACATGGCAAGACGAAAGAGAAGTACGAGTAAGAGGCCAGCCGGGAAAACCAGGAAAAGGGCAGCTAAAACAACCAAACTCAGCCAAGCCATCAGCCAGGGATTCGAAGTGCCTCGAGGGTCAGGACGCCCCACTACCCGAGCGGCGATCCAGTCCACATTACCGGAAGACTTCCATGCGCTGTATGACAGAGGCTTTCGGGCCGCCCGTGGTATAGTTCCCACAGTATCACCTCAGACGAGATCCTCTGGACATACCCGATTGGCAGCAGAGGTTCCAGACCTCGAAGTTGATTACGATCAGGCGACACAGCTTCCGAATCGCATTGTCAGTCGGCACCCAACCGCGCGATTAGCCGCGCGGGCAGCTACGTCGCCCGAGGAAGCGATCACCCAGTTTATTCAGGATCGGGGCGACCTTTGGCACCTTACACCAGAGGACATAGCAACGGTCAAAGTAGTATCGACAAGTCCAAGAGGCCTACCTACTGTCAACCTCATTCAGCGCGTCGAAGGTAAGGAAGTGTTTAACTCAGACGTGACCGCCTCCCTGGGTCCAAACAACGAGGTTATTTCGATCGCTGGACAATTTTTTCCACAGGCTGCCGCGGAGCCTTCGAGAAAAAGAGCTATGGCGGAAAGCAAAACTGCTGAGGAAGAAGCGATCGCAAACGCGGCAACCGATCTCACGCACATCACCTATGTGAGTTCCGACTTCACCAAGGTCAAAGGTCCCAAGGGTAGCGAGCCATACCGCTTTTATGGCTTCAAACCGAAACGTAGCGATACCCGCCCGAACTTCGAACGTCCGGTTCGGCTTAAAGACGTGATGTTTCCGCTAGGGGAAGGACATTTCGTCCCCGGTTATTATATGGAGCTCTGGATCAAAGGTTTCCCAACGTTCAGCTATGTTATGGACGCTATTGATACGCCAGACCTGCTCTACCGCAGGAAGCTGACTCAGGCAGTAGCGTTCAAGTACCGCGTGCACAACACGGGCAATGGTATTTTCCAGCCAGAGGACGGCCCTGCGCCTGGCTCTCCACACCCGACCGGCATGCCAAACGGATTCCAGGCGCAGGCGGTTGCACAAAAGCTTGTCGCGATCGAAAGCCTACTCCCGGGCAAACCCTGGCTTCCCCCAAACGCAAAGACAACCAAAGGTAACAACTGTTTTGCCTATGCCGACCTGAAGTCTCCCGATGGATTCGGGACCGGCGATGCTGTCGGAAAGGTCACAAGCCCTCGAGTCTTCGATCACGTTTATGACCACAGCAAACCAGCAAGCACGGCAAAGAACCTTCAGGCCAGTATTGTTGGTATGTTCTTTCACGTCAATTGGCTTCACGACCGATGGTACGAGGCCGGCTTCGATGAGGCCTCAGGGAACGGTCAGCAGGATAACTTTGGGTTGGGAGGGGTCGGCGGCGATCCTGTTCTTGCTGAAGGAAACGACTTCAGCGGCACTGACAACGCGAACATGGCCACCCCGGCCGATGGCGCCAGCCCGCGCATGCAAATGTATGAATTCTTGGGGCCGACCCCTTCGAAGCCCAGCCGAACAAGCAACTTTGAAGCGCTGATTACCTTCCACGAAATGGGGCACTATATCACCAACCGACTCGTCGGCAATTCCAACGGCCTGACCAACGTACAGGGAGGGGCCATGGGGGAAGGGTGGGGAGATTTCTTTGCCATTTGCATGACCTCTCAGAGCACCGATAACTTTGCGACCGGCACGTTTGCCGTAGGCGGTTGGACCGATCTGATGTCGAACTTCAAAGAGAATTATTACTTCTCGATCCGGCGATACCCCTATTCGGCGGACATGGCGAAGAATCCGCTGACATTCAAACATATCGCTAACAACGTAGTGCTTCCAGTAGGTCCGACAAGCAATCCAATCGCCGGTGGTCCCAACAACGAGGTACACAACGCGGGTGAAGTATGGTGCGCGGTCCTTTGGGAAGTATTCGTCAAACTCGTCGCCAAGCATGGACATAGCGAAGCCGAAAAGCGCATGCTCGCTTACGTTGTCGGCGGGTTGAAGGTCACCCCTTTGCGCCCAACATACACTCAAGCGCGGGACGGGATCATTACGGCGGTAACTTCGCTGCACCCAGAGGACGAACCGGAAGTGCGGGCGGGATTCGCCAAGCGCGGCATGGGCAGGGGCGCGGTTTCGCCTCCTTCGTCCTCTACCACGCTGGCCGGAGTTGTCGAAAGCTTCACTGCCTAGGCCACGGCAGATGCGATGAAAATGGTTTGTTCGACCTAGGCGATACGCTTGAGGATCGAGAGCACGATGTGCTGCTGCCCGATGCTCCCAAGACTCTCGCAGCCGTCCGGAGGGTTATAAGATGAAGCTAGCCAAGTACGAGGTTCCACCAAACGTGCGCGGCGGACGTTTCGACCTGACTCTACCGCCCGGCGCCTCATGGGTGCGGTTTGGAAACGATGTGCTGCTTTACGGCGAAGAGGCGCAATGGAAAGGACTCGCAGATCGCGCAAGAAAGGGTCACCTTCAAAAACGAGAACGCGTCTCAACCGTGAAGAAGGAGCGCATGCACATAGTAGTGCAGAACGGGCGGCTCTTTCAGCAGGAACACCCTGAGGTCCCTGTCATCCTCGATCGCGGGCGCTTTCTGCTGGTTGAGCTCGATCCTGCTCGAGCGCGCCGGCTGGGACGGAAAAGCCCTACCTGTTACGGGGTGCTGCCTCTCGGTAAAAACAAGGTTGTTTTCGATGTGCAGGCGCGTGCCGCCGCGCGGACTGCGCCGATCGCTTCGATCCAGAACCTGGTTGATAAAATATCCCGCCCGACCTTTCAAGCGGATCTTACCCGTCTGGTTTCATTCCCGACCCGCTTTTCGACCAGCGTCCACTATGCCAGCGCTGCCGCCGAGGCGCGCAATCAACTGACGGGATTGGGTTACAGCACCAAGTTTCAGAACATCACCGTCAACGGCGGCGCGAGCCGAAATGTCATCGTCGACAAAAGAGGTGGCGCTGCCGGTGCGCGCAAAGTCGTGCTGGTTACGGCTCACCTGGACTCCATCAACTTACAGGGCGGACCAGCGGCCAGCGCGCCCGGCGCCGACGACAACGGAAGCGGAAGCGCCGGTCTACTGGAGATAGCGCGCGTCTTTCGGGACCATCCTAGCAAGCATGACTTGCGTTTCATTCTCTTTGGCGGAGAAGAGGAAGGTCTATTCGGTAGCAAGCACTATGTTGCTAAACTCTCTGCTTCCGAGCGAGCAAGAATTCAAGCCGTCGTCAACATGGACATGATTGCATCTTTGAATACCTCTACTCGGAGCGTGTTATTGGAAGGCGCAACTCTGTCGCAAAGGGTCATCAACGGTCTTAAGGAGGCTGCAGCCACCTACACCAACCTTACCGTCGAAACATCCCTCAATCCATTCGCCAGCGATCATGTTCCGTTCATCAACAAGGGAATTCCCGCTGTGCTCACAATCGAGGGCGCGGATAATGCCAACAGCCGCATCCACTCGGCCAATGACACCATCGCTCACGTCAAATCCGATCTGGCGGTTGAGATCCTGCGCATGAATGTCGCATTTGTCGCAAGCGAGGTAGGTCAAATGTCATGAGTCGGCGTTTGATCCGCTTCCGCCAGTCCACTTCATCGCCAGTCACTTGGCGTAATAAAGGCTGTTAAAGAAACCGCTCTGTTCGAGTTCCCGTACCCATTGATTGTCGATCTGATCGTCGATGGACAGCGATCGCACGGCGGGCTCGTTCTTATCCAAAAACGCTTTGATTACCGCGATGCCGGCCCGGCTCGGGTACGGAACCTTGGGCATATAGCGTGGATAGTCCTTCTGCGTCTCCTCGATCACCATCGGGTCGTCGATCTTGAGGCGATCTTTCATGACCTTCCTTACGGACTCGGGATCGTTCTTGAATAACGCCATCGCTTCCGCGGTCGCCTTGACGAAGCCTCGCACCACTTCGGGGTTTTGTCTGATGAACGCGCGCCGGGTCACAACCCCGGCGACCTGGTAATCAGGGACCAGATCCGCAACGTCCGCCAGCTCGCGATAGCCTTCCTGCTTCGCCCGCGCCAGCGTGGGCAAGGACAGCGGGCCCCCGACAATTTTCCGCGACTCCATCCCGGCCAAGATTGGAGGCACCCCGCCCATTTGCAGAATCGGCACGTCAACCTCGGGCTTGAATCCCCATTTTTCCAGCGACAGGCGGAGGAGCATATCCGTCGACGAACCGTAGCGAGTGATGCCCATGGGCTTGCCCTTGAGCTCGCGGTAGTCCTTG
>JAMQPH010000304.1 GCA_023717605.1 Pyrinomonadaceae bacterium
CAAAGCCTGAAGTGTTTTTTCTTGACAGGCCGCCTCTATTGGCTGTCCCCGCCTCAAGCTTGCATGTCACTCATCGTAAGAGCGGGGACAGGGTCCGCCTTCCTCACCTGCAATTTACTGTAAGTACTTCGTGGGCTTGCACACAGCCACTATCTTGCGGACATGCGTATTTTGTCGTCCGGGCTCCGCCTCTTCCGGGTTCCTCGAACGTTATCGTTGACCTTTCTCGCCGTCGCGGGCTATTATCTGCGAGTGTTCCTTCGGGCACCTTAGCTTGAGGGACTCCCCGCTGAAGCAATCCACGCTTTACATCCTGTCTAAGACTGAAACTCCCAGAAAGCTCCTGTCTTAGCCCAAAATCCTCTGAATAAGCCCGAAAGGTACTAGTCCAGCCATGCCTGTAAAAATTGATGATTTGTTGAGAACCGCCACCAGCCAGGGTGCCTCTGACCTCCACCTCAAAGTGGGGGCCTTCCCAATGATGCGCATTGGCGGTGAGTTGCATCCCGTTGGCGATGCCCCGCGCATGAAGCCCGAAGACACTTTGGATATGGCTTTCACCATGATGACGAGCCGTCAGAAGCAACGTTTCAAGGACGTCTCGGAAGTGGACATCGGCTATGGCCTCAATGGTGTCGGAAGATTTCGCGCCAACATCTTTCAGCAACGTGGCACGGTGAGCGTGGTGCTGCGCGTTATCCCGGATGGCACGAGGAGCACGAGCGAACTAGGCCTCCCTCCAGTGATTGATAAGATCGCCACGGAACGACGCGGGCTAATCCTGGTAACCGGGTCAACCGGTTCCGGGAAATCGACAACGCTGGCCGCAATGATTGACCGGATAAATGCGACTCGGAGCGGTCATATTGTAACCATCGAAGATCCAATCGAGTTCTTGCATCGGGATAAACAGTCGTTCGTTACGCAGCGAGAGGTTGACGTAGACACGCGTTCATTCGCTGAAGCCTTGCGAGGGGCCTTGCGCCAGGATCCCGACGTGATACTGGTGGGAGAGATGCGGGACTCTGAAACCATTGAGACCGCACTAACCGCAGCCGAGACAGGCCACCTGGTGCTGTCTACGCTCCACACGCTTGATGCCACTGAAACCATCACGCGCATCGTTTCGTCATTCCCCGCGCATCAACAGAAGTCGGTGCGTCTTCAGTTGGCCGGCATTCTCAAGGGCGTGATTTCGATGCGTCTGGTTCGGGCTGCGAAAGGTGCTGGCCGGGTGCCGGCGATTGAAGTCCTGGTGTCGACCGGTCTGATTCGCGACTACATCGTGAATGAAGAAAAGACTTATCTCATTCGCGAAGCGATTGCCGCGGGAACCTCTCAGTATGGTATGCAGACTTTTGATCAGTCACTGTTTCACCTCTTTCAGTCGGGTCTGATCTCGATTGAAGAGGCTTTGCACAACGCTAGCAATGCTGACGAGTTCAGGATGCGCTGCTCCGGGATTATGTCCTCAGAGCAAGCCATCAACAGCACCATGGGTCAAACGGGAAGTTTGTCTCCAGCGGTACAAAAGGAAGCTGACGACATTTTCGTTAGGTAAGCGTGCTGGCTGCGGCTGCGCCGCCTCCCTTGCGGAAAGCCTGTGGCTTTCCGCGCGTCATTCTTAAACTTTGAGGCTGTGCCTCTGAACACGGAGGCGTAGCCTCAAGTTTTGTGTAGCGTACCGGAAAGGCATAGCCTTTCCGCAAGGGAGGCGGCATAGCCGCACCGACCAGCACAAAAAGTCTATATGTTAACCCGCAAACACTCCGCCATGGTTTCAACGAATCAACTGTCTCAGTTCACTCGCATTCGGCGCATCACGCGTACTCCCGAGCGCCAGTCTTCGTTTATGTCGAAGCGGTACATTTCTAGGTTTGGGGCAATCATACGGGCCAGGGTTTGAAAAGAGGGATGGACTCTCAGCGTCGGCGCGACGAGATAGACCAGCGGCGACTCGCCACTAATACGCCGCTCACCAAAGAGTCTGGCCCGCCAGATGTGTCCACGACGACGATGCGCCTCAACGCGTTGCCAGTAATCTGCGCCCTGTAGCACGTGCTCACGATCTTCAGAGACCTTTAATTCAATCACGACCAGACGTCCGTCACGCCTAAGCGCCAGCAGATCAATCGGCCGAACTCCGAGGCGCCCGCCTCTTGCCGTCCGAAACTGGGCATGCAGTGGCGCTATTATCAATCCCGGATCGAGTTTCGAGATGTCGCGACGCAGCAACGACTCAAGCCATGCCTCGCCTGCGGTTCGGTAAAGAGCGTGCCGGTGATCTGAAGCTAAGGCTGACCTATGCCTGTGCAAGTCGCCCAGTAACACTGCCCAATCGTGTTCACTCTTCTCATCCAGGAGACGTCGTCGCGACCCTTCGATTCCAAACCAGACGAGCTCGGAGTCGATCAGGCGACGCACACGGGCGAAGGGAAGTCCAAAATAGCGAAGCGTCTCGCCATGGCGCGCCTGCACTACATCAATCGCGTCTGGCGCCTCAGCAATAATCGCCTGCGCCGACTCGGTGGTTGCCGGCGGAGTGACAGGCCTGAACCGTGCCAGGCGCTTCTTCCATAGTTCTTCCAGCGCGGGACAAACCACCGGGGACAGCTCCGTCCACCCCTGGTCGAGTTCATAAACTGCGATTGCGCTTCGCAGACTAGCTCGCAGCATGGCTATGCGTACGGTCAAGGGCTTCACCAGGTCGCTTTCCACCAGCAGACAGAGTTGCTGCACGTAAGGAGACCGCGCTCGCTCGCTGGTGCGCCCGAACCAGAGCAGGGCAGAGGAGAGAAACTCATCGACCTCGCTCGGCTTGCTTGCAGCTACAGAGCCGGTCACGGCGATTCTATGGTGTTTGAGTCGGAGTAGAATTCGTGCGTAGCGTCCGGGTTGCCCGCGTCGCATTCCCGGGCTCAACGATGCCCGCTCGATCTTCGCTCCCGGTTGCAGATCCGATGCGAGTTGCGCCAGTTGATTGCAGCGGAATTGCCGAGCTGCCCTGACTGTGGCGGCGATGGCACTTGCCGATGCTCGCGGAATCAGCTCGATTACCGGGCGCTCAGCGCCCATCCGGCGGGAGGCCTGCAACGCCAGCTTCTCACCAGTCAAATTCCATCCCCGAATTCGCCAGGAACGAATTCCTTTGTCGGTCCAACAGGACAGGACTAGCCGGTTCTGGGCAATGTTGATGTCCAGTTCGCTTCTGCGGAGAGCTTGTGTGTTTCCGTCGCTGAGTGTGTAGAACCACTCGGCGTGAGCATCAAATAGTTCTGCAATGTGTTGTCGTGTGGATTCCAAAAGTGAATTTGTGAGGCGCTCGAACATGGAAATCAACTCGAGGTGAGGCCGAGTCAAAAGAGTGAAACATCGGTGTTCAAAAACGGTTAGAGAGCACTGGTCAGTTTAGAGTTCGAGCTTTAGCTTGTGTCTTTTGCGAGCAGCAACCTAAAGGTCGAACTCTAAACTACCTGCCGCTTTGCCCGCTTTCGTCGTTACTTCTACCGTGTGCTACCATTTCCGGTCAACTAAATTCCGACCAAATAAAAGTAGTCAAGCTAACAATGAAGAGTGTTTACCTCGCCGGATCAGTGCGTACGCCAATCGGTCGATTTGGAGGCACGCTCTCTTCCTGGACCGCCGCCGACCTGGGTGTAGCCGCAGCCAAAGAGAGTCTTCAACGTGCTCGAATCACGCCCGACCAGGTGCAACAATCAATTTGGGGTTGTGCGCGTCAGGCTGGAGGCGGGCCAAACGTCGCCCGCCACATCACATACCGGGCGGGGGTGCCGGAGACATCGCCGGCATTCACGGTCAATCAAGCATGTGGGTCTGGCCTAAAAGCAATCATCCTTGCCACTCAGGAGATTATGCTGGGTCGTGCAGGCATAGTGCTAGCAGGCGGCACAGAGAGCATGTCTCGCGTGCCTTACTTTGCCGAGGGTGCGCGCTGGGGCATGCGCATGGGAAACACTCAACTGGTGGATGGAATGTATCGGGACGGCTTTAACGATCCCCTTTCGGGCCTGGTAATGGGCGAGACGGCGGAGAATCTCGCTCGCAGTTACGAAATCTCGCGCGAGGAACAGGACCAATACGCTTTGCGCTCACAACAAAGGGCCCAGGCGGCCACTGAAAATGGACGTTTCCAGGATGAGATCGCGCCACTTGAAA
Organism: Pyrinomonadaceae bacterium; assembly: GCA_023717605.1. GTDB lineage: Bacteria > Acidobacteriota > Blastocatellia > Pyrinomonadales > Pyrinomonadaceae > PSRF01. The sequence continues at coordinate 4,177 of JAMQPH010000304.1, forward strand.
TTAACGGCCGCAAGGGTGAAACGATTATCTTTGAACGCGACGAACATTACCGCGCCGGCACAACCATGCAGGACCTCGGTAAACTGGCGCCGGTCTTTTCAAAGAGCGGAACGGTCACGGCGGGAAACTCCTCCGGAATTACCGACGGAGCGGCGGCCCTGGTCGTAATTGGCGAAGAAGATTTGAAACTGTCGGGCGCCGAACCGCAGGCCCGCGTCGTTGATTATGAAGTTGTTGGTGTGGCTCCGGAAATCATGGGGATTGGTCCTGTCCCGGCCGTGAGCGCATTGTTGGAGCGGCAGAAGCTCCGACTTGCTGATATCGATTTGATCGAGCTGAATGAGGCTTTCGCTGCTCAAGTGATCGCCTGCGATCGCGATCTTCATTTCGACCCGGAAAGACTAAATGTGAACGGGGGCGCTATAGCGCTGGGCCATCCAATCGGCTGCACTGGCGTGCGTATTACCACCACTCTGCTCCACGAGATGAAAAAACGCGGCGCAAAACACGGGCTCGCGACTCTCTGCGTCAGCGGCGGTATGGGACTAGCCCTGCTCGTGGAACGCGTGTGAGCAATTCCAACCTAATCTTTGAATCGCAGAGGTGCCGCCGGCAATACGCTGCCGGCGCCCAGCGACTTCTAGACTCTCGTTCGCGTTTCTTGATTGGGCTGTTCGTCTGCGTATGCTGGTTCATCCTGCCGGCATGCAGAGCCTCGCAAGGACCGTCGACTTCCAATACTGGTTCCGCAGATACTCACAAAACCACGTTTACAACACCGCCGTTTTCAACAAAAGAACCTGATCACTACCGGGCGATCCGCATCACGAGCGTCATCGAAACAGGGAACACCGAAAATTTGTCATCCTCGCAAAGCACTCAGGTCTTAATCGCTCGCGATGGTGAGAAGCGACGCGAAGAATACTCCGCGGGAGCGAATGGGCAGATTGTCTATTTGGAAATCCCTGCAGGTCGTTTCATTGTTTTGCCTGCCAACATGCTCTATGCGGACCTCAGTACAGCATCTGACGAGACTGATCCCGGTAGTCGACTTGACCACTCCTCAAACGACTCCCCAGGCCTTTCGCCAGACCAGCTCTTGAATGAGTCACACGTGCCGGCCACGTACGAGAAGTTGGGCACCGAAACGCTTGCTGGCGGCGTGACGACCAAATACCGCGTCGTCGTGGTTACCGGAGCTGACTCTCAGAATGAGACGTTGATCTGGGTTGATGAAACTCTCGGCATACCAGTCAGATCGGAGGCGATTTCAAGGTCCAGTGGCTATTCCTCGAAGGTAACGATGGAACTTAAGGACGTAAACCTTGAGGTGGACGAGCGTCTGTTTTCCTGGCCATCTGATTATAAAAAGGTCGAAGCGCAGCAGATATTTGACCTGATACGAAAGCGGGGAAAGCCGGGGACTTCCAAACAACAGGATAAATAAGCCAACCTCATCGTATGCTCAAGGCATCGGAAAGGCGCACATCGAATCGGTGTGACGCGATCCGAGAAGATCCCCTGGTACATATTTTTGTCCGAGTGCCGGCCTATCGTCCGGTTTCAAGAAAGGCTTACTAACGTGAAAATAAGAACTCTTAGCGGTGTGTTTATCCTTAGCTTATTGCTGGCGGGATTCTCGAGTGTGGTTAGCGCGCAAACCAGGCGCGGTGTTGCCGCAACGACGCGTCAAGGCCTCTTGGCCAAGCTTCCAAAATCGGACGCTGTGGCTCAGGTCAACATAAAGCGGGTGCTCTCGGAAGCTCTGCCAAAACTCCTGGCGGGCAACTCAGCCAAGCTGGCAGAGATTGATTCCCAGATCGAACAATTTAAGACTCGCACGAGTTTGGATCCGCGTTCTTTCGATGAACTTGCCCTGGGCATGCAGTATCGCTATCCCTCTCCGGGTATTACCAAGATCGAAACCGTGGCGGTGGCCCGGGGCGTCTTCAATACGAGTGCCATCGTTGCTGCCGGAAAAGCGGCGGCCAACGGCAAATACCGCGAAGAAAAATATCTCGGCAAGACCATTCATATCTTTACTCTGGACCAGCAGATAAAACTCCTGGGCTTGCTGGACTTGCAGATCCGGGAGCTAGCGGTGACCCCTCTGGATGCGAACACGCTGGCGCTGGGCGCTGTGGATAGCGTTCGAAATACGGTCGCAGCCGGCAAAGAAAAGACGCGCGCCAACGCAGAGTTGATTGCCCTGGCTACGCAGGATCCAAACGCCATCGTAGGCTTCGGAGTGAACGTTTCCCCGGAGCTGCTACAGAATCTTCGCATCGGTAACGAAGCCATCGCTAAGGATCTATCTACCGTGCGGCAGTCTTACGGTTCACTAGTCATGACTGACAAGGATCTGGAGTTGTTGGTTGCCGCGCGCACGGTCGATGCCGTGTCAGCACGCAGCCTCGGGGACACCGTTGAAGGCTTGAAGCAGTTTGGAGCGCTCTTTACAAACCGACTGTCCGGTATCAGAGGGGTGTTGGCCAGGAGCGCATTGGGAAATCTAAAGATCACTACTCAAGGAAATGAACTTCAGATCCGCACCGCAGTCGCTCAGTCAGATGTTGCTCCATTGGTGAGTGGGCAGTAACGAGTTTGAGATTTCAGACATTTCGGATCTAAGATCTGAGATTTCAGATCCCAGATCGACTTAAGAGCTAGAACATTTTGGGGCCGATCACTTCCGAGAGTGACCGGCCCCATCTGATTTTCAGTACTTCACCCTTCGGTTACTTTACGGGAAACGGAAATTGTGACTGAGGTGGCGCGGCAGCAGGCTCGTCCTCTTCCATGGCGGCAAGTACGTCCTTGTAGATTTTTATCTTTCCCGCTCGCTTCATCTCCTCTTGGACCCTTGTGACGTAGTCGTCCCACAGTTGGGTTTGGCGCTCAGTGAGCAGTGATTGGGTCAGCTGCGATCGTCGTGAAGCAAATGCTGCGAGGTCCGCGTCAACCCGGTTGGTGGCTCCCAGGATTACCCAGTTGTCTCCGACTTTGATCGGAGTCTTAGTTATCTCCCCAGCCTTCAATGCGTAAGCTACTTCGTCCAGCGCTGGACTGGTTCCGGCCTTGCCGATCACGCTCCCGACCTTCCAATCATCTTCAGTTCCTACTTCAAAACCCGCCTTATCGGCCGCCGCTTTGATATCGGCGACAGTTTTTACCGTCGACAGTACGTCTTTGGCGTTTTGTTCCAACTGCTCTTTCGCCCTTTGGAGTTTTAGTTCCTGTGTAATTCGGTCCTTAATCTCATCCAGATCCTGAATGCGCGGCTCTCTCTTTTCAACGAACATCGGAATTGCGAAGCCGTCTTTCACGCCTGTCCGTTCACCGACGTCGTTGGGATTGTTCAAAGGTGCAATCGCTTCCTCAAACTGTTGGTTGCTTCCAATCCCCGGAACGTCGTCTCCCGGCTTGATAAAGGGCGTCTCTTTGACCATCTCAGCAGGACTCATGTTGGCTTCGGAGGCCAATTCCTGCGCGACCTTCTTTGGGTCTTTGGTTTCCTTCAAGCGCGCCTGTGCCCGCTCCGCGAGCTTCGCCGCCACCGTGTAAGCTCGACGGTTACGCGACGAGACCAACAGGGTCGGCCTGGCTTCTTCGAAGGTCTGTTGCACGGAGTCGTCGCGACGTAGGATGTACCAGTTGCCTGCATAACGTATGGGTATGTCCGAGACGTCGCCCGGCTGCATATCAACGGCGCGATCATACAGAGCGTCGGGTTTATTCGGATTCTTCTTAACCACTCGGGGCAGAAAACCGCCGTTTTTTGCGGTGGCCGGATCTTCGGAGTTGCCTTTAGCCAGCTCGGCGAATGTCTCTTTAGTTGACTTGCCGGACGTTGCCATCGCTTTCTTGATTAGCTCTTTGGCTTTTTCTTCTACCTGCGGATCCAGATCCTTGCGCGCAACTTTTAGCAGAATCTGCTGGACCTTTACTCCTGCCTGCTTGTTCTCTGCCGGCAGTCGGTCAAATTCCTCGCGCAGTTCCTTATCGGTAACCTGGATTTTCGAACCGGCTTTCTCGGTGTTGATGAAAATGTAACGGACTTTCTTCTGGGGCTCAAGAATGCGGTAGTCGGTCTTCTTCTGCTCGTAATGATTTCGCAGCTCATCGTCTGACACTTGAATCTTCTCTGCCAGTTTTTCTGGAGACAAGACTGCATATGACAAACTTATTGTGGTTGTCTCGCGCTGGTAGTTTTCCTGGACCTCATCATCAGAGACGCTCACACTCGAGGTAATAAATGCTTTGAGCTTTTCCTGAGCAATCGCGTCGCGAACATTTCTCTCGTAAGTTTCCACGTCGCCGTAGCGGGCCGCTATGGATTCCTTGTATCGATCCAAGCCCACGAACTGACCCGAGGCATCGGTAAACTGCTTGCGAATTCTCTCCGCAACTTCCGCGTCGCTGGCCGACAGTTCAAGTCGCGCAGCTTCCTGAGCAATCACGCGATCTCGAATCAGGCCATCGAGGAAGCGTTTATTACCTCCGAGTTGGGCCAGGCTCATCTGGCCGCCCAGCCATTGCTGATAGTTCTCTCGAAGGCGGGCGAGATCCGCAACAGTAATTTCATCACCGCCAACTTTGGCGAGCACTTGGGTGTTTCTGATAGGGTCCAGCGCTGGAGCAGAGCGTCCAGGCCCATAGAACACTATTAAACTGACGGCCATGATCACGGCAAAGGCGACGATAATGATGCTGCGTGTCCGTTCAAGGCGGGCGAATTGTTTGAGCATAATTTATACCTTTCCAGCAAATGGCGGATTGTAAAGGAGCGGGCGCGGCTCTGCAACGTGGGAAAGGGTGCCGGGTGTCATAGACTTCAGTCTGTGTTGCCGGATGAGTTGGAACAGCCTTGGTTGAACTGGCGTGGACTGAAATCACAGACTGAAGTCTATGCCACGCCCCGACACCTGACACCTGAGCCCCGACAATGCTATTTTACTGACCTCAATGAACCCGATCGGCAGCTCAACATGGTTATGGGTCGGCTTCTCCGCATTTATACTGCTCATGCTGAGTCTGGACCTCGGACTCCTAAATCGTAAAGCCCACACAATAAAATACCGCGAAGCGGCGACCTGGAGCGCCGTCTGGGTCACCCTGGCCATGATCTTTGCCGGGCTGGTTTTCTATTATCAGGGCTCCACCCGCGGCTTTGAGTTTCTAACAGGCTACCTCATTGAGCTATCCCTCTCGGTAGATAACCTCTTCGTCTTTCTCCTTATCTTTTCCTATTTCAAGGTGCCCTCCAAATATCAGCACCGGGTGCTCTTCTGGGGCGTGATGGGTGCGCTGGTAATGCGCCTGACGATGATCTTCATCGGAGCCGCGCTGATCAACCGCTTCCACTGGATTATTTATATCTTCGGCGCGTTCCTGGTTTACACGGGAATTAGGATGTTCAAGCAGGAAGAACTCGACATCCAGCCTGAAGATAATCCCCTTGTGAAATTCGTGACTCGGTTCATCCCGATCACCCGCCACTACGAAGAGCAGAAGTTTTTCACGCGAGTGAACGGCAGATTAACGGGAACGCTGTTGTTACTGGTCCTGGTGATCCTTGAGGTGACCGATCTTGTCTTCGCCGTGGATTCAATTCCGGCAATCTTTGCCATCACCACCAACACGTTCATCGTCTACACCTCAAACGTTTTTGCCATTCTCGGCCTGCGATCAATGTACTTCCTGCTGGCGGGAGTAGTGGAGAAGTTCCAATACCTCAAGATGGGACTGGCGATCGTGCTCACCTTTATCGGCGTTAAGATGCTGATTGTCGTTGTGAACGTTCATATTCCGATAAAGTTCTCGCTCATCTTCGTGGCTGTCGTGTTGCTCAGCTCTGTTGTCGCTTCGCTGCTTTGGCCCAAAGACTGCGAGATGGATATTGATGTAGACCTCCCGGAAGGATTCGATGCCCCTTTTGAAGACGTCGAATTCGAGAGTACGCAAGAACAGGAAACCGGCAAAGAGACTGAAGCCTCCGAGTTAGTCGAAGAGACCTCCGAAGAAGAGCCGGAGAGCGTTGAGCGCCGCTGATGCATGTTAAGGTTCGACAATGCAGACTTGCCGCGCTAATATGGTTTTGACTCAAGAAGATTTTGACGATCATCGGCCATGACCAGATTCAGACCACTTACCAAACTCCTCCTACCGGTGCCGCTTCCGCGCCGCGCGTTCTAGCGCAGTTTTGTCGGAGCGGCGAATCCTTACAACCAAATAGCAGCAGACCGGGGACGGGTTGATTGGCACGCACCAATGCTCAAAGCGAACTCTTGTGCGCTCGTTCAATTCAATGATTCAGTTAGTTTGCCGCGGGGACAACAGCGATGGATGAAAAGTATTTTCCGGAAGTAATCGAAAAGAAATGGCAGCAGCGATGGGATGAGGGACGGGTGTTTGAAGTCAGTAACGACGACCCGCGGCCGAAGTTCTACAGTCTGGAAATGCTGCCTTACCCCTCGGGCTTCCTGCACATGGGCCATGTGCGCAACTACTCAATCGGCGACGCCCTTGCCTGGTACAAGCGTCTGCAAGGCTTCAACGTGCTGCATCCGATCGGCTGGGACAGCTTTGGTCAGCCGGCCGAACAGGCCGCGATCAAACGCGGAGTAAATCCGCGTGCCTGGACCGAGGAGAACATCGTCCACATGCGCGGCCAGCTCAAGCGCCTTGGCCTCAGCTACGACTGGTCGCGCGAGATTGCCGCGCACAGGCCAGACTACTACAAGTGGGATCAGTGGTTCTTCCTGAAAATGTTTGAACGCGGCCTGGCTTACAAAAGGCAGTCGCCGGTTAACTGGTGTCCCAATGAAGGCACCGTACTGTCGAATGAACAGTCGTCGGGAGGTGTCTGTTGGCGCTGCGGAGCTGCGGTCGAGAAGCGCAATCTCGAACAATGGTTTCTACGCATTACCGAATACGCTGAACAACTCGTCGGACAGATCGAACAGATTGAAGCCACCTGGCCCGAAAAGGTTCTGAAACGTCAGCGCGATTGGGTGGGTCGCAGCGAAGGCGCCTACATCGACTTCGCAGTCAAAGACTCCGACAAGAAGATTCGCGTCTTTACTACGCGTATCGACACGATTTTTGGGGCCACCGCAATCGTACTTGCTCCAGATCATCCGCTCATCGCGGAACTGCTGGAACACTCGGCGTTGAAGAGTGACATCCAGAAGTTTGCCGAGAAGGTGGTGGCCGCACGGACCAGGCGCGCCGACCCGACGGAGGAAGAAGTCAAAGAAGGACTGAATACCGGCGTGCTGGCCGTCAATCCCTTCAGCGGCGAGAACATCCCTGTCTGGGTGGCAAATTACGTATTGATGGACTATGGCACGGGAGCAGTGATGAGCGTGCCCGCTCATGATCAACGCGACTTTGAGTGTGCGCAGAAGTATTCTCTGCCGATTCGACAGGTGATTGCTCCAGTTTCTCACGTTCAGCCGGCGGCCGAGCCGGTATCAAAAACTGGCACGGACCAGTCTGGCGAAATGCACCAGTCGTTCACGGACTACGGAGTGCTGATCAATAGCAACGAGTGGGGCGGAAAACTCTCAGAAATAGCGATACGCGAGATGACCCAACACGCCGAGCAGCACAAATTCGGCGGTGGGGCTGTTACCTATCGGCTGCGAGACTGGGGTGTCTCCCGACAAAGGTTCTGGGGAGCGCCGGTGCCGATCATAAATTGTGAACATTGCGGCGCGGTGGCCGTTCCTTACGAGGATCTTCCAGTCGTGCTTCCGGAGACGGCTGAGTTCACCGGCAGCGGCCAATCGCCACTGGCCGGGGTACCGGAGTTTGTGAATACAACGTGTCCCAAGTGCAAACGTCCGGCGCGCCGAGAGACAGACACGATGGACACCTTTGTCGATTCCTCGTGGTACTTCTTTCGTTATTGCGATCCACGCAACGCCGAGGAGCCATTTGATCCGGCAATTGCTGCCCAATGGACCCCTGTCGATCAGTACATTGGTGGGGATTCACACGCCGTGATGCACCTGATCTACACGCGCTTTTGGACGAAGTTCATGCGCGATATTGGACTGGTTTCGTTCGATGAGCCGGTGAAGAAATTACTCACGCAGGGTATGGTAACGAACCTCGTGGAGGGCACGGACGAGTGGAAGGCGATGTCCAAGAGTCTCGGCAACGGGGTCGACCCTGACGAGATGATCGCGGCGTTTGGCGCCGATGCAGCGCGGCTTTTCACTTTATTCGCGGCGCCGGTAGAAAACGAACTGCGCTGGATTGAGACGGGGATCGAAGGAGCGGTTCGCTTCCTGCGGAAAGTGTATTCGATGGTGTGGCGTTGGCACGAGCGCCTTTCGGATTCGTCCCAGAGGAAGGAGGCCCCGAGCAACGAGGAATTGAGTCTGGGGGCTATGGCTTTGCGCCGGAAGACCCACCAGACCATCGCGCGCGTGACCAACGACTTCGAGCATCTGCACCTCAACACGAGCGTGGCTGCATTGATGGAACTGTTCAATGAGCTGAGTGATTTTGACGCGCAGCCGGCTACGGCATCCGCGGCCGACCTTTTTGTCGTGCGCGAGGCTCTGGAATCGCTAACTCTGATGCTCGCACCTTTTAGTCCACACATAGCGGAAGAGATATGGGAGCGTTTGGGTCACACGGGCGGCCTTATTCAGAAGCTTAGCCAGGGCGCCAAATGGCCAAAAGCGAATGCTGAACTGGCCCGAAAGGCGGAGCTCGAGATTCCCATCCAGGTAAACGGCAAGCTGCGGTCTCGCCTGGTGACCTCGCCAGACGTAACTGAAGACGAGCTACGCGAGGCGGCGGTGGCGGATGAGAAGGTGCGTCCTTTCACGGAAGGTCGCGAAGTTTTGAAAATTATTGTGGTGCCGCAGCGGCTCGTCAATATAGTTGTGCGCTAGGAAATCGTTGGTATTTGGAATTTCGAATTCGGATTTCGAATTTCGTGTGACCTCAGTTGCAGTTACTCCGTCGTGCGGATCCGCACGCATGTGACGACCAAATTCGCAATTCGAAATCCGAAATCCGAAATCCGAAATTCACCATCAAGTTGCTTGCTGCCTTACAGTTAGTTAGAATCAGGCAGCGCGTTCGAACCATCCACTAAAGGGAAGGTGTGTCGGGCGTCCCAGTGTTATCTGCAGGCACAAGAAGCGCGCCCAGGGTTTCTCAGGGTATGAGTCTCTAATTCTTCCCGCATTGTTCGCAAAGAGTTTTTCGCCGGCCCAAGCCTGCACCAGCTAGTCAAGGGATACCTTACCGAGTCGTTCAATGAAAGAATGTCCCGCCTGTAGGCGTTGTTTCCCAGACGATATCAATCACTGTCCGCAAGACGGCGATGTAACAACCCACTCGCTGCTCGGCGAGCCCATTCTTGATGCGCGCTACCAGCTAGAGAGGCGACTGGGGCAGGGCGGTATGGGTGTCGTTTTTCAGGCCCGCCACATTTTTCTGAAGACCGCCCATGCTATCAAAGTGATCTTGCCGGATCTTGTAGGCAATGATCCGATGCTGGTAACGCGTTTCCGTCAGGAGGCGCTGGCCGCGGCTGCCATCCGACATCAGAACATCATCGCGGTTACGGACTTCGGAGTCGTGCGCGGCACAATGCCTTTCCTGGGGATGGAGTTTGTGAACGGCAAATCACTTCAGGACATGCTTGCCGAGGAAGGCGTGATGCCGCCCGCGCGAGCGCTGGAGATTATTAGCGCGATTGGCGCCGGGGTGGCGGCTGCCCACAAACAAAATATTGTCCATCGGGATTTGAAACCTCTCAATATCATGGCGCAGAACAACGTGCCGATTTCAGAGGGGTTGAAGATACTCGACTTCGGGTTGGCCAAAATCAAATCCGGTGAGCTACTCGGCTCGTTTGTTCAGGCCAAGACCAGCGGTCTGATGGGGTCACCTTTTTACATGGCGCCCGAGCAGTGGTCCGACGACGAACCTGACTCCCGTGCCGATATCTACAGCCTGGGTATTATTCTTTATCAGATGTTGGCGGGTGACGTGCCTTTCAAGGGTTCGTCAATCCCCTCAATTATGAAGAAGCACCTGACGCTGCCGCCGGCCAGTTTCCAATCGCTCGGTATCCAGGTGCCGCCCCGAATCGAAGCAGTGGTGCGCCATGCGCTCGAAAAAGAGGTCGAAACAAGGATTCCTACGGTCGGTGAGTTCCTCAGCGATCTGAGAGCAGCAGTAAATTCATCCGGCGCGCCCGCACCGAAGCGTCGCGAGACTGGCTCGATAGATCCTAACAAGACCTTTGTTTCACCGTTATCGCCGACAACTACTCCGCCTGGCACCGAACAGACTAATGTTTCTGAGCCGGCGTTTGACTCCATGGCCGGCACGATCAATTCAGCCGCTTTGGAAGGAGAAGTTCGCGAAGAGATCTCAACAGCCGCCGAAGCACACCGCTGGGAACAAGAGCAGCGCGACAGGGTAGCGCGCGAGGAAATAGCACGCGAGTCAGAGGCACGCCGCGCGGTCGAAGCGGAGAGAATTCGAAAACAAAAAGAGGAAGAGAATCGCTTAGCTAAGGAAAAGGCAGACCGCGAAGAACAGGAGCGACGGCACCGAGAACAATTGGATCGGGTTGCCCGCCAGGCAAGTGATCTGGAGGAACGTCTCTCGCGGTTGGCAACCAGCATGCCTCCTCCCACGGGTGTTATTGATCCCGAAGTGACGCAAATAAGTCAGAAGATCAAGCGCGATCCGGTTGGGAATAACAGTTTCTCCGGGGATCCCGCTGTAATTGGACGCAGCCAACAGGCGTTTGTCGAAGTTGCTCCCAAGCCAAAGATTAACCCTTTGCTATTCGTGGGAGCGGCTGTAGTGGCGATACTACTTGTCGGCGGCGTAATTGGCGCTTATGTAATCCTGAAACCTAACCCAAGTCCACCAATAAATAACAACCAGGGGCAACCAACCCCAACCCCTAAATTCAAAGCTGATCTAGTGGAGATTCCGGGCGGGACATTTCAAATGGGTCGCAACGATGGAACCCCTCAGGAGCGGCCGCAACACCCAGTGACGGTCCAGACGTTCTTGATGGACCGAGCGGAAGTTACCAATGAGGAATACGCAGAGTTTGTCCGTGACAAGAACTATGAACCTCCCAGTCATTGGTTACGTGGCAAGCCTCTGCCGCTGCAGGAGAAATGGCCTGTTGTGAATGTCTCTCCGCGCGACGCTGAAGCCTTCGCTGCGTGGCGCTCAAGCCGGGATGGTGTCGTTTACCGTTTGCCCACCGAGGAAGAATGGGAATATGCAGCGCGCAGCGGCGGCGACTACAAAGCCTACCCCTGGGGAGACCGCTGGGAGGACGGGCGCGCTGTGGTCAAAGAAGCTGACGCGAAACCGGTCGGATCTTTTCCAGAAGGCGCGAACCGCTGGGGGGTTGTCGATTTGATCGGAAACGTGTGGGAGTGGACCTCTTCGAAAGCCTCTCTTTATCAGGGAAACACCGCCGGTCAGATTCCCACTGCTACGAAGGAGTGGGTTGTAGCGCGGGGTGGGTCCTATTCGAGTGATCCAAACGATAGGCAGATCCCCATTTCAGCTACTTACCGCGATTGGTTTGATCCCACATTAAAGCACCCGAGTTTTGGCTTCCGCCTCGTGCGGGCAGGCCAGTGAGGCAAACACCGCAGTATTCACTTAAAGGCAATTAGATTATCCAACGACGATTGATCTACAATCCGCCGCATCACTTGTTGCCCATTAGACTTTCGTCAAGATGAAGGCTAGCCTAAACAACGCGAGTCGGCGATTATAACTCCGGCTATAATTCCACGTAGTAGAACTGTAGGAGAAGACCCGATGAAAGCTTATGCAATGGTGCGCGCTTCACTGACATTCGTTGCGCTTTGTTTGAGCTTGCTGTTAACAGGCACTGGCACCACAGCGTTTGGCCAGGACGTGGGTGCGGAGGTGGGTGGTGGTGCGGGAATCTTTCGCCCTCGCAATCCCGAGACCAGGAAAAGCGTGGCTAAGCCGACGCCGGTAACCAAACCTTCAACCAGGCCGGGCCCCCGCAGCAACCGGGGAGCAACGGCGGCGGCAGCGGCGGCCGAGGAGCGCGTCGAAGACTTGTTGGCCAAGGGGAACGAGTTTCGCGATGCGAGGCGTTTCGCCGAGGCGGAGGAAGCTTATCAGGGCGCGCTCAAGATTAAGCCGCGAGATGCACGAGCCGCCTATGGTCTGGGAAATGTCTACACCGACCAGCAGCGCTGGGAAAGCGCGGAGTCAGCCTATCGCAATGCCGCGCAGTGGGGTCCTTCCAATGTTGATGCGCTCGTGGCGCTCAGCGTAGTTCTGGTTCAACCCAGGACGGGAGCGGACAACGCCAAACGGTTTGCGGATGCCGAAGGCTTCGCTCGAAGGGCTGTGCAGTTGCAGCCAAAGAATGCAGTGGCTTGGGACCGACTGGGCGTGGCGTTGCAGTCGCGGGGATCCTTCACGAATGAAACGGAGCAGGCTTATCGCCGTGCGGTCGAGCTTGACCCTCAGTTTGCCGTTGCCTACGTCCACCTGGGACGCGTTTTAAAGAGGCAGGGTCGAAGTAGTGAGGCAACGCCGCTTTACGATCAGGCCATCAGTCTTGCCAAGGACGCGCCCACGCTCAATCTGATTGCCGAATCACTGCAAGCCGAGCAACAGTGGGAGCAGTCTGGCCCAGTGCTACAACGATCCCTGGCCCTTGACGAACGCAATCCTACGGCGCTGCTTCTCATGGGCAGAATGCTGGTCGTCTTGAAGAGGTACCAGGAGGCCGAGCCCTATCTGAAAACTTCGACCGAGGTTAGTCCCAGGGCTTTCCAGCCTTTCAATTTACTCGGCCGCACCTACCTGGCGCTGGAACGATACGCGGATGCGGAGGTTACTTATGAACGGGCGGCGTCGTTTGCGCCCGCCGGAGATCGCAAACACCTCGCCGGGGCTTTTGGATTCCAGGGCGTTGGTGATGGTTATCTCAAAACCAGGGAGCACACCAACGCCGCTCGTGCTTACCAGCGAGCGCTGGAACTTGATCCCGGCAATAAAGAGATAGAGCAGAAACTTTCAAAGGCGCGGTCGCGTTGATCCGAGAGCTGAAGACAACAAGAGAGGTCCCTCTATGAAGCGTTGCCCCAAATGCAGTCGAACATTTCCAGACGAGAGCCAGAAGTTTTGCACAGTAGACGGGGGTCTCCTGATTTCCGATCCGGTTTTTGATCCCAACGTAACTATCCGAGCGACCGCTGCGGACATGGCGCCATTTGAGACGCCGCAGGACGTTGCTGCCACCAGCCGCGAGCTTCCCGATCTCAATAAGACGATTGCGACCATGGCCAATGCTCCTACAGTCGCTTTTCCTCGCAACACCGGACCCACGGGGTCAACCACCGCTTCCGACATGCCATTACCTTCGCCCGGGATCTCGACGCTGCCAGGGGCCACAACTCAACCTCCGCAAGCAAAAAAGAGATCAAAACTGCCGTTGATCCTCGGGGCAGTAGCCCTAGTTCTGTTAATGGGTGTGGCTGGTCTGACAGCCGTTTTCTTTTATGTCGTAAAACCCCGACTGCAGGAATTTCAAGATGGTCCTGTAGTCGTTGAGGACTCCCCACCTGCGGAAGAAACAAACACGAACACGGTGGCGGAAAACACCAACGCAAACACCAACACCAACACCAATAGCTCTTCCGAAGAAGCCGAAGTTCCGTTTGTGCCCCCTCCCGGCACGACGAAATTCGCCAACTCCACCACCAACCTGGATGGGAAGCTGGCCGAGCATTACCTCGACTTCTCTTTCTACTATCCCGAGACCTGGGAGACTGATAAGAAGGCTGGAGTAGCGGGAGCCAGCAATTTCGTAAAAGTCGAACGGCGGCTGCCACCTGATTTTACGCAAGAAAATTTTGCGGTCGGCTGGTACACAAGTAAAGGAAATTTCGAAGCGGACAGTCCGACATTCCCGCGCCTGGTTGAGCTGCTGGGCACAAGTCTGGCGAATAGCTTTCCGGGGTACCGCAAGGTTTCCGAGGGACCAACCAAAGTAAACTCACTCGACGGTTATGAGTTTCGGTTTGTGAGTTTGTCCAAAGGAACTGAAAAAGGCGACGTGCAGGTATGGGGCCGCGTGATCTTTGTACCCACCGGCATTGAAGGGCAAACTGCCGGCGCAACTCTGATCATGCTAGCCACTTCCCTGGCGCCCGAGTTGTCAGGGGTCGAAGACGTGGGCGAGAAGGGTGAGATGCCGGTAATTCTTGAGTCATTTAGATTTGCAGGGAAGTGAAACTCGTAGGCGACCGAGGAGTAATGCTAAGCTGTTCTGAGATTATGAACAGGCTGGCACCCAAGATTATTTAAGATGTCAAAAGAAAACCGAGAACAGAATCACTACCTAACCCCAGCTCGTCTCGCTCTAACTGTCCTGGTGTTGTCACTCATCGCGGCCTTTGGGGTTTCAAGCTGCAACTCGACTGATGGGATTGGGAAGCCGGGGCCAGTCTCAATCAACCCTGCCAAGCCTGCGCCGGCCGCGCCAGGCTCGATGGCGTTGCCTTCTGTGGTACTTGATGCTGAGTTGCAATCTATAAACGGTCATCCCATCAAGATTTCGGACTATGCAGGAAAGGTCCTGGTGGTGAACCTATGGGCCACCTGGTGCGGGCCGTGCCGCATGGAGATTCCGGAATTGGTAAAACTTCACAAAGAATACAGGGCGAAGGGCCTGCAAGTGGTTGGTCTTTCAACCGAGAACCCGGAAGCTTCGGCGGAAGGCGTACGGCGCTTTGCGCAGGAGTATAAGATGGACTACCCGGTGGGTTGGGTCAGTCAGGACGTGGCCATCGCTCTGATGCAGGGGCGGGACGCGATTCCTCAGAGCTTTGTAATTTCGCGCGACGGCAGAATTGTGAAACGGTTCATAGGATTTAGTGCGGCTGGCACGCCTCAGCAGTTGAGAGATGCTATCGAACAAGCACTGAAGGGGTAGGCACCCGCCAGGTCGTTACTTTTTATCCTCAGCTTTCTGGGCAGCTTTTAGATTACGCTCACCTTCCTGCTTGAGTTGTTGAGCCTCACGTTCAAGTTCCTCGTCTTGCAGTCCATGCGCCACTTGCTCTTTCGCTTTACCTTCAATCACCTTCATTTCGGCTTCGACCCGATCCTCAACTTGATCTATCGGAGCAGGTTCATTCGTTTCATCCTGCGTAATGACCTTGTTCTTATTTATCTCCATAATACCCTCTCTCGGTTCGTGACGTATCTTCGCGGTAAACTCAGTCTAGCCAAAGTCCTTGAGTGAGGCCAGCTTGAGATGGTTAGTATCGATAACCGTTACAAAAAGATGACATTCCTATCTCGGCGTAGGCAGGCTGGTGGGGCTGGGGTCATTACTGACTCCGTCCACTTTATGTTTCTCGTTGGGTCGTTCGCTTGCGGCACACTCTCATTCACACCGCGGCTTTAGCCCGGTGCTGGAGCTTTGTCCCTGACCACTCTTAACCGTTTTAACGGTTTTGGAATTGGCCGAGTATATGACGCGCTCCAAGCAAACCGTTGAAACGGTTGCAGGTGTCGGGGGAACAGGTTGGCACCGGGCTAAAGCCGCGGTGTGAATGAGATAGTCACGAAAGGCAAATGCCTCACAACCAGTTTTGGCGGTTGGTCGACAAATTGCGAGCCGAGGGTTAGACTTCCCACAATGATTCGCAGTCTTCCTTCAATAAGAATCGTGCGGTTTGTGCTGGCCCATACCATCAGCCTTTGGATAGCCGGCGCCGGATGCATGATCGGATGTGAAGGGATGGTCGCGACTGCGGCGACGGTTCCAAGCTCCAGCCAGGAAGAGCATTCAGGGCACCATTCGGGGCAGAAAGTTTCGTTGGTAGCCTCCGGTCACGCCTGCTCATCAAGTGGATCCCATAGCTGTTGCGCAAAGAGCGCTGGTGAAACGAAATCAGCGGCTAAGCAAACCAGCGAGTCAGAAACCACGCTGGTTACGGTAAGTGGATCATCGTCTGGGATTATGAACTGCCCGCTGGCCGTGGGTAGGGCGGCGATTGCTGCGAAGATTCGTACTAATGAAGTTGCCTCCGCTACTGGACTCGGCCATTCGATTCTGCCTGCTGAGAATGTTCTGGAGCGAACCTCTCCGCTTTCTACTCCAGCTCGATTACCCAATCGAGGGCACACCTACCTCCGCTGTTGTGTCTTCCTAATCTAAAGATCTGCCTGTTTACAGGACAGATATGCCTGTCTGTTCAGTATTCATCGGTATCAGTGTGTTCGCTGATATCAGGCAATAATCTTTTTAGTTTAGGAGAACAAAATGAAAAACATCAGAGGATTTGCCATGGGCCTCGCGCTCGGGCTAGCTGCCGCAATTTCAACTGTCGGCCTCGCTCAAAACTCAACACCGAAAGACCAACAAACAAAATCGGAATCGTGTTGTGCAATGGAGTCGTGCTGTTGCAAGGGTGAATCGTGCTCGATGAAGCACGACCCGAAAAACCATCCATCCAAGGATGGATGCTGCTGCTGCAGTAGTGACTCGTGCGACATGAAGATGAAAGACAAGCAGAAGCAAGGTTAGGTCTGCACGAGGCGCCCGCATCTCGATTCTTGGAGCCGACTTTCCCTGCTCCATCTCGGGGTGCGGGCCCCGGCATTGTCTTGCGGAAAAGGCACAGGCGCGATCGGTAAGACGCCGACACTTTTCTTTTAATCGTGGGCGGTTATGAAAAGACAGTCTTCTGAATTCAAGGACGCGGTAATTTTATCTCTAGTCGTCTTGTTCTGCATGGTTTTTGCACCTCCTGTGTTCGCCCAACATGAAGGCCACAACATGCCGGGCATGAACAAGTCAAAAGCGAAACCAAAGGCAGCTCCAAAGCGGAAAGCAAAACGGAAAACTGCCGCCCGCGGATCGAAATCTGCCAAACCTACGGTAATTCCAGCTGCTGGGGGCCATTCGGAACATACGCCAAGGACGCCGATGCCCACCACGGCGCCGGCAACTACCGCTTGGCCCCATACGCACACGCCTGGAATGTCAATGCCGGCTACTTCACCGGCAGCAAAACTACAAGCATCTCCGGCGCGCCACGACACACACATAGCAACGCCCACTAGTTCACCGCAAACAAGCCAGCCGGCCTCGCCGGCGCAGCACGACATGAATATGCCTCAGCCGCGGACGACACCTTCGCCTTCGGCTTCTCCACACCAGATGGATATGCACCAGCCGACATCTCAACCTTCGCCTGATCCCGCAAGGCAAACTCACGATTCGATGGACCATTCGAAAACCGATGATGCAAAACCAACCGATCCGATCAAGGGAACGCACAGCGAAGGGGGTCACGCGATGAACGTGGGCCCGCTGATGGTGATGTCTGGCGATGACATGAGCATCCGAGTGGGCGCGAGCGAAACAAATCTAATGCCTATGGGTCAGATGGGTTCAGGAACGTCCTGGCAGCCGGCTTCAACTCGGACGAATATGCTGCACAAAACTTCAGGCGACTGGTTGTTGATGTTTCACTACAACGCCGTAGTCGGTGTTAACTCTCAGGGCGGACCGCGAGGGGTAACGAAGTTTGAATCAGCAAACTGGTTTATGCCTATGGCGTTTCGCAAAGTCGGCCGCGGCACGCTCGAGCTGCGCGGCATGTTCAGTTTGGAGCCCTTTACATTTCCGCCCGGCGGCTCGCCGTTTTTATTCCAAACTGGTGAGACTTATAAGGGCCTTCCAATCATTGATGCTCAGCACCCGCACGATCTCATTATGGAGCTTTCGGCCACTTACACGATCCCCCTCGGCGATCGGGCCACCTGGTTTAGTTACTTTGGCTACCCTGGCGAGCCGGCGTTAGGTCCAACTGCTTTCATGCACCGCGCGTCTGCATCGGAAAACCCATCGGCGGCTCTGTCCCACCACCTTCAAGATTCATCACACATCTCGTTCGGAGTTCTTACCACTGGCTTTACCTATCGCTGGTTCAAGCTCGAAGGTTCCGTCTTCAATGGTCGCGAGCCCGACGAAAACCGATACAACTTCGAAGCAAATCCCTGGAATTCGCGCTCGGCACGACTATCATTAGCACCTAACAGCAATTGGTCAATGCAGGTAAGCCACGGCTTCCTGCGTAACCCGGAAGCGCTGGCACCGGGCGACGTGCGCCGCACCACAGCATCGATCAGTTACAACAAGGTGTTGAATAGAGGTAACTGGGCCACAAGTCTGATCTGGGGACGGAATCACGAGAGCCACGACGGTGAGATCTTCAATCTGAACGGTTACGTGGCGGAATCGACCGTGAACTTTCTGGACAAGAACTACCTTTATACGCGGTTGGAGTTGGTGGACAAGAATCAACTCCTGCGGGAGGCAGATCGCCAACTTCTTGGGATCACAGAACACCATCCGTCCTTTCGCATCGGCGCGTACACCTTCGGGGCTACTCGTGATGTATGGACAAAGGAGAAGTTGTCAGTCGCCATAGGAGGCGATTTCACGTTCTATTCGAAGCCGGCGACTCTGGATGCAATCTATGGCAGTAATCCGACGTCGTATCACTTCTTCCTTCGTTTTCGACCGGGGAAGACCAAGGTGGCCCAGATGCATGACACGCACTAGTTCTTTTTGTAGAATATGGATCATTCCATCAGCTTAGAGAAATCCCAACTCGAAGGGACATCCGTGCCTGTCGTGGACCCGGTGTGCGGGATGACTGTCAAACCGGAGTCGGCGGCAGGTCCGTTCGTCTACGATAATGAAAAGTATTATTTCTGCAGCAAGCACTGTCTGCAAAAATACCGCGAAGACCCCGAGCGTTTCACAAAAACAGCTGCTGGATCAATGAATGCAAAACAGAAGGTTGAATACACCTGTCCGATGCATCCCCAGATCGTTCGTGACGCGCCGGGTAGTTGCCCGATCTGCGGGATGGCACTGGAGCCACGCACGATTTCATTAGACGAGGAAGAGAATCACGAACTCCTGGATATGCGGCGCCGGTTCCGGGTCAGTGTGATTCTGACGATTCCGGTTTTTTTGATGGGGATGAGCGAAATGATTCCGGGGTCGCCACTCCAACAACTGATTTCCATGCGCGCGCTCTCATGGATCCAACTAGTCCTGGCATCACCCGTCGTACTCTGGGGAAGTTGGCCGTTCTTTGTCCGTGGTTGGCAGTCCGTCCTGAACCGCAGCTTGAACATGTTCACGTTGATCGGACTAGGTGTGGCCGTCGCTTATCTATATAGCGTGATTGCCACAATCTATCCTGACGTCTTTCCACATTCGTTTCGACATGGAGGCAGCGTTCCTGTCTACTTTGAAGCCGCGACCGTAATCACGACGCTCGTATTGCTGGGCCAGGTGTTAGAACTCAAAGCACGTAGTCAAACCAGCTCGGCAATCAAGGCGCTTCTTGGCCTTGCACCCAAGATCGCACGACGTGTCGCTGCTGACAAAACAGAACAGGATGTACCTCTGGATCAGGTACAACCCGGCGATCTTCTGCGGGTGCGTCCCGGCGAGAAGATCCCAGTGGATGGAGTTGTAGTTGAAGGCGGCAGTGCGGTTGATGAATCAATGGTAACTGGCGAGTCGATTCCTGTAGAGAAACGACCGGGAGAGCAGGTTATAAGCGGCACGGTTAGCGGAACGGGAACGCTGATCATGAGAGCCGAACGCGTTGGCGCCGAGACGTTGCTGTCACAGATCGTGCGAATGGTTGCGGATGCGCAGCGCAGCCGCGCTCCAGTTCAGAAGTTGGCAGATCGTGTTTCTGCTTATTTCGTGCCCGCGGTGATTCTGTTCGCAATCGTCACCTTCGTTGTATGGGCCAGTTTCGGACCCGAGCCGCGCATGGCCTACGGTCTTATCAATTCGGTCGCAGTTCTGATCATCGCCTGTCCTTGTGCTTTGGGTCTGGCGACGCCGATGTCGATTATGGTCGCCGCAGGGAAAGGCGCGCAGATTGGCGTGCTGTTCAAGAATGCCGAAGCGATCGAGATCCTTCGTGAAATCGATACGCTGTTGGTTGATAAAACCGGAACACTAACTGAAGGCAAACCAAAGTTAGTGGCGGTTGTAACGGTAGAGGGATGGACTGAGGGCGATCTGATTCGGCTGGCAGCGAACCTCGAGCGTGGCAGCGAACATCCGTTGGCGGAGGCCATTGTCGCCGGCGCGCAGGAGCGGAGTATTGAGTTGGGCCATACGGAGTCTTTTGAATCAATCACAGGCAAGGGAGTTACTGGCCGCGTTGATGGGTACGAGATCAGTTTGGGAAATAGAAGTTTACTAGACGACCTAAGCATTGATGCGGCAGAACTCGCTACCAAGGCCGAACAGTTGCGCATAGACGGCCAGACTGTAATGTTTGTGGCGATAGATGGAAAAGTGGTCGGCTTGCTGGGGGTTGCCGACCCAATCAAAGAGACCACTGCTGAGGCCATCAAGCAGCTTCACGAACAAGGAATTTGCATCGTTATGCTTAGCGGCGATAGTCGCACTACCGCCGAGGCTGTGGCCAGTAAGCTTGGCATCGACGAAGTGGTTGCTGAGATCCTGCCAAATCAGAAGGCTGAAATCGTTAAGCGCTATCAGGCCGAGGGCCGGAGAGTGGCAATGGCGGGCGATGGTATCAACGATGCGCCGGCATTGGCCCAGGCGCACGTCGGCATAGCAATGGGAACAGGTACTGACGTAGCCATGCAAAGTGCAAGCATAACACTGGTCAAAGGAGACTTGCTTGGAATCGTTCGGGCGATCCGACTGAGCCGCGCGACAATGAAGAACATCAAAGAAAACCTTTTCTTTGCCTTTGTATACAACGCGCTAGGCGTACCTCTAGCTGCTGGTGTGTTGTATCCGTTCTTCGGTATCCTGCTAAACCCGATGATTGCCGCGGCCGCGATGAGCTTTAGTTCAGTATCTGTTATTAGTAATGCGTTGCGCCTTCGCAACCTGAGATTATAGACGGGTCACTCCGTGGGCAACCTAAGTCGAGGTAGCACGTGCGCCCATGGAGTGACGACAGTTCAAACTGAAGATTTCGATCAATGAGAACCAAACTCTTACTATTAGTCCTTGTCCTCCTGGCACTGGGCGTCGGGAGTCTGGTGGTGATGAGGCCCGGAGGTGGCGCTACGGAGATTGCCCACGAACATGGTGGGCCAGCAGTGGCCGCGCACGATACGACCCCACAAGCCAACAACCACCTGGCCAAGCCGCGAATCCCGGCGTATCAATTAGCCACTGAAGTCGGAAACCTTCCTCCAACGTTGCCAGCGTCAGAATTCATCGGCAAGGCACGGGAAGCATATGAGGCAGCGAAGAAGATTCCCGAGACGCTGGCCCAGCTGCCCTGCTATTGCGAGTGTGATAAGGCTTTCGGACACAAGAGCCTGCACACCTGTTTCGTAGACGACCATGCCGCGCACTGTGCAGTATGCGTTGACGAAGCCTTGCTGGCTTACAAGCTCCAAAAAACTGAAAAGCTGACGCCAGAGCAGGTGCGCGAAAAGATCATTGAGAAGTATTCAGTCGAGCATCAGCACTAATGAGGTTTCAGAAATGAAGCGAAAGACTGTGATGGCGTTGGCCATCGCCCTGCTCGTAACAGCAACCGGCAGTGCCCATGACCTGTTCATGAAGCTCGACTCATATTTTTTGGCGGCAAATACGAGAGCCAGCGTGCGACTCCTAAATGGAACCTTCCAAAAGAGCGATGGGCTGGTCGCACGTGATCGTTTCAGAGATATCAGCGTATATGCTCCGGAGCTAAGCGGGCCTATCAGCCAGTCAGTGACGTGGCGGGACGAGGGAAAAACGACGGTGATGGACGTCCAGACCGGTGGACCGGGAACATACCTGGCGGGAGTTTCAACTAAACCCAGGGAGATTGATTTGAAGGCCGCCGAGTTCAACGATTACCTCCAACACGACGGTATCCCTGACACTCTTGCTGGCCGAAAGACAAACAACGAATTGAACAAAGATGTCCGCGAGCGTTATTCGAAACATGTGCGGGCTGTTTTTCAAGTGGGCGACAAGCTTTCCGACGATTATAAGAGACAACTCAATTATCCTGCGGAGGTCATCCCGCAGCAGAATCCGTACGCCTTGAAAGTGGGAGATACGATTAGTGTGCTCTGCATGGTGGAAGGCCAACCAGTGCCGCATCAATTTGTGATGGCTGGATGGGAGTCGAGCGACGGGAAATTGCATCTGCTTGACGCGCGCACAAATGCGTCGGGCCTCGCAACCTTTAGGCTGGCCGGTGCGGGGAAGTGGTACGTGAAATTCATTCACATGACACCGCTCGCTCAACCTGATCTCAATTACGAATCGAAGTGGGCCAGCTTAACGTTCGAAATCAGGGCCAGGAGAAGAGCCTCATGATACCAATGACTAAAGAGAGGGCTAGTTATGAACTTTTCGATTAGAGGAACCATGATCGGGGCGGCCAGTGTGGCTATTTTAGTGGCAATATCTGCATTTTCGGTGCCCGCGCAGAAAAATTCGAGGACCGAAGACGCCGCGCGGCATGCAAGCACGGCGGCGAAAACATTTACCGAGATCATGAACGTCAGAGACAAAGCGATTCCCAAGGAGTTATTGGATAAGGCGGAGGCGATTGCGGTCTTTCCGGGAGTGATCAAAGCTGCATTCATTGTGGGTGGCCGCGGGGGTCAGGGAGTAATCAGCAGACGCGTAAAAGGAGGCTGGAGCGCTCCGGCGTTTTTCAACCTGAGTGGCGGAAGCTTTGGGGCGCAGATAGGTGCGCAGAAAAATGATTACGTGTTTCTGATTATGAATGAAGAAGGCATTAAGGGTCTGCTCGAGGATAAGTTTGAAATGGGCGGCGAAGCCGGCGTAGTTGCTGGTCCGGTTGGTCGTGAAGTTGCGGCGTCCACAAACACCACGCTGGATGCCGGTATCCTTTCTTACTCACGAAGCAAAGGTGCGTTCATCGGCGCAGCATTAAAAGGTGCGGTGATAAGCCCGGACAATGATCTTAACCTGGCTGTCTACGGAATGAATGCGACTCAGGTCTTGACGGGAGACACCATGCCACTAACCAAGATGCCACCCAGTGTGCGTATCTTCCCGCGCACGCTTGCCCGCTACTCGGTCCGCTAAGAAATCGTAACCATAATGTATTCTTTGGTGCGCAACAAAAGCTTGACGCTTTTGTTTGCGCGCCATAGAATGCGACGACGCCCTAGTTCTTCATCAATTGAGCCCTCAGGTATCTGACAGCGGAAGATTGAACCTATGCTCCCCCGCACTCAGCGACAAAAAGAGATACTTGACTACCTGACCCACTTCCTTGAGCGACATGGTCACGAGCCTTCCTACGCTCAGATAGCCAGACACTTCGGAGTTAAGTCGAGAGCAACGATTGCCAAACATGTTGCCGCACTTGAGAAACGGGGACTGCTTACCCGCAAGAATGAAGACGGTGCCTTTGCCCTGACGGTGAAGGTTGATGACAGCGATGCGCTGTGTGAGGTCAGGCTCCTGGGCCAGGTCGCAGCAGGCGCCCCAATCGACGTCATCGAAAATGCGGAAACGATCCCCGTGCCCCGTTTCTTGCTCGGTCGCGTGCGCCCGGAACGTGTCTATGCGCTGCGGGTGAAAGGCGATTCGATGATCGATGAGCACATATGCGACGGCGATATTGCTTTGATCGAGAACCGCACCGACGCGCGCGATGGTGAGATTGTCGTGGCCTTACTCATCGAAGAGAACCAGGCGACACTTAAGCGACTCTTTCGACGCGGCTCTAACGTCGAACTCCATCCAGCCAACTCTCAACTCCAGGTGTTAACTGTGCCCGCAAAGCAAGTTGCTGTACAGGGGATCTTCCGCGGGCTACTTCGTCCCACCAACTAAGTTCCAGCGTTTACAAGGTTTTGCGCCTTTCCCTCGGTTTGCCTCGGATATGGCCGGAATTCTTATCAATCTCTGAACCCGCCACGATCCACGAAATCACACTAAACCGCACGAAAACAGATCCCATGTTTCGAGTCAATTCGTGTCATTTCGTGGATCGTATTACTGCTTTGCTTCTAGACTTTTCAGCCTGCTAGCTCTTGGTTTTTCGGGCAGTCTTACTCAGAACCTGATCCGTGTCGCGCTTAATCTCGAAAACGCACTCTTCAGGCTTCTTGTCCTGACGTAAACCCAGGAAAACCGGATGGCGCATTCGTCCGTCCGCCGTCCACTCGGAAAACTTTACCTGAGCTACCAGCTTGGGTTTCACCCACTGTACCGGTTCGTTGGTCTTGGGTTTGTCGACGAAGGGGCAGTCCTTGGTCTTGAGAGACTGCATCAGTTTATAGGTCTGCGCCAGAGTCTGATGATTAAAACCGCCACCGGTATGTGCAACATAGTGGAGTTGGCCGTCCCGGTAGAGGCCAACGACAAGCGCGCCGAAATATTCGCGTGAGTTTCGCGGTTCTGTGTAACCGCCGATGACCACCTCCGATTGTTGAATGGTCTTTATCTTCAACCACTCGGCGCTGCGTCGTTGCGTGTAGACGCTTTCCAATCGTTTGGCGATCATTCCTTCCAGAGGAACTTTCGCGATCTCCTTGAAAAGCCTCTCGCCCTCGCCAATGATATGGTCGGAGTATCTGATGTTCCGGGATGCCTTAAGGATCTGCTCCAGTGTTTCCTTTCGTTCGATCAACTTGCATCCCATCAAATCAAACCCGTCCAGATGCAGCAAATCGAAGATGTAAAATGCAATCCGTGTAGTTGCTGCCAGGCGTTCGATCTCGCCGGCATTCTTGCGTCCCAGACGCCGCTGCAACAACTGAAACCTCGACACGCCGTTTTCGTCCAGGGCCACAATCTCACCGTCGAGAACGACGCTTGAACCACGAATACTTTCCGCTATGTCTGCTAACTCGGGATACTGCGCGGTCATCTCGATTTGGTTTCTGGAGATGAACCGCGCTTTACCGTTCCTGATGAAACAAACCGCGCGGACACCGTCCCACTTGGTTTCGAACAGCCAGTCAGGATCCGAAAAAGGGTCATCGACAAGCGTAGCCAGCATCGGTTTGATAACTACCGGCATTGCCGCTTTGCGTGCACCGTCACAAATTGTCTGGAGGGCCTTAACGCGTTTCGATTTCGTCGCCATCTGCCCGATGATAACCCATCTCTGCGCGGGGCTCAGCAACAGGTGTTGGAGGTGGGGACATAAGGATGCGGAGACAGGGAGGGTCAGGCCCCCGACTGTTTAGTCAAAACCGCGAAGTGGCATTTCCGTGGGACGCTGTAGCCAATTACTGGCCGGATAGATACTGTTTCCGCCAATGACATGCAGAGTGTAAGCATGCCTTGATTTTTGAGACCTGTTCGCCAGGCTCTTATGAGGAAGTAAGCCATGCAGAACGACCAGGGTGCCCGTGGTTACCTCAAGAGGGACTAGTTGCTCTTCCGGAAACGGATCTGGATCGATCACCTCGAAGTGCATGCCGTCCTCAGCCGCTCGTACCCAACGCGACTTCAATCCGAGATGATGACCACCGGGGATCACCCAAAGACAACCGTTTTCCACCGTGGCGTCTTCGAGCGCAAACCATAAGCCGGCGATTTCAGCGGGTTCCGTATAGAGAAAAGTACTGTCCTGATGGCAGTTGACCTCGCCCCCTATGTTTGGTTGCTTGAAGATATACATTGACTGTAGTAGCAAAGGCTCTTCAATCGCGAGGCTGGCGGTTAACTCTCTGATTTCTTTCGTCCGCGAGAATTTACTGAAGATTGGATCGAGATCGTGAAGTGCATGGCCGATCTTGTTAATCGACTGTTCCTTGCTTTGTTTCAGGGCACCGTTGGAAAGGAAGGCGTGCTCTTCAAAAAAGAAACGTATCTTGCCGCCGGATTCGAGAAAGTAGTCGTCGCTAGTCCTGTTTTGATCCTGTGTGGAAAAGACTGACACAAGACCCGGGTCAAACTGGCGGACTAACTCCTCCGCTCTAGCTCGCAAGCGACTACAGGAGACTCCGTCTACGAAGTTGGTCAATACCAAAAAGCCATCGCGCTGATATTGAGCAACCTGGTTTGCAGAGAGTTTCATTAGAGCCGCGAGCCATCCCAATTAAAATGCGTGGATTCTACTAATCGGACGAACTCCAGGGCTTCTGCGGCCTCTCGGTTACTAACTACTCTGGGCTCTTACCGGCATACGATATTGCGACAACCTATCGGGGGTAAAATTACGAGGGCGTTGGCAATTTTCTCAGCCAGAGGAGAGTCAAGCGAGCTAAGAATCTTTTGCTGCTTCTCTGCTTCCCTTCGGTTTCCACTGCGAAGGTGCGCTATTGCAAGCGCGTAGAAGGCATCCGCATTCTTTGGGTTAAGTGTCACAACTTGTTCCAATTCGTTAATTGAGTCGACGAAATGTTTCCACTCCAGGTAGGCCATTCCCATTGCGTAATGCAGTTGTTCAGGTGACGGATAGCCCATCACTAATTTTCGTTCCGGATCAATGGCATCAGCTCTCACGATGTAGAGAGACTGCTTGAATGCTGTGAGTGCGTCCTGGGTTCTCTTAAGCGCAAGATAGGAGTGTCCCCACAGGTAGTAAGCCTGCGCACCGAGTACGCTGCGATCCGTTTGGACTGCCATCTTGAACACGGCAACCGCTTCTTTGTGTTTCTTCAAGGTGGAATAAGACATCGCAAGTCTTCCGTAGGCATTGGCGTCATTGGGGTTGACTCTAACGGCTTGATTTAATGCTTCAGCAGCTTCTGCGTGCTGGCCAGATGCTTGAAGTTCCAGACCTTTTTGGTAGAACGACCTGCCGGCTTCCGAGTAATCGGCCGGGCCTTTCGGTTTCAATTCAACGAAGGCGGCTCTCTCAGCGATCGGGCTTGCCTCTGGTTGGCGGTCAACAGGTTTCGGCGGATTTTTTTCGATTGTGGGAGTGGTCGCGGAGACCGCGTCGCTGGCGGGTGTTGGTGGTACAAAGTCATAACTGATCACGCCGTAGACTCTCGTCGCACCGGGGGAGGCTTTAGTGAGCGAGAATCGCGCTTTCCGAGCTGCGGCTTCTGCTGGAGCTCCCAGGAGCGGGTGACCCGAAGTCGCTTGTGCATTGGTAACAAGGCCGTTCTCATCCACAAGTATCTGGACTTTTACTTTACCGCTAGCTCGGGCAAGAAGTGCCGCGGCTGAATACTCAGGCTTCGGCAATTCTATGGCCGCATTGCGCAGGACATCTTCTGCAACATGTTGAGCTACACTTGTTGTCGGGGTTTCATCAGGCGTCGTCTGGATCTCGCTTGAATTTGCGACTGGGCTGACTGGTGCTGCGGTGGTGTTTTTAGCTGCGGCAACCGAAAGCGGTGCGGCAACTGGCTCCTTCTTAGCGTGGGCATTAGCTGCCTCTGGCGCCGGTTGATTCGCAGTGCTTACCTGGGCAGCAGTTTTTGAAGGCC
Organism: Pyrinomonadaceae bacterium; assembly: GCA_023717605.1. Classification (GTDB taxonomy): domain Bacteria; phylum Acidobacteriota; class Blastocatellia; order Pyrinomonadales; family Pyrinomonadaceae; genus PSRF01. Next base: position 31,657 of record JAMQPH010000304.1, read on the forward strand.
GCGGAGAATCAGTCGACGGTGCATTTGAGTTAGGGAGCAGAGCCGAAGAGGTACTCGGCGCCGAAGTTCCAGTGGGCTTTGCTGAAGCCGCGCTGAGTTTTTCGAACGCTTGACTGTAGTAGTAGCTGATCGTGCGATAGGTTATTCCAGTCGGTTCGAAACTAATTTTACCGTTTTCAAATACGGCGACGGAACTGTTCATTCTCGTCCAGTTCCCCAACTCGTCAAATTCATATTTGTAAGACTCTTTGCTGAGGACTGAGCCGTCCTTGCCTAGCAAGACCATCTCCACAATGTTTCCCTTATCGTCATAGAGATACTGCTCTTTGCCTGGCGGGGTGCTGGCTCCCGCAGGGTAAGCGGCGGAGTCGATCTTTTTACCAATGGGATCGTAAGTTGCGATTCCGAGAAGCTCGCGCGGTCCTTCGACCCACTTGCCATCTTTCGGCAAGATCTTGGCGGTTTCGACTCGCACGCGGCGCACGGGACCTTTTAATCTGTCCTGCTCCCGATTGCCGCTCTCTGCATCGACGGAGACTGGTGTTCGAGACGCGTTGTCCTGCGCGAAGCTTGATTGGAAGAGTCCCAGTGCCAAGCAGCAAAAGGTCAGGGCGCATGTGAGAGATTTTTTCATGGGGGGCCTCCTTGAAATTACTTGTTGGTGCGGAATGAATAGTTAATTTGGCTTTGAATCCGCTGAAGATCGCCGCTTTCACCAAAGACGGTTCGGTTAAAACTACTCAAAAAACAGGGACAAATTTCGCTGTGGCTTATGACGGTTTTTGCGCTGAAGCTACCAGCGACGACGTGGGAGCGTACCCACCGGCCTTAGCGCATTTTTCGGTTGATATGCCTGGGTGTCCGATTCGGGAGCCGACAGCTTAAGAACAGTTACGAACGGGAGCAAAACTCTCGTAAGGACAACCGCAAGACTTTAGGCTCGTTCCTTGTATATACCGGTTGCCGAGGAGTGTCAACGGTCACTTAGCCAAGACATCCCCCGTCAGTAGGAGACTCACCCCGTTAACAAGAAGGCTGTCCAACAACGGTCGCGATCACGGCAAACCGACCACCACAATTGATCATACTGTGGCAGTCTGGGCTGATGCTGTATGATCTGGCGTGGAAGATCTCTGGAGCCGGCTGCCGGAATTGAACCGGCGACCTTCTAATTACGAATCAGACGCTCTACCAACTGAGCTAAGCCGGCTTTCAAGCGAAACGCGAGGTGCGTTTTCGAAGAATTGCACTATACGAATGCTAAGTTTGTAGTGTCAAGCATCCGAACTAAACGGAGGAACAAGATATGGGCAGGGAACAGATGCGAAACCTTGATACTTCCAGGATCGGGGGAGCGCAGGTTAACGAGTTTGAATATCAGAAAAACCAGGGGGAGCTGACCGAACAGTTGGAACAGCACCCGAGCGCGGCCAAAGAGGCGAAGCGTCTCACGCAGGCAGAGCGTGTGAAGCAGATAATGGCCGCCGCGCATAAGAAGGTTGAGAAGAGGAAGAAAAAAGGAGCCGCAGCAACCGGAAAGAAAAAGGCGACGACCAAAGCGGCGGCTAGGAGTACTAAAAAAGAAGCTGGTAAGAAGTGATCCTCAGTAACAACTCACCGTCTGACAGCTACACCTGGAATCGGCTACACAGTTTGTTGAGTCTAGGTCTGAATTGTCTGCGGACAGCAGCAGTGCTGGTCGTCTTGGTAGGTTGCGGAGCCGATCAGCTTCTCGCTCAGAAGAAGGCAGCAGTACCCACGCGCAAGTTACCTTCGGCGGAGAAGGTTGTAGACAACTATCTGAAGGCTATCGGCGGAAAGAAACGTATTGTTGCCATTCGCGAGGCTGCCTACGATTGGACAATTCAACTAAAGGACCAAACGATGGGTACAGCCAGGACGCAGATTAAGGCGCCTGGTTCGGTTCGTACCGAAATGACGTTCGGTAACGGCCAGATTATCTCAGCTGCAAATACAAGGTCAGCCTGGGTGTACGGTTTCGACGGCCAACTACGCACCCTCACCGGCGCGGAGTCCGACGCCGCCAAGTTGAAGTCGTTGCTGGACGCAAGCCGCCTTGTTGATTACAAGAAGCTGAATGTGATGGCCCGGGTCGTGTCGCTGAGCGATTTGCCTTCCGAGACATCTTTCATTGTCGAGTTTTCCACCCGCAATGGTGCCCGGCTTCGCTACTGGTTTAGCGCGAACAGCAAGTTGCTCCTGAAAATTGAAGACGAGGCGAGCAAAGCCACCGCGCGCTTCGCTGACTATCGTGTGGCGGTGCCTACGAGCACTGTTCTTGAACCACACCAACTCAGCGTCTCCACGGATGGTTCAGGGGAACTGACTCTTGTGCTTCAGCGGGTAGACTACAACAAGGCGATCCCGGATACGGTTTTCAATCCTCCAGTCCCTGGTGAATCGCTGGACGTGGCGGCTCTGCTGCGCGAAGTCGGACGAAATCAGGACCTGGTGGAAAAGCGTGTCTCGGAGTACGCCTTCATGCAGAAGGAAATCGACCGAGAGATCAGCAGTAAGGGGGAGATTAAGAAAGAGACGACCAAAGTCTATGAAGTTTTTCCCCTAGCCGACCGAGAACCGATTACGAAACTGGTAAGCGAGAACGGGGTGCCGCTTTCCGGTGAGCGTGCAGCGAAGGAAGCAAAGCGCGTTACAGAGGAGTTTTTGAAAGCTGAGCGCGATCGCGAAAAGAATGGCGAGAAAGCAATCCGCCGTCGCGCGGAACGATTGCGAAAAAGAGCGACGCCGGCGAAGGCAGACGAAGACGATGACCCCGTCATCTCGCAGTTCTTAAAGGTTTGCGAGTTTGTATCTCCGCGCCGCGAACGGTTTCACGAACGTGACGCTGTTGTCTTCGATTTTCGCCCTCGTCCAGGCTACCGCCCCCGTAACCGTCAGGAAAACTTGATCTCGAAAGTTGTCGGCGTGGTCTGGATTGATCCGATTGATAAGCAGGTAATGCGTCTTGAAGCAAGACTCGCGGAGGGCTTCAAGATGGCAGGCGGATTGTTCCTCTCGCTGCGTCCCGGCGCAGGATTCGTGATCGAGCAGACGCGAATGGCTGAGGGCGTTTGGCTACCACGGTTGGCGCAAGTCAATCTATCGGTAAGAGTTCTGTTGTTCGGCGGTGGCGATTTGAACAAGACCATCGAGTGGAGTGACTACAAACATTTCAAAGGCGACGTCGGCGATTACAAGCTTGATGCGCCGAAAACCGTTGAGCCGGAGAAGAAGCCGTAATGCGAAATGTAATCGTCATTGGAGGCGGACTCGCCGGAGTTGAAGCCGCGTGGCAAGCGGCACGGGCGGGAGCGCACGTGCGACTGTTCGAAATGCGACCAGTCTCTCAAACTCCTGCTCATCGAACGGACAAACTGGCTGAAATTGTTTGCTCAAACTCACTGAAATCTGACGAACCTGGCACTGCACCTTACTTACTCAAGGAGGAATTGCGACGTGCAGAGTCTTTGGTGATGGAGGCCGCGGCGGCTACCCGCGTGCCTGCGGGTGCTGCCCTCGCTGTCGATCGCCAGTTGTTTGCTGAGTACATCACAGAGAGAATTGAAAGCGAGTCGAGTATCGAGTTGGTGCGCGAAGAGGTTACCCGAATTCCCGAAGACGAGATTGTGATTATCGCGACCGGGCCGCTCTCCTCCGAGGCCCTCACGGCCGAGATCATGAAAATCACCGGCAACGACCAACTTTATTTCTACGATGCCATCGCACCGATTGTCTCGGCCGATTCAGTCGATCGTTCGATTGCATTCCCTGCTGCTCGTTACGGAAAAGGCGGCGACGATTATCTCAACTGCCCATTTGATCGTGAGCAGTATGCCGTTTTTTATCAGGCCTTGATTGAAGCGAAGAGCGTCCCGCTGCAGCGTTTTGAAGAAACGCGCTGGTTTGAATCGTGTCTGCCCATAGAAGAGTTGGCAAGACGAGGCGTTGATACGCTGCGCTATGGGCCAATGAAACCGGTAGGACTGGTAGATCCGCGCACAGACCGCGAGCCTTACGCCGCTGTGCAGTTGCGGCAGGAAAATTTAATGGCTGACGCGTACAGCCTTGTCGGCTTCCAAAATCATCTACGCTACGGAGAGCAGGCGAGAGTTCTGCGGCTGATTCCGGGGATGGAAAATGCCGAGTTCTTGCAGTTTGGCCAAATCCATCGCAATACTTACATCTGTTCACCACGTGTGCTCGAGCCGACGATGCAGATGCGTGAACGACCGAATGTTTTTTTTGCCGGGCAGATATCCGGAGTTGAGGGATATGTTGAATCGGTCGCGATGGGATGGTTGGCGGGAGTAAATGCAGCAAGACTCGCCGCCAACCAGACCCTGGTTAAAGCGCCACCTCGAAGCGCCACTGGAGCGCTAGCGCGCTATGTCGCAAACACGGAAACCAGGAATTTCCAGCCCGTTAATATCACTTTCGCCCTGCTGCAACCGCTCGACGAACAAGATCGGCGCCGCTTTCGTAGAAAGCGTGACCGCCATCAATTCCAGGTTGAATTGGCCTTGAAAGAGTGGAACGCTTGGCTTCAAGAAACAAAGCATCAGCTAGCAGCTTTGCAGGCGGCGACGTGACGTCGGGCTCCTGTCGAGGGCACGAGGAGTCATTCATCAAGATCGTATTCATAACCCTTGCTCTGACGGTTGCGGCGTGGTTGTCAGCGAGCGTCAACGCACAGTCGGGGAGGCAAAAAGACCCTAAGCCGAAGTCAAAGCCCACCCAGGGTCCCATCGCCCAGCCCAATCGTCCACCCACTTCACAAAAATCTCCAGCTCCAATTGCTACAGCTAGCACGCAGAGCGAAACGGGCGACCACGTTGATCCCGCGGACGTGGTACGCGTCTCCTCGAACCTGGTTCCGATTCCGGCTTCGGTAATCGACACCAAAGGTCAGGCGATCAGCGGTTTGAAGCTCGAGGATTTTGAGTTATGGGTTGATGGCCAGCTTAGGTCGATAAGCGATATTACTCGGTCAGAGTTACCTGTGCGGCTGGCAATGCTTTTCGATAACAGCGGCAGCCTTGATTCTGCGCGCGAGTTTGAGAAGCGAGCTGCCATGCACTTCTTTCGCAGAGTAATGCGCCCTTCCGATGGGGCGGCCATATTCTCTGTTGAGACCGATAGCTATCTCGCACAACCCATGACGAGCGATCCAGGGAGACTTGAAGCCACGATCTCGAGCTTTGGCAAGCCGGAAGGAGGAACCTCACTCTTCGACGCTATAATTGATGCTGCTGCTTATCTGAGGCCATACCAGGGACGCAGAGTTGTTCTCATTGTTTCTGATGGTATTGAAACGACGAGTGAAGCCGATTTTGAAACGACCCTTCGGCGTGTCCTGTCAGACGATTGTCAGGTTTTCGTGGTTCAGACTGGACTATATGAAGGCGCCAATTTGCGCGCGCTTGCCGCTGAGCGACGCATGGAGCAGTTAGCAGTGCAGACCGGTGGGGCTGCTTTCATTCCCAGGACAACCTCGGACCTTGAGACAGTGTTCAAACAAATCGCCGCTGATCTGGCACAACAATACGTCTTGAGTTACTACCAGTCGGATGCGCAACGGGATGGTCGCTATCATGTCATCGACCTGCAGGTAAAATCTCGCAAAGATGTTCGCGTGCGCGCCCGCAAGGTTTACTATTCTCGCAAGAGGTTCAGTACCGGAACGAGTGATTGGTAAAGAAGAAGAATCAGCCGCGGATTTTCGCGGATGAACGCAGATCTGAAATAACCGGAAGACCAAAAGTCAGATGGAAGGAAACCCTGCGCAATCAACTCGGCACTCAGCGACTAAATGTGTTGTCCCGATCTGATCCGCGTTCATCCGCGTAAATCCGCGGCTGGATCGGTCCTTCGTGAATCTCATGGAGCAACTGTTCGCCCAGTTCTTCGACCACCTCCGTTACGAGCGCAACGTCAGTGAACACACCTTGCGTAATTATCGTAGCGACCTTAGCCAGTTTCTCGATTATCTTGCCCCAGCTGATCGACAGTCAGGGAAGCGGAACGCACCTGACATCCACGAAATCGATCACCTAACGATTCGTGAATGGCTTTCTACCCTTCACTCGGCTCAAAAGAAAAAAGCTTCGGTGGCTCGTAAGCTTGCGGCCTTGCGCACCTTCTTCCAGTTTCTGGTGCGGGAGGGTGTGATCGAGCTTAACCCGGCGAAGCTTGTCTCGACGCCGCGTCTTGAAAAAAAGCTGCCACAACATCTCTCAATAGAGGAAGCGATCAAGTTCATCGAAACGCCGGACACGGAAACCGATCTGGGCAAGCGCGATCGGGCCATGTTGGAATTGATGTACGCGACCGGCGTGCGCGTGTCGGAATTGACGAAAATGGATCTCTCCGACATGGACTTCAAAAACAAATTAATTCGCGTCAGCGGGAAACGGCGGAAGGAGCGCATCGTTCCTTTCGGCGATCCGGCGCGCGAAGCGTTGAAGACGTATTTGGGCGCCCGTGATCGATTTCTCAACAACGCGGCGATTTCAGAGCGTGAACCGGAAGCTGTGTTTCTGAACTATCAGGGCACGAGGATTACAACGCGCTCGGTTGGCAGGATGGTTGAGAAATACATTCGCATCTGCTCCGGGATGCATGACATCAGTCCTCACGCCCTGCGTCACTCCTTTGCCACTCACCTCCTCGACAGTGGGGCGGACTTGCGCGACATTCAGGAGCTTCTGGGTCATGCGCGTCTCTCATCGACGCAAATCTACACGCATGTCTCGATGGAGAAACTCATCAAGGTCTATGACAAAGCTCATCCCAAGGCGTGAGTTGAAGTGGCATAGACTTTAGTCTGTGATTCAGGCAGCGATAGTTTCGCGGTTGGATGAGGCAAGGGTGTCACAGACTGAAGTCTATGCTACCTAAAGTGAGGACGTTTCGTCGTCTCCGTTTGCGGCTTCCAGGGCGGCCTGGCAGGCCGCGCAATATCTAGCGGTGGGCAGGGCTTCAAGACGGCGTTCATCGATTTGCTTACCGCAACGCGCGCAAATGCCGTAACTCCCTTCCTTGATTCGCAAAAGCGCTTGATCAATATCCGCAACCATCTGCGACTCGCGATCACCATGGCGCAGAGCGAGTTCTTTGTTGACGTCCATCATTGACAGATCACTGCTGTCTTTTACTCCGTCATCCGACAATTCAAGAGCGGCTGCCTGATCTTCCCAAATATGTTCATTGAGTTGTGGGAGTTGTGAGAGTAGAAGGTTGCGGAAATGTTCAAGTTTCTTTGCGTTCATAAGTCCACCCTGTCTGTTGCGACCTTCCTGCGAAGGTCGAATTCTACGGAGGATGGCTGCGTATAGCAAATAGATAAACGTCGCTCCGTTGTACAGCACAAGCGGATCATTGGCGTCGGTTGAAGACGCCAGGCAAAAACTCAACTTGAATTACGCTTTCAGCGTAATTCAGCGCCTCGGTGAACCGTGGAATTAGTGTCCCAGTGTATTCCGCGCTCCGCAGGAAATGGACGGCACTCCAACTGCAACATTGAATTGCGCTCCAGCAGACACAAATCTTCTTCTTCATGTCCGCGTGTTCCTAACCGAGTTTGAGCTTGGCTCCTACGGAATCTCCGAACTTTGCCCGACTTTGCCCTGGTCCCACCAATCATGAGCCTGGATCCGTTAGCTGGAACACCCTTTGCCAAGCATACCTCCGGAGGACAAAGCCTTGGCCTGGGAAACAGCTCTGCTAAAAAACACACATCACCGCACTTATAAGAACTGCCTCGACCTGATTGACGCGTACTCTGACTTCGCGCCCTGGTGGGAACGAGTGCTACTGGCCATTTATGCCGGCGTTGGACCACCGCTGGCTCGATGTTTTGGCAGCAACACTAAGAATCTCTGGCGGCACGCTGATGCGATCGTGGGAGATCTCCTGGTTGCTTCGGGAATGTCGCCCAGTGAGGTTGCGAAATCGTTACGGCAGTACGTCCGACTGAAACGTGAGGAGGACCATAATCTCTCCTTTGAGAAAGCGCGAGAGAGTATCTATGATCAGCCGTTCTATCCACTGGTAACTCACTTCACCCTGGCATTTCAGCCGTCCGCAGTTGCGCGCATGAGATTTGTGCGACGCATCGTCGAGTCAGTCCCATCTTCGACAGCAAATGTGGCTGATCTTGGTTGCGGCTCAGGCGCGATGCTTTGTGAAGTCTTGAGAGTGAGACCAACCTGGTCCGGGTACGGTCTCGACATCAGCGAGACGGCGGTTAACTATGCGCGTCGATTAGCCGCACATAAGGATGTTGCGGCGCGCGCGCAATTTCAAACTGGCTGCCTGATGAATCTTCCGTTTGCCAGCAGGTCCCTCGATGTTCTAATCGCTTCGGAAGTGGTTGAACACCTGCCTAATCCTGAGCGTGTCTTTGACGAGTTATCGAGAGTGCTGGCCCCGGGTGGACTGTTACTGGTGACGGTGCCTGCTGAAAGCCATACACCGGCACATCTGCACGCACTCAACAGTGCGGCGGATCTGTGCGGGTTGATCGAGCAAGCTGGACTTAAGGTCGCCAGTGTCGAGACGAAATGGCATGTGAGTTATGGAGATGACCGGAAGCACATATTTGCCGTGGCGAAAGCTGGATGGGAAAGCGTGCCTGATTTAGAGCCTGCCTATTCCTTCTTGCTGCCGCAGATCAGTTCGGCAGCCAGCAGCGGAATACTTAGTTCGTGATGGCCGGTAATTGAATAGCCTCTGCCGGCGCCACCGGCAGTAGGCCGGCGCACCACGTTGGTCAGAGGGCGATACGATTGGATGAAATCGAAGTTGGCGGTGGTGATGTCGGTCAGTGGGTGGCCCAGATTGCGAACCAGGGTGACAGCTTTCAAGAAAACCTCCGGCAAGACGACCGCGGAGCCCACGTTTAGATAGACTCCGCCACCATTCATGCGGCGCACAAGTTCTCCGAGTAAACGGAAATCCGTATGCGACGTTGCTCCGAGAGCTGCCCCGTCGGCGCTCGGATGAAAATGAGCAATGTCGCCGGCAATAGTAATGTGAGCGGTGAAGGGTATGCGGCCATCGTAAGCCGCGCAGAGCAAGGAGTAGTCTCGATGCGTGGGCTTCAGGGCTATCAGGGCGCGTCCGAGTGCTTCACCAAGACCAATACCATCTCGCATGCCTTCACGCGCCGAGCCATTCAATAACTGTCCCGTCTCCTCAGCGGCTCCAAACGCGCCTTCACCTAGCGTCGCGTCCACGTCTTCCGAGGTTGATCCCACCATAGCTATCTCCGCGTCATGGACCAGTACCGAACCGTTGGCCGCAATCGCGGTGACAAAACCGCGCCTCATGAGGTCTATGATTACGGGCGCCAAACCCACCTTAATGACGTGGCCGCCCAGACCCCAGATGATCGGTTTGCCCGCTTGTTTGGCACGGCGAATCTGACCCGCTAGCCCGCGCAGGCTTAGTACGCCGAGAATATTTGGCAGACTCGTGAGAAAGTCGGCGAGCGATGA
>JAMQPH010000324.1 GCA_023717605.1 Pyrinomonadaceae bacterium
TGGCGCCTGAGCGGCGCTACCCAGTCCTGGTCGCCTTCCTCCAACATGCATTGCTACATCACACCGACGTTGTGGTGGAGCTTTTCGATCAGTGTTTGTGGGGCTGTCACAGCGAAGCCAAGCACGAGTTAGAGGAGTTCCGGAAAGCCATGGCGAGCTCGACCAATGACAAGCTCAAACTGTTGCAGGAACTCGGGCAGGTCCTCCTGGATGACCAGATTGAGGACCCCGATGTGCGGGCGGTGAGCTTCGAGCGGGTCCCCAAAAAGGTGTTACAAGACGCGATGGCCGAGACCCAGGTCTTGATTCGTCCCCGACCGGATGAGGCGATTGACTTCTTGGGCAAGCGGTATAGTTACCTGCGGCAGTTTGTGCCGTTGTTGCTCCACACCCTCACGTTACGGACGCACGGCCCCGATGATACGGTGCTGCGAGCGGTGGAGGTGATCCGCGACCTCGACCGGGTCCCAACGCGGCGGCCGGTGCCGAAAGATGCCCCTCTGGCGCTCGTGACGGATGCCTGGCGCCCCTATATCCGTGAGGCAGACGGGACGATCAGCCGGCGCTACTATGAACTCTGCACGCTCTGGCACCTACGGAGTGCCTTACGCTCTGGGCGCGTCTGGGTCGAACACAGTCGGCGGTATGCGGATCCGGATACCTATCTCATTCCGCCTGCGGAGTGGCCAAGCCGCCGTCTCGAAGTGATTCGGCAAACCGGCACTCCAGGCGAGGGACGGCAACGTCTCCGGGAGCGGGAGGCGGAACTCGAAACCTGCATGGCCCAGGTGGAGACCCTCTTGGCGCGGAAAGACAGTCAGCTCCGTATCGAGGATGATGAGCTGATTCTGTCCCCATTGGAAGCCGACAATCGGCCCGCCAGCGCGGAAGCCTTGGAAGACCTCATTACGGCCCGCCTCCCCCTCGTCGAACTCAGTGAGTTGCTGATTGAAGTGGATGCCTGGACGCATTTCTCTGACCACTTTATCCACGCTGCCGGTACGGAGACACTGCGGCCCGCCCTGTTGCCACAGCTCTATGCCAGCATCGTGGCCCATGCCTGTAATTTCGGCCTCGAGCAAATGGCCCACAGCACGAACATCTCGTATCAACAATTAGCCTGGTGCACGACATGGTACCTGCGCGCAGAGACCCTGGAGGCGGCCTTTACCACCCTGGTCAACTATCATCATCAGCTGCCCTTGAGCCAGGCATGGGGCTCCGGGATACTCTCCTCCTCTGATGGCCAACGGTTTCCGGTATCGGGCAAGAACCGTCATGCCCGGATGTTTCCACCGACCCTGGGGTATGGCCAGGGCCTCACTTTTTACAGTTGGACTTCGGATCAACTCTCGCAGTATGGGTCCAAGCCCGTGATCATCACGGCACGCGATGCGACTTATGTCCTCGATGCCATCCTGGGCAATGAAACCGAGCTGGCGATTCTGGAGCATACGACCGACACGGCTGGTGCTACCGAAATTATCTTTGCCCTGTTCGATTTGTTGGGCCTCCGCTTCACGCCGCGCTTACGGGATATTGGCAGTCGCCGCCTCTATCGCTCTGGTGCCATCGACTTGCACCACTACCCTCGCCTGCAACCCCATATCACGGGCCGCATCAACCGGCAGCGGGTGCTTGATTGGTGGGATGACATGCTCCGTGCCGCGGGCTCGATGAAACTGGGCCATGTCACGGCGTCTTTGTTGGTGCAAAAGCTGCAAGCGTATCCGCAGCAAAACGCGTTGGCGCAGGCCCTGCAGGAATATGGTCGATTGGTCAGGACCATACACGTGCTCCGGTGGTATGCCAACACTGACGACCGGCGTCGGGTTATGCGCCAACTCAACAAAGGGGAAGCCTTACACGATCTCCGCGCGTCCCTGATGATCGCCAACAAGGGGCAATTACGCCGCAACCGGGGCGACGAACTCGTCAATCAGGCCAGTTGCCTGAATCTGGTGACCAATGCCGTCATCTTATGGAACACCGTATATATGGCGGAAGCCGTGGCACAGCTCAAACGGGAAGGGTATCCAATCAACGAGAGCGATCTCGCCCATATCTGGCCCACCCGGTATGCGCATATCAATGTCTATGGTCGCTATTACTTCAACATCGAGGAGGCACAAAAGCGGAAGGGATTACGAGCACTGCGTCGGACGGGCAGCCCAATTCCTTAACTGTCAAAATTTCTCCATTACTATTGGAAAGCCTGGTGGAAGATGCTGCCCCTCTGCGCCGCGTGTGAAAGCGAAGCCGAGGACATCCCGATGCCTGAAGCGTTCCTGCGGTTTTGC
>JAMQPH010000337.1 GCA_023717605.1 Pyrinomonadaceae bacterium
GCGGTTGTGTTTTGGACCGGAAGTTACCGCAGAGTCGCAGAGAACGCTGAGGTTGCGCAGAGAAAGCTTTTCAAACTGACCCACTACCGCCGACTGACGCCACATTGCATTAGCCGGTCATCAATACTGCCGAGAGCCATCGACGCCTTGACTAGAGAGCTGAGCATAGAGACTCCCTTGAAAAAGTTCCGAACTCAAATGGGCAGGCGGCTACTTAGGCCAAATACCTCGTATCCCGAATGGCCCCCGACCGCGCCTGCTGAACTACGCCCACAACTCGTGACTTGGGTGACGTGACACGGCAATCCACGTTCCAATGGAAACATGCCTTCTGACCTATCGTGGTAGCGAAACAGCGGGGATTCTTAATCCAAGAAGAAAAACGGGTTGCGTAATTTTTACGACTGAAGTGCGTAAAATTACGAAGGCCAAATGCGGGGCCACCCAGTTCGTTGTTTCGCGAAGAAATTACGAAATTCGCATTCGCAAGTTGCTGCGTGATGGTGAGAATTCAGTGGAACACGGATGGAATGCCTATTGCTAAAAGTTATGCGAAAACGAGAGGTACGACACTGTGTCTATCTCCATGATGAATGAACAATAAGGAGCATACATGAGCAGGAAAAATAGAAACTTTCATTTAGTCGCACTGGCCCTGATTCTTTCGCTAGCAAGCGTCGCATTGGCCCAGGAGAACCCCACGGGTGAACTTGTCGCGCTAAACGCGTCCGCTAACACTCGCAACGTGCCCGACGGACAGAAGTTCAAGGTCAGAGGCATCGTCATCAAGAGCAATGCAGACTCATTCACGCTACGCGAGCCAGATGGAACCGAGACTATCGTGACTTTGACTGATAACACAAAAATCAAGGCCGCCAAGAAAAACTGGTTTCGCGGTTATAAAACCGCGGGCGCGAGTTCAATCTTGCGCGGTCTCCGGCTGGAGGCCGAAGGAAGAGGAAACCAGGCTGGTGAACTGGTCGCAGCAAAGATCCGGTTCGATGAACAAGACTTCAGAACCGCGCAGGCTCTCGAATCCCGTGTTGACCCGGTCGAGACTCTTGCCACGTCCACAAAACTGCTTGCGGAATCTAACCAGGAACGCATCACAGTAGCTGAGCAGAACGCTGAAAGACTCTCGGGACAAGTAAATGAATTGAGCGCTCTAGCGGCTGCCGCTAATGACGCGGCTGGCCGCGCACAGGCAAGCGCCGACCGGGCGCAGGCGCAGGCGAACAACGCCAGCGAGCGGATCAACGCAATGGACGATTACGAGCTGTTACAAACGTTCACAGTCCACTTCCGTTCGGGCAGCGCTGTGCTGTCGCCCGAAGCGAAAGCGGAAATCGATGCGGCGGCAACTAAGGTGCAGAGCGATAACCTGAAAGGCTGGGTCATCGAGATTGTGGGATATGCGGATTCGAGGGGTAATAGGGCCGATAACCGCTCGTTGAGTGACCGCAGAGCCGACGCGGTAATTAACTATCTGGTCACAACATATAACTTGCCTTTACGGCGCCTGGTGCAGCCGTTCGGGTACGGTTCACTAAATCCTGTGGCGGATAATGCCACCGGCGAGGGCCGCGCGCTCAACCGGCGCGTCGAGATCAGAGTCCTCGTCAACAAAGGTCTCTCTTCGCAGGCTGGCGTATAAGAAAGGTGTGACACTAAGTCATCCTGTTGGACCAAATGTGGGCGCGGACGCAACCCGCGCCCACATGCTTTATCTGAGATGTCCGTGATACTACGAAATCTTCGTGAAAACACGACTCCAAGACTTCGTGCGCTGCCGTGTATCAGCAACAACTGACAGGAACGCGCGTTGCTGTGATCACCGAGCGGGGTCGATTTAAGAATCGTAAATCATCATGTTTCAGCAACAGAGACACGTACAACCGGCAATTGCGAACGAGCTAGGCGCAGGTCCATCTTCCATTGATGAATCAACAGTTCCTGAGGCCCTGCAAGACGTCGTTCTGCGACACCAGGTTAGCTACGAAGTGTGGCAGGAGTGGTCGCGATGCGGCGGGCGCGCCAGGCAAATCGGCTACTGTGTCAGCATCTGCGGTGTGAACGATCGAGTTGACTGCGTACGTGGTCATCACGTGCCTGGTTGTCCACATTGCGGTTTAACTTACGATGAGATACGCAAAATCGCTGAATGGATCACGTTGAAAGAGCAGCCGGATTGCCGGTTTCAAATTGAGCCCTTCGACCGTGCGTGGCACATCGCGCCAACACAGCGTGGGTTGCGCAACGAAATTATAGTGAACATTCAGATACTGCGCAGTCACAACGTTGATGGCCCGGTGAGTGAGTCGCAGGAGCGTTGTCTGAACGAGGTGCGGGTAGAGCTAAACAAACTTGGCGTGCGCGAGGGTGCGTGGCAAACCGCAAGGTAGCGGCGCATTAGTTACTAAGGAGTCGAGAGGAGGTGAAGTATTGGTTTTTCAAGTGAAGCCGCGGGAGAATGTCTGAGCCATCGTGCTCGCGTGAGACGATTGCAGACTGCGCGGCCCTGAAAGTCGTTCATCGCCCTGATGAACGAGAATGGTTACGTGGGGTGAGGACACGTAACCGCGGGGGCGGGAACCTGTGGGAGTGCTTCCCGCCCTACTGAATGTTCCCAGGCTCTTGGAGTGTGACAGTTGGACAGTTCCGATCGAGTAAGAACGGTTGTTGAAAAGGAGAATAATGTTCCAGATATCCGACAATTCAGTTATAGGCCAACATGCCGGAGAATCACGATCATCAAAAGCCCTCAATATCACGTTTTGGATTTTGCAGGGATTGCTGGCGGCAACGTTTTTAGTGGCCGGAACTACGAAACTGGCCAACGCGCAAATGCAGGTTGCTTTTTTTGAAAAGATCGGTTTGGGACAGTGGTTCAGATACTTATCCGGAGGGCTGGAAGTGATCGGCGCGATTCTGGTGCTTGTTCCCAGAACGGCTGGCTTTGCAGCAACTTTGCTTGCGATGACAATGGTCGGAGCCGTTGATATTCATCTGCTAATCACAGGCGGGAGTCCGGTTCCCTCAATCGCGCTACTGGTTATCGCGATCGCTGTAACCTGGTACCACGAGCTTCACTTAAAGAGGAGCCAATAACAAACGTACGCTGCATATAGTGGGTCAGCGTGGTCCAAGAGTCCGGATTCCCATTAGTTCAGATCTCTAACTCGGCAAGCGCGCGGCGGATTATCATTGCGCTTTCAGAAAGGCGAACGTTTTCTTCTGTGCTTAGCGGCACGATCTCGCGACCAACACCTTGCATCACGAGTGCATAACCGGCCGTAGCTCCGACGAAGCCACTCCCCACAATTCCAATCTTCATCAGGGCTCCTGCCTGAGTGCTCGCCCAGGCTCGGTCTGCTTGTCCTAATGTCTGCTCGATGCAGGTCCCCTGGAGCGTGGCATTTTGCGTCGAAACGTGAAGTAGCAGGCGGTTCCGAGCACTTTTAGCAACACAAGCCAGGAAATGATTCCCAGCGCGCGTGATTCGCTAATCCGATGTGCCAAAGTTGGTTCAAACGAGGGCGATGAATTGTTAAGCACGACATCGAGGTTTAGCCTTGTCTGTCCGAGCAGACTTTTTAGATCCTCTGTGGCTCTGCCCTCAACTATTTTGTGTTTCAATTTGCTGAATGAACTGGCGAGAGCACCCGCGCGCGAATGATTCACGTAAAGTAAGTCCGACTTCGTCCGGGTTTGATCCGCGATTGCGGCTGTCAGAGACAACGAGGCATCAAAATAGTGATTCGCATAAATTTGTTTTGAGAGCACCAGTACTCGCGGGGCACCATTGACATCGGATGTATAGGTGGAGACATCTGTGATCACAAGAACGGGCTTAAGGCCAAAATTGATCTTGGCCCAGCTCAAAGAATGCTCTACAGGCGCTGTTGATCGCGGAAAAGCTTTCAGGTGACGGACGAATTCAGGGGCCGTGTCATTAACGTAGAGTAAGTTGGTCAACAATGCTTCCTGCTCTCGAGCCAATGGGACTCTTCGGCTTTGATCGGCATACTCAATCAGCGCCGCGTCCCCTCTTTGAAGATATGTTGTGACATACTCCACAATCATTAACCGAAACAGTTGGTTCGCTTGCTCCTTATAATCAATCGCTTTCCAGTCGATGCTTTTTTGAAAACGGTGGATCATCGCCGCCGACAACTTCACCTTGCAATCACCTACGGTGCACATCTTAAGGTCGGCGATGTCGGTGTCGCTGAGTGTCAGTGATGCGAGATCTTCTACGCGCGGCGGATTGGTAAATTTACCCGATTGTAAAATCGAGTTCTTTTTAAGACTTAAGCTTAGCTGAAATGCTTTGAGTGCTGTCTCGGGGTCTGACGGAATCTCTATTACTCCACAAACTGCTACTTCGCGCGGATCATTTGAAGGAATTAGTTTAGCCACGGGCTCGCCGCGTTCAAGCGCAGCGATCTGATCTGCACCAAAAGCGGCGCGCTCGGCCAGGGCCTTTCGAAGATCAGGATCGGCAGTCCGCGCCCTTGTCTGAGGGCAGATGAACAGAAGGGAAAGCAGCGCGCAAAGTATCGCCGACCTTCGATGCAGCGAGCGGAGCCGAAAATTTTGAGAAGGATCAAACATAGTTTCATCTGGAGTTCACTTACCGCGAATCTGGAATAGGCGATTCCAATCGCATCGGTACCGCGAGTCCACCAACCTCCGCTCGTGAACAAGCAATGGCCGTTCCCCCGACAGATTACGTTTATTACTAAAGTGCCGAGCGAGTTGGGCATTGTGGGTTCACGTAATTCCATGAAAGATTCGTGGAATTACGAGACAACCTCGGGCATTGGTGACCAGCGGCTGCGCCTAAATTCCTATCGAAACAGGCCGTCGCCAGGTTGAAAGGCCCTGGATCCGCGACAGTCGCGGTGAACCTGTCTCCAACGCGGGATGACATGATCGAAAATGCTCTATCGAGGTGGACGCGCATTTCATAGCCACCGCGGTCTACGTTTGCCGCTGCGAAAGCTCGGGCTGGAATTTGCGAGATTGCGATGCTGAGAGAATTACTAGCATCGATGTCATAGTAGTTGCGATCTTGTCTAGTCTGACCCATCTAGTCATCTTTTCCGCCCAGGAGGGTTAGTTTGCAAGCGGAGCTCCCGCCCCATGAGCAGCTCTCACTCGCAACTAACCCTCCCCTGCCCCCATGAAGATAAGGCTAGGCAATACATATTCCAGATTTAAACGATTGAATTTAACCGAAGTGTGGCGAAGTTTCCGGTTGGCCCATGCGGGTTGCGCTCGTGATTTTTTCACGCATCGCGAATGCTGGATAATGTCCGTAAAACTGATTTTCTTAAGCGGTTTGCATTCTCGCCCACTTTCGCTGGCGGAAATGTTTGCCACTACCAGCGTAGATGCCGGCCCATGCGCCCGAGATGAAAGTATTTCGTGAGAGAATCGGTTGGCTATTCGTAATTCCACGAACATTCCGTAGAACCACGACCGAGATTACGTGGTCTCCATCTCCTCCCAGCTTACCGTGTCCATTCCAGGCTCCTGCGCCTTTGCAACAGTGGCAAGGGTCACCTCTGCGCGAAGCGTATGGACCGAAGGATTAACCAGCCCGGTACTATGCAGCAGCTAACTGACTGAGCTGCGCCTCATGCAACGGCGCGCCAAATTCTTTTACCGAAGGTTCGGTGCGAAACGAATTGTCAATCGTCGTTCGCCACGAACGCCTCGCGAACGAAATGTCGGAACCATTGTGGTCCAAATCGACATCAATCGAGTCACCAAAACATACCTGGCCACTCGCCACCAGGTTTGACATCGGCATTACGAGCAGTCGTTCGATCGAGCGCTTCAAGTGGCGCGCGCCATATCTGCTATCCGTACCCTCACGTAACAACAGTTCCTTCACTGAATCAGAGCAGCTAAAGAAAAACTGTGTTCTAGCCGAGCGCATGATCCGCCCTTGTAACGCACGAAGTTCAAGATCGAGAATTTGCAGGAGATGCCTTTGGTTCAATGAGTGGAAGACCACTATTTTATCTATCCGGTTCATGAACTCAGGAGAGAAATTCCGGCTGGCCGCTTGAATAGCCGTGCGTTGAATCTTCTCGTCGATATCAATCTGGCTCTTATCGACGTTATTCAGTTGCTGGGCTGCGGCAAAACCGATGCGGCCTTTCATCAATTCGGACATTTCCCTGGCGCCCAGATTCGAGGTCATAATGATCAAAGACCGGGAAAAATCGACGCGCCGGTTATCACCCAGCGTCAATGTCGCCTTATCAAGGATGCCGAGCAGCAGCTTCCACAACGAATCCGACGCCTTCTCGATCTCGTCGAAGAGAACGAGTGAGAGCTGAATGTCTTCGGTGTGGAACCGATCGAGATTCTCTTGAGTAAACATCGGCGAAGTTTCGCGATGGCCCAAGTACCCCGGCGGAGAGCCAATCAGCTTAGCGATCTCATGTGAGTGCTGAAACTCCGCGCAATTCACTTTGAGTACTGCATTAGGATTACCAAAAAGAATATGTGCGGCGGCTTCAACCACGCGTGTTTTTCCAGAGCCAGTGGGACCTAAGAACAGCAACGCGCCGACAGGTTTGCCAGTCTGATTCATTCCCGCGAGAAACAGTTGATACAGATTGCCCATGCTGCGAACGGCATTCTCCTGACCGATAATAAGCGCCGAAAGCCGTTCGTCGAATTCCTGAGCCGGCGCACATTTGAGTTTGGGATCGAGGAAGAAGGAGTTGTTTGCTACTTGCTGTGTCTGTATTTCCGCAACCATGACGTCTCTCCTTTGTAAATCAAATCAAGGGTTTCATTCCGCCGGTTAACTGGCTACGGATTTTCCGTCTGGTTTCATTTACTGACAATGCCGAAAGTGTGAGCGGTTCGGCAAAATCGGAAGCGTTAGCGATCTCTTTGGAGTCGCGAGGTCCGCTCTTTCGAGGGCCATGGCGCTCTGTCTACTAACAGTTCGCCAGGCATAGCGCTTGGAGGTCCACGGGATGGAAGGGAATTGACGAGAACACCATGCGGTGCCAGCCCGGGAACTTTGGCCTCTACGGCCTGCGCGAGCGGGCCGAGATCGTCTGGATCAAGCTCGAGTACGGCACCGAGGTCGAACTGATTGTTCCCGGCTCAGTCGCTTACGACGTCTCGACGCAGCCGTCTGGAGCCATTGCTTCGACCGACGGTCTAACTAGGGTGAGCAAGCGGTGCGTGACCGAATTGCAACTTCTTTTGTTTAGGAACGTGCGGCAACGGAAGAAAAATTTTCATCCGCGACCTTGGCCGCCTTCTTGGCGAAATCGGAAGTCGCCTTCAAATTACCGCCGAAGAGTCGCACCTTGCCGGTGATATCGCGCACCAACAGTGAGTTCCCATCCTTGTCCCTGAACTCGCAGCGCAGCGTCATTGAGGTTGCGCCCGCGACGGTCGTGATCTCCCGCAGCGTTTCGCTACCTTTCTTAAACTTGACGACGGTGCATTCAAGCGTGATCAGATCTGCGGCGTTGTCGGCATTTCTATCTCCGTCACGATAGACACGTGGAAACACAGCCTTCTTCCGGAGTTGTTCGATCAGGTTCTCATAAAGTGAGACTTGGAATTCTGGTGGTAGTGTTAACTCGTCGGACGGGATCATCTTGACCTCGACCGCCGAAGCCTTCAGCTTCGAGGGCTGTTTTGCCTCCGCACGCAACTGTCCTGCAAAACACAATGTGAGCAAAACGAAAACAGCCAGCGCATTTCTAAAATTGGTTCTCATCGCTTCTCCTCCCGCGAATCGGCTAAATCCTTTTTGAGGTCTGCCAGAGTCGGAACGCTTGTGCGCGCCCCTTGCGCGACCAGCTCGTTCTTGATCGCATCCGCCTTGCCACGCGGCATTGTAAAGATCGCGCCGTGCAAGCCGCCGCTGGCGTCACGATATTGAATGGTCAGTGTGTCCACCTTCTTGCGAAGCAATGACAGCGCTCTTCCCGACCCGAAGGGAGCAGCAAGTGAGGCCAGCGTTCCGAACGTTCCGGCGATAACCCGCTGGCTGTCTTTTCCCGTAACAACATCTTCGATGGACGCGACACTCACGTCAGCGGTGCCCTTCGCATGAATAAAACGCAGAGTTCCGTTTAAAACCGTCAGGCGGCCTTTCGTGTTTTGTTCTAAACCGGCGAGACCGATGAGTTGCACAGCCTGCGACTCAGTCTGAGCCTGTTGGGCGTGACTCACACAAATCAGCGGTCCCCAAAACAAACCAGTAGCTATGACCACCACTTTTAACCTTGAAATCATTCGATTGCTCCTATCGGTCCTTGTCGTATCGCCGAGTAGGGAGCAATAGCTGTGCCAGCGCAAACTACAGAAATGAAGCGGCAATTAAGGAGCGGGAGTTCGGGTTTCCACGAATTGTTCGTGAAATTATAGGCGGACTGACCTTTGGAGTCGCATTTTCTCCGATCCCTATCGAAGCAGGCCGTCTACAAACCCGATTTGATGGACAAGAAACAAACCAAAGACCAGGCTAACGGCGCCGGCAGCGCCGACGTAGCGGTTAAAACTCTGGAAGCGGTTTGCCAAATAAGTAATCGGTACGGCGATGATGGCGGTGATCAACAGCATTCCGGCAATTGTTCCCGCCGCTAAAATCAACAAGTAGAAGAGGGCCCATACCGGTTTCCGAATCATTGATAAAACAAGGAGCGCAACAGCGGCCGAACCAGCCAAACCGTGGACGGCACCGACAACTACAGGACGAAATCTCAAGTAAAAACCA
>JAMQPH010000339.1 GCA_023717605.1 Pyrinomonadaceae bacterium
ATCGTCGAATGGTACGCCGGACAGTTCAAGTGATTTTAGATTTTTGATTGCTGATTTTTGATTTCGATCGCTGATTGTCCCCACGTTCAAATGAGAAACCCAATAAAAATCAAAAATCACAAATCTAAAATCTAAAATCTATGATTCGCGGGAACCGCATACAACTCGGCCTCTCATTGCTAACAGCACTATTCCTGTTAGCCACACTCTTCGCGGCTCTTCTTTACGGTCTTTCTCCTGCAACCCCCGCCGCCCGTGGTCCCCTGCTCCTGACCGCATTCGTTGCCATCCTCATTGGCAGTTTAGTTTTCATATTGTTTCTGCTCCGCTGGCTTCTGCGTCCCTATCGCCAGCTCGTGGGCGAAGCGGAGCGAGCTCCCATTGAATCCAGGGGTCGCAAATCCCGAGATGAAGGCGAGTTTGTCCTGGAGACGTTCCAGTCCGTAGTAGCTCAGCTCCAGAGACAGCGCAAAGAGTTGCAGCAGTTAAGCGCACAGGCGAGCGAGCGAGCCGATTCCGCAGTCAAATTCAGCGAACGCATCGTAGCCAGTGTCCCATCAGGGTTGATCGCCTTCGACTCCAGTGGAAATTCGATGGTGATCAATGCTCCGGGGCGCGCGCTGCTCGAGTTTGATGGAAAGGCCCTGGGTCAGCCAGTCGCATCTCTTTTGCGCAACATTCCTCAGCTGGCTCAGATGGTTGAGGAGTGTCTCCAGACGGGCAAACTCTATCGGCGTGAAATAATTCAAACAGTTGCTTCAAACGGGACCACACGGCGACTCGGAGGCACGATTGCACCCATCGATCTTTCGCCGGACCGCGGAGCCCGAGGCGCACTCTGTCTCTTGACTGACATAACCGAAGTGACCGAGCTTCGGGAGCAGGTAGCACTCAAGAACAATCTTGAAAGTCTGGGCGAGATGTCAGCAGGCCTGGCCCACGAGTTCAAGAACGCCATCGCCACGCTGCACGGCTACGTCCAGCTTCTGCAGAGTCTGAAACTCGACGAACGCGGGCAAACTGCTGCCTCTTCACTTTTAAATGAAGTCCGCAATCTCTCGGAGATGGTGACTGCCTTCTTAAACTTCGCGCGACCACAGCCGTTGCAGATGGAAGACGTTTCCCTCTCCGAACTGATACAAGAATGCGCTTCAGAACTAAGAGCAGTCTATGACGAGCGCGGGGTTGAATTGAACGTGACGGAGGAGATCGCGAACCTTCCTAAGGTGTGCGCCGACGAGCTCATGCTGCGCCAGGCTCTCATGAACCTCTTAAGGAACGCGGCTGAAGCGGTTCCTGACGACAAAGCGGAGAGGAGAGTGAAGCTAGGTGGGCTTAAAGAGGTAGATCGTGAGGGCGATGAATGGGTCGTTATGGAAATAGAGGACTCCGGGGAAGGGATTCCTCAGTCAGATCTCCAACGCATCTTCATTCCCTTCTTCACCACCAAAGAGAAAGGCCACGGAATCGGACTCGCTCTTGCTCATCGTGTAATCACCGAGCATGGAGGCACACTCAGCGCCTCAAACAAACCGCCCGCCGGAGCTGCCTTCACAATTAGACTCCCGGTCCGAAGCGACTAACCCGCGTCTTTCGTCCAGGACGTATTAGCTAAAGTACAACTCGCAGAGTTTGCCGGATGAGGGACGAATAGACGATCTGGTCTGGATCGTGAGGTTTAGCGATCTTCATCGTTACCTTGCCCTCAACCAATTTGAGAAAATCGTGCACGAGGCTTGGATCGAGTTCATGCCCGGCCATCTTTCGTAGGATCGTGCAGGCCCCGCTCCTGGTAAGCAGCGACTTATATGTGCGTCTGGCACGCAGCGATGTGTAGACGTCCACCATCGCAACTGTTCGGGCCGCTAACGGAATAGCAGTACCGGCGAGACCTTCCGGATAACCTGTTCCATCCCACCTCTCGTGGTGGTAGAGCACTGTATGAGTAATGGTAGGCGTGATGTAAGGCAGAGCGCGAAGTATTTCCACTCCGTGCACGGGGTGAAGCGCCATGATCTCCCGCTCTGACTCGTTGAGTGGCCCCGGCTTGAGTAGAATTTCTTTAGGAATGAGATATTTGCCGATGTCATGCATGTAGGCACCAAATTCGATTTCATCAAGTGTTGTCTTCGATGCTGTCTTAACGCAGGCGGCGGTGAAACTCCGCGCCAGCCGAGCTGCGGCATGGCCATGAGAATGAATATGAGCAAACCATTCAGGCTGGACCTTTTGCCTGAACGTTGCAAACGCTAACAATAAGTTTGGCAGAGTCATTTCCGACATTTTCCTTTTCAAACCTAATAAAGCAGATACCACTGCCGCACTAGAGTTCTCTGGGACCTATGAGAAAGCTTTACCTGGAAATCACGTCAGCCGAGAGTTTGCTGCCGCACTCGTGGTTTACAACCGAATGATTGCGAGAGAGAGACTTCGAGTTCAGGATAGTACGTTTCTGGAACAGTATGTTGCGCATTCCTAATGAAGAAGTTGCAATCATTACTGATTGCTAAGGTAAAGGCTGATAACTTTGAAGGCTAGTTTATGGGTGGCAAGACTTTAGTTTACGCCGTAACTTCCGTTGGAGATTGGCAACGATATTAATCTATAAACCATGAGGAAAGTACTCACTCCATCGTTCGTCCACCAAAGCTGAAATATCATCCTGGACCACCAGCTCCGCAGGAAACCCCGGCTTGGTGCGCGCGTCAATAACAATCGGTCCTTTGTAACTCAGGTGATGTCGTTCGACGGTGGTTTCTGCCGCGTGAATGTCCGCCGCGGGTTCAAAGCGCGTCCAGGTGGCCCAGAGGAAATCGGAAGCTGAACGAGCAACACTTACATCATCGTGCAGCACCAGGAGCGGCCACTTTGAAAAGATTGCCTCACGCGCGAGCCGGTCGGCCTGTTCGGGCTCCTTTTCATATGGCACGCCCTGGACAACCAGACAACCGGCACAAAAGACCTCGGCATTCATTACGTCACGAGGCAGCTCTCCACGAAACTCGCCTGGCAGATTACGGACGGGTTCTCCCAACCCCAACATGATTGCCTTGCTCCCTTCGTTCACTTTGCCGCTGGTGTAGTCGAGTGTATCCATCGATAGATTCGGGAAAACAAAGAGATCTGTTTCCCAACGCACGCGGGCCAGCACATGTTCGAAGAGTTTGGGAAAATCGTGCAGATCCTGGGGCGTGTCAGTGAGGATAAGGAACTTCGTCAATGAGAGCTGGCCCTCGCCGAGAATCCGAAATCCTGAAACGAGTGCCTCGCGTCCGTAACGTTCCCGCACGACGGCGGCGGCCAGCGAATGAAACCCTGTCTCTCCGTAAGTCCATAAGTCGCGCACTCCAGGCATCACCAGCGGGAAGAGTGGCGACAGCAATTGCTGCAGGTAGTCGCCGATAAAAAAGTCTTCCTGGCGCGGCTTGCCGACAACGGTCGCCGGATAAATGGCGTCGCGCCGGTGAAAAACGCCCTCAACATGAAAGACAGGATAATCGTGTTGCAGAGAGTAGTAGCCGTAGTGGTCGCCGAACGGCCCTTCCGGTCTTCGTTCGTGAGGCGGAGCGAAGCCCACCAGCGCAAACTCTGCTTCCGCTGCCAACCGATGACCGCCCAGCGGATTTCCCGTCACCCTCAACTTTTCGCCGGCCAGCAGTGAAGCGAGAATCAGTTCTGGAACGTCTTCGGGTAGCGGTGCTATAGCCGCAAGAATCAAAGCCGGTGGGCCACCCAGAAAAACCGTCACCGGCAGTGGTTTCTCCTGTGCCTCGGCTTGTTGATAGTGAAAGCCCCCACCCTTTTGAATCCGCCAGTGCAGGCCTGTCGAATGGGAGTCATAAACCTGCAAACGATAAATACCGAGGTTGTGTTTTCTCGTGAGCGGATTCTCAGTATAAACCAGCGGAAGGGTAATAAACGGACCGCCATCTTCCTGCCAGGTCGTCAACACCGGCAACTCATTCAATTTAGCCGGCTGGTCAAGCACTTCGGTTACAGGTGAGTGACGAGTGTTTCGCGTCCCCAGCCTTAACGCATCAAATGCGAGCGACCGGTGTTTCCACAACTCAGAACTGCGAGGTGGGAGTAGCGACTCAGCCAGGTGAACAAACTCGCGTACCAGCGCTTCGGGTTTCGGACCAAAAGCAAGTTCGATTCGACGAGCTGTGCCAAAGAGGTTTGTTACCACCGGGTAGTGGCTTCCCTTCACTCGCTTAAACAAGAGTGTTGGTCCACCCTGATCTATCACCCGCCGGTGGATCTCAGCAACTTCAAGATACGGGTCCACTTCCGCTTCAATTGGAATGACCTCGTTTTCTTTGTTGAGCAGATCGAGAAATGTGCGGAGGTTTCGATGCATGCGTTGAACGGGAAGTATAACCCAGTTCATTTGTCATTTTTCATTTTCCATTTATCAATTCACTCCTGTTCGTTCATTTGTCGCAGTTCGCTCGAGAGGCGCGCGGCTTGTGTGAGAAGGTAGTTGCGCTCCGGGAGGCTTCCTGTCTTGCCCGCCGCGGCGCGGTAGTAACCAACGGCGCCCTCGCGGTCTCCTGCGAGTTCCAACAGGTGTGCTCGAACAGCGTCCAGGCGGTGATGATCTGCGATGCGGGCGTCAGCTTTGAGGGCGTCCAACAGTTCCAGGCCCTTCGTCGCGCCGTGCACCATCGACGCCGCTATCGCCTGATTCAACGTGACCATTGGGTTGTCGGATATGCGTCTGAGCAGATCGTAGAGCGCCAGGATCTGCGGCCAATCCGTCTCGTCGGCTCGAGCAGCTTCGTCGTGAACGGCGGCGATGGCGGCTTGCAGTTGGTATGGGCCAACAGAGCCCTTAGGTAACGTGGCCGAGATGAGCGCAACTCCCTCCGCGATCTGTTCTCTGTCCCAGAGCGCCCGGTCTTGTTGCGTGAGTGGGACCAGCTCGCCCCCGGCGCTCGTTCGCGCCAGACGGCGAGCATCGGTCAACAACATGAGCGCGAGCAACCCGGCGACCTCCGTGCCTTCTGGTTGATTGGGCGGTTGCAGATTGTGGACGATCCGCGTCAGGCGCATGGCCTCATGCGACAGATCGCTTCGACGCAGATCGGGTCCGACGCTGCTCGTGTAGCCCTCATTGAAGATGAGGTACAGGACATGTAGCACTGCGCGCAGACGCTGCGCTCGCTCTTTGGCAGTCGGCAGTTGGAATGGAATGCCGGAGTTCTTGATGCTTTGCTTGGCCCGGCTGATGCGCTTGGCCATTGTTGATTCAGGCACCAGAAACGCACGCGCTATCTGTGCGGTCGTTAGGCCGCCCACAGCTCGCAGTGTCAACGCGATGGCGGATGAAGTGGTCAGCGCCGGGTGGCAGCACATGTAGATGAGGATCAGCGAGTCGTCCTCATTCATGCCGGCTTCCTGCTCCAGTGACGGAATGACGTAGCCCGTCTCCAGCGCGGCTTCCGTTTCCCGGCGCCGCCGAGCCACGTTGCTACGAATTTCATCCGTCATGCGTCGCGAGGCGACTTGTATAAGCCAGGCGCGCGGGTGATCAGGAACGCCGTCTTGCGGCCATTGCGTTGCGGCGGCGAGCAGCGCCTCTTGTACTGCATCCTCGGCTGCTGCGAAATCCCGATAACGGCGAACCAGGGCTCCGAGCACCTGTGGCGTTAACTCGCGCAACAGGGACTCGAAGTCGGGCGGAGTCACTGGAGTTCTTCCGGCGGCCCGCTCATGATCTGCCGCACTTCAATCGGCATGTTCAGCGGAGCACCGCCAGGTCCTGGAGCCGCGGATGCACGAGCGGCCACTTGATAGGCGCGTTGCGTATTCTCGACGTCGATGATCCAGTAGCCGATCAGAAACTCCTTCGACTCGGGGAAGACGCCATCGGTAATGGGAGTCCCATCCTTGCCGGCTCGGACCAGCTTGGCTTCGTTTGGCCAGGCTAAACCCTCCGCGGATACCAGTTCCCCAGCCTCTTTCAAATCTTTATTGAGGCCGATCATGAATCCGATGTGCGCCTGAATATCCTCCTTCGGCCACGTCATGATGTACTTCGACATGTTTTCCTTGTCGGTCTTCATTCCCATCATCAAGATGAATTTCATTGTGTTCGATCCTTTCTGGTATATGCACCCTGCGGCGCTTTCTTCACTGGGGAGTCGGAGCCCAATAGGCTTCCTCTATATGGTTCATGAAAATTCTTCGGGAGGACCGCTCATCACTTGTCGTACCTCGATGGGCATGGTTCCTGGGGTCCCTGCGGGCGCTGGCGCCGCTGAAGCGCGCGCGGCGATTCTATACGCGTCTTCCGGGCTCTCGACGTCAATGATCCAGTATCCGGCAAGAAACTCCTTGGATTCCGGAAAGACTCCATCAGTGATAGGCGTCCCGTCGCTTGCCGCGCGAACGATGACCGCCTGGTCGGGCCACGCCAGCCCTTCAGTTGAAACGAACACGCCCGAGTCCTTGAGTTCCTTGCTGAAAGCGCGCATGAAAGCGAAATTCGCCTGGAGGTCTTCCTTTGGCCACTTGGCGTACCAGTCAAAATCGGCCTTCGTGGCGTTCATCATCAGAATGTACTTCATGTCTTTTCTCTCCTTTCGATTCTGGCACCGGCTTGGGCCGCCTTCATGGTGTAGTCGGAACAAATTCAGGGTTCTCTACATCTCTCCAAGAT
>JAMQPH010000342.1 GCA_023717605.1 Pyrinomonadaceae bacterium
TCCAGGCGAGGGCCGCGCGCTTGGCAATCTTGGTAAGGCATCTGAGGACTCCAGCAAATCCGAGCAAGCCATAGATTACTATCAGCAGGCACTAACGATCTTCCGGGAGGCCAAAGACCGTGAAATGGAGGGTGTCACCCTCAACAATATCGGCACCTCGTACAACTCCCTGAGTCAATATGAAAGAGCGATACAGTATCTCGAGCAAGCGCTCACATTCAGCCGAGACGCAAAGGATCAACTAAACGAGGCGCGGGTTCTCACCAATCTCGGCACCTCTTACTATCTTCTGAGTCAGTTTGAAAAAGCCGCTTCGTACTATCAGCAAGGGCTGGATTTAAGGAGGAGGATCAAGGATCGCAGAGGCGAAGGACTGACTCTCGGCAATCTCGCGAAAACCTACAATCGACGGGGCGAATACCAGCAAGCAGGCGCATATTTGGAGCAGGCGCTTGCTATTAAACGAGAGATAAAAGATCGTGCCGGTGAGGGATACACGCTTAACGATCTCGGCACGGTATACATTAGTCTGGGTCAATACGAAAAGGCGATACAGCACTTCGAACAAGCGCTGCTAATTAGTCGAGAAGTGAAGGACCGAATAGTGGAGGCAGATTCATTGTCTTCACTCGGGTTCGCCCATTATTCATTAACCCGGTATGAAAAGGCCCTCGAGTACTATCAACACGCGCTGGCAATCAATAGGGAGATTAAGCATCGAGCCGCCGAGGGACGCACGCTCAAGAATCTGATGTTGGTCTGGGAGCGACAGCACAATAACCCCGTCGCAATCCTTTATGGAAAGCAGGCCGTGAATGCTTTTCAGGAAATTCGCTCGAATATCAAAACTCTCTCGGCGGAGTCCAGACAAAGCTATCTCAAATCGAACGAAGACGTTTATCGAAAACTGGCAGATCTGCTCATCTCAGAAGGTCGTCTTGCAGAGGCTGAAAAACTTTTGGAGCTGCTAAAGGATGAGGAATTCAATCGCATCCTCCGCCGCAACTCCCCGTTGGAACCGGACATCGGGTTGACAACGACGGAAGCAGAAGCGTCTAAAATCACCGATCAACTCGCAGAACTCGCCAGTGAACGTGGCCCCCTGCTCGCAAAAATGGCAAGCCAGACTGCTACAGATCAAGACCGGCAAAGGTTGGATCTGATCGACGCTAAGATCACCGCTGCCAACAGAAAGATCAAACTTGTCCTTGCAAAGATCGCCAGAACCACCTCCGAAGGAAACCTGGTAACCCAGCAATCGCAATCAATGATGCAAAGTTTGCGCAAGCTCGGACATGGAACAGTAGCTGTCTATACGGTGCTGACCGATGCTAAGGGCTGGGTGATCCTCACCACTTCTGACTTCCGACGCGCCTATCCCATATCCACTGCCGATCTCAACAAGAACCTCAGCGACTTTCGCCTGACGTTGAAAACCGGACAGTATGATCCTGTACTGCTTGCACAGAAACTCTACAGTGCACTGTTTCTACAAAGGAACGAAGCAGGAGCAACACTGGCGGCAGACCTCAGGGCTTACAAAGCAAAAACCCTAATGTGGTCGCTCGATGGGGTCTTGCGTTATTTGCCGATCGCCGCCCTCCACGACGGTAAGAGCTACCTCGTGGCGAATTACTCGTTCCTTGTCTTCACCACGGCCAGCCTCACACGTCTGCTCGATTCGGCCGAAGGAAACTGGCGAGCATTGGGACTGGGAGTATCCAAGCAATACAGAGAGTTTCCCGCGCTCACTTTCGTCCCATCAGAATTGCGCTCGATCATTCGAGAAGAAGGCGTAGCAGATTCCGGTGGAGTGCTGCCTGGAGTAATCCGGCTTGACGAGCAGTTCACCCGAAAGGCTATGCTCGATGGACTACGCGAGGGCTATGCTGTGGTCCATATCGCCAGCCACTTCCGTTTCATTCCGGAGCGAGAGGAGATGTCTTATCTATTGCTTGGTGATGGAAGCACTTTGAGTGTGCAAGAGCTGCAGAATGCACCGGGGATACTTGAAACGGTGGAGTTG
This sequence comes from Pyrinomonadaceae bacterium, assembly GCA_023717605.1. Lineage (GTDB taxonomy): Bacteria > Acidobacteriota > Blastocatellia > Pyrinomonadales > Pyrinomonadaceae > PSRF01. Next base: position 2,027 of record JAMQPH010000342.1, read on the forward strand.
TTAACGCTGTCAGCATGCGAGACGGCACTGGGGGCCAATGGAAGGGACGTCGAAGGGTTGGCATTCGTTGCGCAGGACCTTGGCGCCAAGGCGGTGGTGGCAAGCCTCTGGCCCGTTGCAGATGAGGGAACAGAAGTATTGATGCGCGAGTTCTATCGTTTGAAGCAAGCCAACCCGCAATGGTCTAAAGCCGAGGCGCTCAGGCACGCGCAACTCGCACTTCTGAGAAGCATAACTACGAACAAGCAAACATCGGAGAACGTGCTGTTGGAAGAGAGTCAGATCGTGAAGACCAATCAAACGGGTGCGCCAATGAAACGGTTCAAGAAGGATCCACGTGCCCCATTTGCACACCCACACTACTGGGCACCATTCATACTAATCGGAAATGGGAAGTGATCAGCTTTCAATTTACCGACGGAATCACATTCCATCATCGACTACAACGAAATCCAGGTAAAATCCGGCACGCGTCCGACATACCCTACCGGGAGCGGATAAATATTATTCCTCGAGTCTACCGCTGTTACCGTGACCGCTAACGGATTTTCGTTCGGGCGAGTGCAACCAACGTGCGAGGCTATGTCGAAAACTGATGTTCGCGTATGGTTCGCGCGATGTAGATTTTTCACATGTTTTGA
>JAMQPH010000348.1 GCA_023717605.1 Pyrinomonadaceae bacterium
GTCCGTCATGTCTTGCAATGGGATGCTTTTGTCCCCGATGAGCGCATTCAGTCCACTGTATCAGATGGCTGGGTTACGCTTGAGGGAGACGTGGCCTTGTGGCATGAACGGCAGGATGCCGAGCGGGCGGTTCTGCGCCTGGAAGGTATCGTTGGCGTAATTAACAAGATCACCATTGCGCCCAGGGAAGTCGACTCAGAAGAACTTCGGGAAGAGATCGAATACGCCTTGGAGCGACGTGCCGATCGTGAGGCTGAGCGACTGCGGATCGAGGTCCAGGATGGTGCTGTAGACCTATTCGGTCGCGTTCACTCTTGGCAGGAGAAACGTGCTGTTGTCGGATCGATCAGTCATGCTCCTGGCGTCTTACAGATCAGGGACCATCTGCGGATAGATCCATACTTTTGATTTGGTTGGCAGCGTGGCCACGTTGGGGTTTGTGCCGCTAGCCGGCTAAATCGTTGAACGAGAAAGAGGAGAATCATGAAAGAAAAGAAAGAGCTAGAGACTAAGCAGCAATCAACTGAACTGGCGCCATCGGAAGCGAAGCCGATTACAGCTTCCACTCCGTTTGGGTTCATGCGACGGTTCGCGACGGATATGGAACGACTCTTCGATGAGTTTGAGGGTTTTCGGATTCCGAGTCTCTTCGGAAGAGAGTTCTTCCCCTTCACCAGAGAGTTTGAACGTGTAGGCTGGGTGCCTGAGGTCGAAGTGTTACAAGAGAACGACCAATTCAAGGTGCGGGTGGACCTACCTGGCCTGAAGAAGGACGACGTCAAGGTGGAACTGACCGAAAATATTCTTACCATCTCAGGAGAGCGGAAAGAAGAGAAAGCAGAGAAGCGCGAGGGATACTATCGCAGCGAACGAAGCTACGGCAGTTTCTATCGTCAGATACCGCTGCCCGAAGGCGCAAAGACTGATACGGCAACGGCCGAGTTCACTGATGGTGTGCTTCAGGTAACGATGCAAGCGCCGGAACGTGAACCGCTTGCGCGTCGACTGGAGATCAAAAAGGGTGACGAGCCGGCCAAAGCAAAAGCAGCGACCTAAATAGATGCGTGGCGCGGCTCACTAATAACAAAACGCGGCGGCGAGTGCCGAGAGCCAGTACGGTCTCGGCACTCGACGTTGCATTTGTGTAGCCAGTGAAGACGAAGGCTGAATCTTTGCGACTTTACTCGGGTCGGCGTGGGCGCGATGGAACTCGCCACGTTATGACTTGATCAAAGATGCTTTCTCGCGCTCCGTGTTTAACTTCATCCGCGTCAAGGACCCATCTCATTTTTCGAATCAGGATCTGCCAGATTTCGATCTGGAGTTCCTTCCAAGAATCAGCGCGAAGAGAGCCGCGACGCCGACCCCAATCATGAGAAGCCAGACCAACCACCTTCCGGCTTCCCTCATCTCTCCCGACATGGCCGGATGGACAAGCCATGAAGCGAGAACGAGCAAAGCAGCCGCCGCGCCGAGCACGACCTTGATGGTGAAGATGAAATCAGCGCTTTTTTTTAACACTTTACCTCCGTGCGTGAAACACTTCTCAGGCAGATGTAATTGACACTTCCAAAGAGCAATCTCCAAGTGCAATCTTCATGCCTGATGATTGTGTGGAGACAGTCTTGAGTTGTTACTTGGGAGAAGAGTCGGATGCGGAGTTGAACGTGATCTGCCACTACCATTTTGCCCAGGCCCATCCAGCGTAAGACACGCTATGTACACATTGCGCAAAGTTCCTCTGGCGCGTGCGAGAAAGTACGCATCCGTTTCTCCAGTTCACCTCTGTTTTGC
>JAMQPH010000351.1 GCA_023717605.1 Pyrinomonadaceae bacterium
GAAACTGCCTGTCCAGCGAATCGGGTTGGCAGGCTGCCATGGTCGAATGCGTGACCGCAAGCGTTAGATGCGAACCCTCCATTCGATAGTTCCCTCCGGCCTGGTTACAGTCGGCCCGGATGTTGAGTTGCCCGTCGGACCTGAGATGCAGGGTATAGTGACCTGGCTCTGTCGGCATCGTCCGGGTCCCGTCAATGTGAACGGAATATTGCCATCCCCAGACAGGTCCTTCAATTGGGCTCGGGATCTGTTGTGCAGGGGCATTGACTTTAACAAGCCGCTCGCTGTGCAGCGAATAATAAACCCTGCTGCGCTCGGTCGGGCAACAGGTCCCATCGCGCAGACCGTGGACGGTCAGGTCGAGCCCGATGAGACCCCGCTCGACCTCGATCCTGTTCACGCGAATCCGATCGCCGAGATGCACACGATCTATGACGCGCCAGCGATTTTCCCGTTTCTGCACGAGATACAGATCGAAAAATACCCCACTGCCGCCTGGATCTGTCACGATCACGAGCGCAGCCGCTGTCTGGCCGCCGATCGTGCCGACCGTCACGGAGTCGGTCAACCGGATCACAATCTTGGAGGCCGAGTCCTGGGCCGCTGGTTCTTCGTAGACTCCCCCGACGAGCGGCGCCTGGCCGCTGCGCGTCCATTCCGAGGGAAAGGTCATGTTGCCTAGGGCTTCGCGGAGTTCACCATTCGCCCATGCTACGGTGTCTGTGATCAGAGCCATGCCGGCGAGCAGGACGAGCGTGGTTGCCACAAAGAGTCCCGTGGTGAAGCGCCGTCTGCCGGCTGAGTCGCCGATCACATATCCATCCGTGACTTCATGTTGTCCCGAAGTTCAACCAAGATTTGATCAGCACGTCCATCTTGGTCGGTCAGGAGGGAGTGCCGGCCGTTCCCTTGCGAATCATGATACTGTCTTCGGCCAGCATATTCGGCCCTGTCTGAACCGAAGAACAATGCCAGGAGAAGAGAATGGGCTCGTCCGACTGAACCACGTAGGTCGCGGCCAGTTTTCTGAGACGCTCCGCTTCTTCCCGCTGCTCCGGCGTTAACTGCTGAGGCCCCGCCCTGCTGAGGAAGCGATGTTTCTTGGGCACGACGTCGGGCGCTCCTACGGGCTCGTCCATCTCCACCTGAGGGGCCGCAGACGGCTCGCTCCTGGGAGAGCTCTCGGGTTGTGTCTCCTGTCCCAGCGCCGCAAGGGGGCATGCCGTAACCAATGACATTGCCCCCAGAAGCCAGACGCATACCCGCGTGAGATTGCCTCGTGATGACCTCACCTGGTCCCACCTCACGCGGGTGATCCTATGCGTCCGTTCAATGTCGCAACTCAGACTTAGTACACCAACGGAATCTGTTTCGCAATTTCGAACTTGATGACCGCACGGATCTTGTTTTCGATCTGGATATACCGCGCTGTCTTGGTCGCCGGCAGCACCTTGCCGACCTTCTCCGCATTGGCGCGCTTCAGCTTCACTTCTTGCTCCTCAACCGAAATCGCCTCATGCAGCAGCTTCTTCGCGGTGTCGTTCGAAATCGTGCCCTTGCCTTGGTTATACGCTTCGGCGTACGCCGCGATGGTCTTGCCAAGCCGCTCGTTCACTTGCTGAAGATCCTTCTGGTACGCATCGTACAACGGCCAAAACTTCTTGCCTTCCGCGTCGGTGAGATCCATGTTGCTGGCGACCAACAGCTTTTTGTCCGCCTTGACCTTATCCAGCAAGATTTGCATGTTGGTGTCGGCACTGCCCTCAGTTTGGGCGAACGCCGGCACGGCAAACAAGATCGCTCCCGCTATGATCATGCTTACGACTGATTTCATCAGAATCCTCCTAGGTGTGATGTGATTGTAACCAACGAACCGGCTCTCTTCTCTTACTGGTCGATCGAAAATTATTTCATCGGCATCCTCC
>JAMQPH010000355.1 GCA_023717605.1 Pyrinomonadaceae bacterium
GTGCAGTCGTGAAATCTTTTGAAGATCCGGTAACCGTACGGAATCCGAGCTAACAGCTGTCTCAACGCCGCGAGAGACACCACACGTAAGACTCGACCCGCCGAGTGATTTCCGGTCACGACATCAAACAGGTATTGCCGCACGTCCCACCAGGGCAGCGGTTCAGTTGCTTCGTACATTTTCGTCGCTTGGCAGGAGTAACGCACTTCTTCCTCGTCTGCACTTGACGTCAACCGTGTGTTAGCCATCAACTCGGCCTCGGTACAAGGTCCGCTCGCCGCATTCGTCACGGTCACGGGTCTAGTCGAGGCTTTCCCGGTTTCATGGACCGGCGTGAGCCACTCGTCTTTCCAGAAGAGATTACACTCGGCTTGACAGCCCCCGTGGGCAGAACCGTCGCAACGCGCACCAGCGAGGTGCACGGAACGTTTGAGTCGACGCCCCTTCCACGTTTGCCGGGCCGTGTCGCATGTCTTATGCGCTACCGCGCTAACGCGGAAATACCGCCCACAGAATTGCAGCATTTCGGGCATGAATGGCATTCCATCCAAACGACCTGCGTCATCAAGACTCGCCAAAATTTCTTCCCTGCTACGCACCTCGACCAAGTCTCCAGCACGAAACCGAGACAGCTTCCAACTCATAAACTTTGCTCCGATACTATCTGAAAATCACCCGATCACGATTTCGCAGCTAATCCGTCATTCCACTGTCGATTACAGGCGCATGAGAAGTTCCCACGTATCAGCCCAAGCACACTTAATGGCCACGCGCCAGAACGTGTTTTAAATCCCGCATACGTTTGACTAACGCCGGCGGCAACGCGCTTGCAGTCCAGAGCACCGCCGCGTATGGATCGATTCTATGTTTTAAAGCTCGCGCAAACCATCGATTGGCTTCATCATAATAACCTCGCTCAAAATTTCCGTAACCGAGACTGAAATAGATATCAAATAAACGCTTATGTGCCCGCCGCCTCCCCACTTTTTCAACCAAGTGCGGATCCGCCTCAATAGACTTCTCCAGCACATAACGTTCGTTCTCGATGAGCGTTCGAAAATCGTTAACAGCGTTGTTGGGGTGGACTCGGTAAAGAACTACCGGGTCTGGGACATATGCAAACTCAAAATAACGCGCAATTCGAATCCATAAGTCATAATCTTCAGTTGACGCTTTGCGAATTCGCTCATCGAAAAGACCTACTTTTTCCAAACAATCACGACGAACGACGACCGACGATGTGGTAATCCGGTTGCGTAAAAACAGTTCAGCGTAACAATCACCTGCGTAAGTCGTCAGGGCCCCCTTTGTCTGGCGTTCCTCCTCATCATTTGTTCCGAAGTAGGAGACATTTGAATGAACCAACCCCACATCTCTGTTCTTTTCCAAACATTTTGCTTGCAGGGCAAGCTTATTGGGTAACCAGAGATCATCGCCATCCAAAAAAGCGATTAGTTCTCCCTTAGCAGCCTTAATGCCAGTGTTACGGGCAACCGATACACCTTGATTCAATTGATAAATATACCGGAACTTATCTAAATAAGGCGCCAACTCTGCTTTCGTTTCGTCGGTCGAGCCGTCGTCCACCACGATCACTTCCACGGGAGAATACGTCTGTTCGAGGGCGCTCGTAACGGTATATGTAACGAATCGCGCCTGATTGTATGATGTAATAATGACGCTGATCAGTGGTTTAGCGAGCATGAATCGTGGTGAGAAGTAGAGGCTATGGGGCG
>JAMQPH010000357.1 GCA_023717605.1 Pyrinomonadaceae bacterium
ATTACTTTCAAATACGAACAAAGCATTTCGTGCAATTCGCGAAATGCTGGCATTTCGACTCCTCACCTTAAGCAGGGAGCCTCGTTGATTCGGACTCGTGACCGTAAGATGTGGGCGCTCTACTAGCAGGCTGCAGGAAAACTATCGTGGCACGGTGGAAGTTTAAATGGTCTACACGTCCAGGACAACAGGAGAACATCACGCAGGATGCTCAAAAAGGCCAGACTTCTCACCCGCCCAACCCTGGCGCGCCGAGACGCGCCTTCTCCCAAGCAAGGCCGCAGCGAGCGACCAAAGATGCTTCTTCCGAGCTTGCGCGTTTACGTTGTCCTCTGATGGCCCGGATGAGTCCCCCACTGCGCGCGTTGAGCGCGGCCCTTTCCAATTCCCTCCACCTCTCTTTAGGGGAGTGGCCGAGGCTGCCCTTTACTGCGCGCATCGAACGAGCACCGTTTTATCGTGCGCGTTCTGCGAGCAAGAAGGGCACCTGGCCGCTCCCTCCCCTGCTGGCGGACTTTTTCAGCATCCTGCTAGTGCTTGATCGATCGCTTGAGCGTCTTCTCGACGCTCGCAACCTTGCTCCGTAAACGACCTGCGTGGCCTTTCCGGTAGTCGACTTTGATCGTGCAGGAAATGCGACCGCAATCTTTCTTCATCCGCTCATAGCATTTTTTGACGACGGCAAATACCTCATCCCACTCCCCTTCGAGCACCGTCCCCATCGGGTTCAACCTGTAGTCCACTCCACTCTTATCGATGATATCGAGCGAGCGCGCCACATACTTGCCGACGCTCTCTCCCTTGCCCAACGGCGACATACTGAATTCCAATAACACCATAACGCTCCTCTCTCTGCTCTTCGCCTGACGTTTCACGTCTCACGTTTTACGTCTTCGCAGCCCGCTCATCCAGCCAGACCTTCGGATACTGGACCTTGCCCAACAAGCGAAACCCGTCCAACGCCTCACGCAACAACGCCCGGCGTTTCTCGAAGTCCGGCTCATTCGCCTTGGTTTGCTCCCGGAGTTGGCCAAGCCAGTCAACAAAAGCAGCAAATTCCTCACCGAATATTTTCTCCATATCTTCCTTCATGAAGCCTGACAAGGCCGGGGCGACCCCGCTCGTGCTGATGGCCACACGCAAATGGCCGCAAGCCACCACCGCCGGCATTGTGGCTGTTGAGGCCTCCGGCTGGTCGACCGACCACAATAAGATCTTCTTCTCACGCGCCTTTGCGAACAGTGCTCGGGAAAAATCCCGGTCCCCACGAACCATATTCAGCACCAGAATCGCACTGTCCAAATCGGAATCGCGAAAATGGCGCCCACGATGCATGACTTTTGCGGACGCGGCCAAATCTTTTAGCATGGCGTGTAATGCCGGCGCCACGACAGTCACTTTCGCTCCGGCCTCCAACAATCGCTGGGTCTTTTCCGCAGCCTCCTCGTCTCCCCCGATTACAAGCACCGGATAACCTTTCACATCAAGAGACAATGGAAAGCCAGGATTTGCAGCCATGATGGTTCCCCCCAATTCAAGAGCGCGGCGTATCATACAACACCCTGTTTCACAGCGTAAACCGCGCCTTCCACTTTTCTACCGGCCCCCGCTATAATGCGCGCTCAGATTTGTTCGACGTTCGTGAAGCGTCGTTTGTCTCTCGTTGCAGAACTGGCTGCGGCATGTTTGCGAAATACGCTTCACGAGTGTTGAAAACTTAGCATGGGAAAAGAGCGTCTCGGCGCACCTGGGCGGGGCGTGTGAGAAAAGCGATTTTTCAACATCCGGCTGGATTTGTTGGCTCGGTTGGATCGATATGGATAGGCGGCCCGGCACAGCCAGGCGACATCGAAGCCGGCTATGTGGAAAACCCGACGTTGGCGAGAGGATGGAATTTCGAGATTACGCTGGACACGGTGCACTAGCGGATAGGCAGTTCTGAGTTTTCAGTTCGAACACTCGCCATTAGTGTTTTTATAACTCAGAACTTTCAACTCAGAACTCACAATTGAACCGATCTAAGGTTCGGCGGGGTCGGCATCGAGCTCCATATTCCAATAGAAATAGTCACGCCAGCTGTCCGGTGTGTTCCGAATCCCGATGGTAATAGTCACAACCGGATTCCAACGCGGCTTCACCGGCTTCCTCATGAGCCGCATGCCGGCTTCATCGGGCGTACGACCGCTTTTTTTGTTGTTACAACGCCAGCAAGCCGTCACGATATTGTCCCAGGTCTTTCGCCCGCCCTTGGCGATGGGGATGACATGATCGAACGTCAGCTCTTCGGTTCGGAACTTGTGACGACAGTACTGGCAGGCATAGCCATCTCGCGTAAAGATATTGATGCGGGAGAATTTGACCGCCCGGTGGACATCCTTGAGCCGGACCAGCTTGAGGAGCCGCATGACGGAGGGAAGCTTAATGGAGATCGACACCGCGTGGATCTCTCGGTCGTAGACTTCGAGGACTTCAACTTTGCCCTGCCAGAGGAGCGCGATCGCCTTTTGCCAATGGACGACCCGCAGTGGTTCATACGTCGCGTTGAGCAGAAGGGTCATTTCCATGCCGTAACCTCATCCCAACCGAGGCTCCTTGTATGAGAGGGCCCGGGTATAGTATTGGAATACGTATCTAATTCTATGCCATAAGACTCGCCGGAAATCAAGCTACTGACGGGTCTACGGACTGTGCCAGTTCCATCGGTCAGTCGGCCAAGGAGAAGAAGCAGCAGCATGCCTGAATTTATTACCGTCGCTAAAGTGGAAGACATTCCTCCTGGAAGCGGGCAAACCGTCGAGGTCCAAGGAATCGGAATTGCCGTATTTAATGTCGATGGATCCTTCTACGCGGTCGACAACACCTGTCCTCATGCGGGAGGGCCACTCGGAGAAGGCCATCTTGAAGGCCACGTCGTCGAATGTCCGTGGCATGGATGGCGATTCAACGTACAAACCGGCGAACGACCGGAGAATCCGGCAATCACCGTCGCCTGCTGTCCCGTCAGAATCGATGGAAATCAAGTGCAGGTAGCGCTGCCGG
>JAMQPH010000391.1 GCA_023717605.1 Pyrinomonadaceae bacterium
TGAATGAGTGGGACGAGACTTGTGGCCATCTCTGACGTTCTTACTACCGCCGAGATGAAGAGACCCAGCGCAATGCCGACCATGCCCGTCAGGATCATCACGAATAACTGCGGAAGACCGCCAAAACTGCCCGGCAAGTCCATCAACGAGGTGAGATCCAGCAGCTTCAGAGTACCGAAGAGTAGGATGCACTGGAAACTCACGATTAGGAGCAGCACAAAAAGTTTAGAGCCCACGTAAGGGAGCAGCCGCAGATTTACCATGCGCTCTCTGTTATAAACCGCTCGTTCCCTGATGACTTCTCGGGCAGCCACCGACGTCCCAAACCAAAGGGCAACCAGCGCCAAAATGAAGTAAGGAAAATCTCGTTGTCCCTTGGCGTCGACAACTAAATAGGTGAGCAGCGCGATAATCGGCGCCTGAGCAAGGAGTATGAAGAGATTAAACTTGTCACGAGCTAAGACTCCCATATAACGCCGCGAGAGTGTGGCCCACTGTCTTAACAGATCGCCGAGCGTGGTACGTCTCTTCGCGGGAATGGCTTGTTGCGGCCGGCTCGAAACCTCTGTTAGAGGAGTTGCTACGTTATGCTTGTATTGGGGAGTCTGCATGAAGCTGCGCTTCCACTCCTCCGCCACTTGCTCAGCCACCTGTTCTCGCGACGCAGTCTTTGTCAGACGCTCGCTAATCGGCGCCTCAAGTTTGTCGTACAGATCTTTGAAGCTCTCGGCGCCCACGTGCGCGAGTGCCTCATCCGGCCTGCCATAAAAGACCAGTTTGCCGCGCATCAATAAGACGATCTTGTCGAAGAGCTTGACGTTCTCCATTGCGTGCGTGGTTAAGATCACTGTTCTTCCAGATTCGGCAATCTGTCGGAAAAGCTTCATTACTTTCTCTTCAGTGGCCGGGTCAAGTCCTGAAGTCGGTTCGTCCAGGAAAATGACTGAAGGCTTGGTAATAAGCTCCACGGCAATCGAGACACGCTTTCGCTGTCCTCCGGAAAGCTGTGAGATAGGAACGTCCCGGCGCTCGGAGAGGCCGGTAACATCCATCACTTCATCCACAATCTGGTTGATTTCCCTGGCTGAAATGTCGCGCGATAGTCGGAGGCGCGCCACGTAATAGAGGGTGCGGTAAACCGTCAACTCGCGGTGGATGATGTCGTCCTGCGGAACGTAGCCGATCGAGAGTTTAAGCGACTCCAGGTGTTGATAGAGATCGAAGTTATTGACCAATACCTGGCCACTAGAGGCCGGACGCATTCCGTTGAGGGAGTCCATCAGGGTCGACTTACCTGCACCCGAAGGACCAAGCAGCCCGACAAACTCGTTAGGCTGAATACTCAAACAGACTTCGTCCAGCAGTCGGACCTTTCCCGGACCGGAACGGTTGGCTACTTCCTTCGTCACCTGGAACACGTCGATGCGTGTTTTTGCCCTGGTGTCGAAGACCGTAATGCCGCGTTGCGGATGAACCCTTAGAACAAAAGGGCCAATCTGTACGACGTCCTCGGGCCGGATAGGTTTACGACCGGTAATTCGGGCGCCATTAACGTAGGTACCGTTCGTCGAATTAAGGTCTTCAATAGTCAAGATCGAGTTTGTGTTCACGACTGCAGCATGGCGGTTGGAAATCAACAGACCATCGAGGCGAATATCGCATTCTTCCCCGCGACCAACAGTCATTCGAGTCGTGTTACCGAAGGGCCGCTCGGTGAACATTCCCGCGCCCGCACCTCCGGTGATCTGCATCGGAGTCTCTGAACGGAGCACCATTGTGGCGAGCTTGCCCGAATGCGCTGCCGGTCTCGGCGCCAGTTCTTCTGACGGCATCCCGACATTCTGGACAGGCTGTTGTGCTACGGCTGGCCGTGGATTAGCGGGATCCAGATAGCGGATGGTTGGGCCTCCTGGACCCAGTTCGATTCTGTCATTGTGATGCAGCAACTCAGGTTCGGCTATACGCCGATCGTTGAGGAGGGTTCCGTTGAAACTCCCCAGGTCGACAATGATAAATCTACCGTTCTGGCGGCGAATCTCTGCATGCCTGCGCGAGACGACCGCTGCGGCAGCATCGATGACACCTTCGAGCGCCTGGTCGCGGCCAAAGCGGATCACCTCTTTGTTTAGTTCAATCCGTTGGAGCCGAGCCGTTCCCAAGCCCGACAATTCGACGAAGACTGGTTCGGTTGGTTTACCCTGATGAGCCTTCGGTGGTTGAGTGGCTATCACCTGAACGCCAGCGTGTAGATCCTGTATCGGCGCAGGAGTAGATACACGCATGGACTCTTCGACCAGAGTTTCGTCCGCCGACCGCGGTTTGTCCGCCTTGCTCTCGATTTTGGTCACCACGAGGACCGGGCCATCAGGACCAAATTGCAGGCGCGAACCTATCTCCACCTTGGTAGGCTCCTTGATCTGTTGCCCGTTAAGGAAGGTGCCGTAAGTGGAACCGCTGTCTGCCAAAAACCATGAGTTATTGAGTAGCTGAAACTGGGCGTGTTGCCGAGAAACTGTGGGCCACTGTTTTTGATCAAAAACGATCTGGCAAGTGGCCGGATTACGACCCACGGCCACAACCGGACCATCGTAACTTCTCTCGTTAAGCTGCTGCCCTTTGATTTCTTCAGCGAAGGTAATTTGCAACGTTGGTTTAGCCTCTTAAGTGTCTGCTGGAATACCGGCGTAACATTGGGCGGATTATCTTCCGTGCTCTACGTCGCGTCCAGATTTCTTTCTACTGCAGGAAAAGGGGCGGGAGCACGCCCAGACCGATCAGCGGACTAGCCTAATCGCTAACGACGATGTTCCTGAGGAACATCGCCTGGATTGAAGACTTTTGAAGTGTAGATCGCTTCTGGCTGCGATCGGAGATCGTACTTCCGGAGATCCTCAAAAAGACAAACGAAAGAGTATCGTAAGACGGATACAGAGTAGGCCTCGACTCTTCAAGCTGTCAACGCGAACGGAATCGGGTACTGGGCAAGTCCGCTTTTTTTTGAACTATCTGATTCACACCGCGGCTTTAGCCCGGTGTCAGTGTGAACTCCGACACCCTGGAACC
>JAMQPH010000393.1 GCA_023717605.1 Pyrinomonadaceae bacterium
GCGTATGTTTGAAGAGTTAGAACAGCTCTTCTGGCATCAGGAAGAACCCTTTGCATCGTCGAGCATCTATGCCCAGTGGTGCGTCATGCGGCTCGCCAAGGAGAACCACGTAACGGTTCTCCTCGACGGCCAGGGTGCGGATGAGATGTTGGCTGGTTATCATACCTATTTTGACGATATGTCTGATGATTTGCTCAAAAGCCTGAAGCTCTTAAGTTATTTCAGATTAAATAGGGATTGTGAGGCACTTCACGGGAGGACTCCGGGATCGGTAAGGCGCGTTGTCAGGCAGATCTTGCCTAAGCAAGTTAAACGGCCGGTTAAGCAAATATTCAATGCCATGAGAAGCGTTCGCAATATTGATCCCGGCTATCCAACCTACCCAATCGAATTCAAAAATGTTTCGGGGTTACGGAAGATTTTGTGGTGGAACACGACCAGACACGGGCTCAACCAGCTGCTGAGATACGCAGATCGCAACAGCATGGCACATAGTCGAGAAGTGCGAATGCCCTTCCTCGATCACCGGCTGGCTGAGTTTGTGTTCACACTCCCAGAGAGCTGGTTACATCGACATGGATGGACCAAGTGGATCCTGCGCGTGGCTCTTCGAGGTATCCTTCCCGAACCCATTGCCCAGCGCGTCGATAAGCTAGCCTTCATGCCGCCCGAGCGACGCTGGCTGGGCCCGCTTGTGTGGAAAGACATCATGCTGGAACAACTAGCTGCCGGCGGCACTTCGGCGCCGTTAGTGTCCGAGCCCTGTATCGAGGCGGCAGAGCTCAAGGTGTCTTAGGCCAAATTTCCCCTCGTTGAAGAGGCAGCAAAGATGTCTGTACCTGTAAGCAGACGGAATGGGCCGGAGCATGTCGTGGCGAGAACAATGCGATGAATTTGTTTATCCTCACGTGGCAAATGCCGACGGAGTATCGACCCAGGGTTCTGTCGGAGCTAATCCGTACTGCAAAGCTTTACCCGCAACTGGACTTAGATACGCTTTGGCACTACGAAGTCAGCGACGCTATTTTTGTGGCCTCAGTTCACAGTGCTGTATCAGCGTCCACTCCCAGAAGCTACGTCGCGACAGACAAGGATGGAGTCACTTTTTATGACGGTCTTATGGTTGATAGCTCAGGATGTTTCAACGCGCATGTGGCTCGCGAGTTGTCTATTAATCGGGACCGGCTGGCAGAGTCGCTAGAGGGACGTTTCGTTGTAGTACACGTCGGCGACAGTCCCCCTCGCATTGATCTCTTAATAGATCCCATTGGAATTGAGCAGGTTTATTATTTGCAGGACGGTATGACTTGGTTCTTAAGCAATAGTGCTGGTCTGCTTGAACGACTTGGGAACAAAAAGGATCTAGACCCGCTCGGCGCAAGCTTATTCGTGACTCTAGACTGGGTAGGCGGCGATCGAACACTGCGGCGCGACATCAGAGTTATGGAAGGTGGTCGAAGCGTGACTTGGCGGCAAGATGCCCAGGGTCCCTCGTACAAGACTTATTTTGCGAGGTCTAGTCTGGCTCGAATACCACGCCGTGAGATTACCCACGACGCTTCCAGGCGACTCGCGGATGATCTAATACAACTCTGTAGTAGCTTGGGGCAGAACTTTGGCAAGCTAAATTGCCCGCTAACGAGCGGACGCGATTCTCGCGTGATGGCGGCGTTGTTGATGCAAGGTGACATACGGGCAAAATATTGGACAACGGGCGATCCAAACTGCGCGGATGTAGTAATTGGTGCCCAGATTGGGCAGGCCTTTGGCCTCGATCACCAGGTAAGCAACACCCCGAACGACCAGCCCGGAGTCGGTAGTAATCCAACCGAAGAGGTGATTGCGTGTTGGGATGATTTGAGCTGGCGGTTCATCAGACAGAACGATGGCTTAGCTAGCCTGAGTCTGATTGCCAACATACTAGGAATGCCGTCCAAGGTCGATCGCTTAGACGTGACTCTGTGTGGTCTTGGAGGTGAGATCGCCCGCGCCTATTACGCAGACTTGTTCAATGGTGTTCGCAGTGCGAAGCAAATGCTGGCTCTTTTCCCCACCATCATGGTTTCAGATTACGGCGGGCTCCTTTCCGGAGAGGCGCTGAGTTTGACTCGATCCCATTTGCGCGTCTTCTTCAACGAGTGTCTTGATGAAGGCTTTGCTCCCGAGGAACTGCCAGACGTCTTTTACACGTATGAACGAGTCAGACGTTGGGCCAGTAACTACCCACGCGAGACGGCCCCGATCGAGGACCAGTTTATGCCTTTCTGCACCAGACCCTTCATAGAAGCAGCTTTCTCAATACCTCCACTGTCCCGTTATGCAGAATCACTCCATTACGGACTCATTCAGCAGACAGTGCCAACACTGAACGACTTACCTTTCGGCAAGCCGTGGCGTTCCCAGCCTGCACCGCCTCCCAGTCTTCGACGAATTGCTAAGCAGAGGATAGTGGAAAAGGTACCTTATCCCATTCGTCGAATGCTGGCCATTACTAGAGCCAAGGTGAGGTCGACGCAGAATAACGTCGGCCCGACAGCACTTTTCGACTTAACAGCCTGGCTCGAAGCAGAACGTGGGCAACTGCTAACGGTTTGCTTATCGCAACCTTCGTCATCGCTATGGAAACTCGTTAACCGCCCTGTTTTCGAGCGTCTAATGTCTGCTAATACCGGACCGGAGGAACGCTATCCTTTGGTGATGGTTTTGTTTGCTATCGCTACCATCTGTTACAATGATTCAGCGAGAGAAAGCGATGGATTTAATGATGAAATTGATCTCGCCCGTGAAAGAGCTTGAGTATTCGCGGTGAGCCGCAAAGCAAAGTAACCTCCTAACGACACTTAGGTACTTTTGGACACAAAATCTGCCCAGATCTAAAAAGCGATGGTAACTTCTCTGGGGATCCTGCCCTCATCTGCGTTTATCTTTTGGGAATCAACCGCTATTGGCATTTTAATTCTCACCACATTCTCGCTTGAGGCCGTCACAGTTGTTTCTTAAAGGGCGGTCCACGCAGTCTTCCAATGGAGTTTGATGGACTTAATTGCTAGCAAGAGCACCGGCGTGCTGGATTCAGAAACGACAACTTCAGTCGCAAGCAGCGACAATGCCGAGTTGCCTATACATGGTTCAACTATCCTACCTGATGAGCCGCTGGTAAAAATCAGACCTGAGCGTTCATGGATCGGGGTGTCTCTTCGAGATTTGTGGGCGCATCGCGAGCTGCTTTACTTCCTCACCTGGCGCGATCTCAAGGTTCGTTATAAACAAACAGTCCTGGGAGTGGCCTGGGCGATTATGCAGCCGCTCTTCACAATGATTATCTTTACACTCTTTTTTGGACGGCTCGCGGGCATGCCGTCAGACGGGGTGCCCTATCCGGTGTTTGTTTATGCTGGTCTCATAATCTGGACGTTCTTCTCAAACGCGGTAACTTTGAGCGGGAATAGTCTGGTTGGAAATGCGCACCTGCTCAGTAAGGTTTATTTTCCACGGATGATCATTCCTGGCGCGGCTATTCTTGCTGGTTTGGTTGACTTTGCTATAGCGTTTGCCGTGCTTGTTGGTTTGATGGCCTACTTCGGCACGGTTCCTACGGTGAAGATCCTTCTGGTCCCGGTGCTTGTGGCGCTGGTTACGTTACTGGCGTTCAGTGTTGGGATGTGGTTATCTGCCTTGAACGTAAAATATCGCGACATACGCTTTGCTCTGCCATTTGTGGTTCAGTTATGGATGTTTCTCTCTCCCGTGATCTACCCCTCCAGCTTCGTGCCTGCAAGGTGGCGCTGGCTGCTTGCCTTGAACCCACTAACGGGCATTATCGATAATTTCCGTGTTTCTTTGTTTGGCAATCAGAGTTTCAATTGGATGTCACTCGCCGCGGCAACCATAATTACTCTAGCCCTTTTTATCTATTCCACCTATGTGTTTTTGCGCATGGAGGAGAATTTCGCGGACATCGTTTAGCAAGTTTAATGAAGCCGATTATCACCGTAAACAATCTAAGCAAGCAGTATCGCATTGGTGCGCGTGAAGAAGGTTATACCACTCTTCGCGAGTCACTAGTCCAAGCTGTTAGAGCGCCGTTCAAACGCATCCGCTCGCGGCGTCGGAATGCGAATAACGGGATGGTGTGGGCGCTCAAAGATATTAACTTCGAGGTTCAGCCGGGAGAGGTTGTGGGGATTGTAGGTCCTAATGGAGCGGGCAAGTCGACCCTCTTAAAGATTTTATCTCGCATCACGAAACCGACGACTGGGGCCGTTGACCTGTACGGCCGGGTGCGGAGTTTGCTGGAAGTCGGGACTGGCTTTCATCCCGAGCTAACTGGCCGTGAGAACGTCTACCTCAACGGTGCGATTATGGGGATGACGCGGGCTGAGATCGAGGGCAAGTTCGAAGAAATTGTCGCTTTCGCCGAGGTGGGGAAATTTCTCGATACCCCGGTAAAGCGCTATTCAAGCGGTATGAACCTACGGCTGGCATTCGCCGTTGCAGCGCACTTAGAGCCGGAGATATTGATCGTAGATGAGGTCCTCGCAGTTGGCGACGCTGCATTTCAGGAAAAATGTTTGGGCAAAATGGATAAAGTGGCTAAGGAAGGAAGGACAGTTCTTTTTGTCAGCCATAATTTGGCGACGGTGCAGCATTTGTGCAATAGAGCCATACTCCTACAAGGAGGTAGGATCACCGCTACGGGTCAGCCCTCTGAAGTAATCGGCCACTACCTGTCCGACGCAACAAGCGAAAGCAAAGTGGATATAAGTGACTGGCCCGATCGCGAAACCTCGGGTGAAGCTCGGTTGGTGGAATTTGAAATTAGGGACGAGATCGGGCAGTTAGCAAAAGGTATTCGCGTTGGTGGGAGTGTGGTATTCACCCTGCGTGCCGAGTTTTATCAGCCTATTGTAGATCCTTGCTTTGGAGTGACAGTGCACAACTCGCTGGGGGAGCCGATTCTGGATCTACGATCTTCTCACAGCGGTTTGCGGCTCGGCAGGGTTCATCGTCACCTCAGCATTACCGCTCGTATTGATAACATCGGTCTCTATCCCGGTCGTTACTTTCTCAGTCCCTGGATCACCGACGCCCGTGTCGTGCGCAATGTCGACTGGGCCAAGCTATGTTGCACATTGCAGATCGATCCGGCGCCCGGTCCTTACGGCGATCTGAAACTTAACCTGGCGTATGGAAAATACTGGGTTCAGTCGAATTGGATGGTGAATGGTTCTGCCAAATACTCCTGAGCAAATGGTTCCTTTCAACGCTAGTGAACCACACTGCAACTGCGATTATCAGACAGAGAGCTTTTTCTCGAGTGCTGACTTCGTAGAGGCTTGGTCTCGCTCCACTGGTAATGTTCAGCGGCCCTTAGCCATTCCGGTCGAAGGATCAGGTCCGCCGAGAACAATGTATGCGATTCAGGAATCTGATCGTTACTGGTCGCGGACTATACCGGTCACCCGTATGGATTTCTGCATGAGTCCAGGATGGAAAGGACAACTAGAGCGGTCAACATTGGAGGGAATGCTTTACAGTCTCACGACCCCCCGCACTCGAACTTTTGTCTGGTACGTCCGTTTCGACCATGAGCCTTTAGCCCATGGCCTGGCGTCTCTTGGTTTATCATTCGAACGAAGCTCCACTCATGTGATTCCTCTTGCAGATGGTTATGAGAGGATCTTCTCCCGCTATAACGCGACGCTTCGGAATCATGTCAGAAAAGCACAACGCAGAGGAGTAACGATACGGCATACCAGCGACCCGGTAGATATACACGACTATTATCAACTATACACGCAGCGTGCTGAGCAAAAAGATTGGGAAACTGTCTATCCGGTAGAACTGTCTCTAGAACTCGTTAAGCTCTCTCCGATTTCGCGGTTCTTGGTTGCTGAATGCGAGAGCAAAGTTATTGGAGGCGGATTATTTGTCCGCGATGGCTGTTCAGTCTACCTCGTACATTCAGCACTGAATCATAGTTATTCACACTATTTTCCCGTATGTTGCTTATACGATGATGCCATCCGTTGGGCTTGTGAAAGCAACGCAGTGTTTTTCAATTTAGGTGGTTCAGGAAACAATGCCTCGCTGGAGACATTTAAATCCCATTGGGGTGCTCGTCAAGTATTTAATTACAGGTTTGAGTGGATGAATCCGTTATGGAAACGAGCTTCTACCATCAAGGCTGTCATGAGGAGGAGCTTGAATGCCTTCGGACATAACTAGATTTACTCATAGCGGTATGTCCTGGTCAGACGTAGCTGATGCTGGAGAACTAAACGCTGTACTTGATCGTGGGGGCTCCGAAAGAGTGAACCTGCTAATGCATTCTGCGAACCTTTATGGAGCGAAAAAAGCCCTCGCTTTTGGCAGCAAACAAGGCAGAAAAAAGGGCCTGGTTCTGGATTTCGGCTGTGGCGTAGCGCGAACTGTTCGCTTCTTTGGCGAAAAAGGTTGGGCCGTTATCGGCACTGAGATTTCCTCGGAGATGCTATATGGAGCTCGCAAATTCGGGCTTCCTAAGCGTTCGCTGCTAGCCGTAACTGATGGGGTCTGTATTCCACTTCGTGATCAATCCGTGGATATGGTCTGGGTTGTGGTGTGTTGAAGTATAGTCTGTTTGCGCCTGGTTCCCCTTCGCGTAACGTTTGGAGCATCAGAATCGGACATTCACTGGGCCTGTGAGGCCGGCGCAGTTTTCTTTAATTTCGGTGGCTCTGGTCATAATGTCCCATTAGAAAACTTTAAGTCCTTTTGGGGAACACAACAGGAGCACAACTGGAGGTTTGACTGGACGAACCCTTACTGGCTACGCGCATCTGACTTCAAGGCAGCGATGAAGAGGGGTCTCAATGTCTTTCAACCAAAGTAGTATGAACATCATGGCCTCGTCAGAGTCCCACGGATGATGCGGGAGAGCCGCATACCGTGCTGTGTCGAAGCTCTGTAGTGTAGATCAGTTTATTGACTCGGAAGCCAGAACATCGCTAGCCAGTCAGGATCATATGAACGAGACGTTCTTCTCAACTGCTGATTTTGTCACCGCGTGGACACGATCGTATGCTGATAATCAATACCATTCCCTCGCGATACCAGTGAAGGGCTCTGGGCCGCCAAGAACCATGTACGCAATAAAACTTCCTGAGCGTTATGGGACACGTTATGTCTGGCCTATCCGACGAGATTTCTGCCTAAGTCCGGGATGGGAGGGTCAACTGGAGAGCTCCACCCTTAAGCACATGCTTCGTGAGCTGATGAGCCTTCGTACCAGGAGTTTCGTTTGGAACGTGCGTTTCGACCATGAGCCATTGGCAGTCGGCCTCGTGTCTTTGGGCTTGACCTTTGAGCGCGAGTCGACTCGTGTGATCTATCTCCACGAAGGTTACGAACGCGTCTTCGGTGGCTATAACGCTACCATGCGCAAACAAGTCAGAAAAGCTCAGCGCCGAGGAGTCACGGTGCGGCAGACGATCAACCCGGCGGACATCCGCGCTTACTATCAACTGTATGTGCGGCTGGGCCAGCAAAAAAACTGGACACTCTACCCCGTTGAACTGACACTGGAGTTACTTAAACTATCAGGGATTGCGCGCTTCTTTGTTGCTGAATGCGAGGGTCGTATCATTGGAGGAGGACTGTTTGTTCGTGATGGTTGCTCAATCTACGGATTTCATGTAGCGCTGGATCATGAGTATTCACATTGTTTTCCGGTCTGCGCAGTGCTTGACAATGCCATCCGCTGGTCCTGTGACAGCGGTGCAGCTTTCTTCAATTTGGGGTTTTCCGGTGAAAATGTTTCTTTGGAACGGTTCAAGGCTTCCTGGGGAGCTCATCAGGAAAATAACTGGAGGTTCGAGTGGACGAACCCTTTTTGGGCGCGTGGATCCGCTCTCAAATCAACTCTGAAAAGGAATTTGAATGCATTTCGACCGAAGCAGATTTGACCATCGTGGTCTTCCTTGGTCTGATATAGCTGATAAGGGAGAACTACATGCCGTGCTGTGTCGCCAGGGGTCCGAAAGAATCAATCTAATGATGCACGGTGCTACCATATTCGCTGCGAAAATTGCTCTGGCTATAAACCGTATCAGGGGGAGGAAAAAAGGTGTAGTTCTAGACTTCGGCTGCGGGGTGGGACGAGTAGTGCGGTTCTTTGGGAGCAAGGGGTGGTCTGTTATCGGAACTGAGGTAACTATGGAGATGCTATCCGCTGCTCATAAATTCGGCCTACCTCAAGCTGCATTAGTGGCTTTGACTGACGGAGTTAATATACCCGTTCGCGATCAATCGGTCGATATGATCTGGGTTTGTGGTGTGTTGAAATACGGTTTATTCAAGCCTGGTTCGGCTTGCAGAATAATCGGCAATCCGGTCGATGATGAGCCCTCGACCGAACCTTTCGTGCCAGTGTACCGAGATATCGCGAAAGAAATGTATCGGGTACTGAAACCAGGAGGATTTATTGTGGATGTGGAGATGTGGGTCGACGCACCACCGGATGTGTTTATACCTGATTTCGAGGAAGCGGGATTTGTGACCAAACAGGTACGCATCCTGCGGAGGTATGCGGGTAAGTTGGAAAGGAAGTGTCAAGATTGGCGTAATTGGCGTCGACTGCCCCCGAAATTAGTTACGACTGCCGGGCAGTTATGCGCTGCGTTTCGTTTCTGGTTCGATAATCCAAGAAGCGAGGTCTGCGATCTTAACTTTCGCGACTACTTGTTTATCTGGTCCAAACCACAGGCATGATCGAAACGCCGTCTAAGTGGAAAGGTTTGAGTGATTCTAAGGTGGAAGTATCACCACACTTCCTCGATCAAGGCAGTGAGACATTTTTTTCAACACTCGATTTCAACGCAGCTTGGTCACGTGCAGTTGGTAGCGAGTGGCAAACCCTCTCTCTGCCAGTCAGAGGATCGGGTCCCCCTAGAAGGATGTATGCGGTTCAGACAATTGGCACTTTCGGTCGACGATGCACTTCGTTAGGGCCCAACGGCATGTATGCAAGTCCCGGATGGCAAGGCAAACTAGAGAGTGCCACCGTTCAACAGTTAGTTAATTTACTGACGGGTGTCCGTGTAGAAAGCTTTGTCTGGAATGTGCGGTTCGATCATGAGTGTCTGGCAAGCTGTCTAATAGACCTAGGATTAGATTTCGAGCGCACCACTACGCACGTTCTCCGCTTGGATCTACAGTACGAAGAGATCTTTTCCGGATACAGCGCATCGTTGCGTAATCATGTTAGGAAAGCACGCCGGCTTGGCGTAACCGTTAGAGGTACCGACAGCTTGGAGGATTTCGAGGCCTATTATAAGGTCCACCTGCAACGCGTCGAGCAAAAAGGCGGCTATTCCTTTGTCTTTCCTCTTGAGTTCCTCTCCGAGTTAATTAAGATCCATCGGACAGCGCGCTTTCTGGTTGCCGAAAGTGAGGGTCGTATTGTTGCGGGCGGGCTGTTTCTTCGGGACGGTTGTTCGGTCTTCTACCTGCATGGGGCACTCGACGAGCAATTCTCACATCTCTACCCGTCGTGTGCGATCTTCGACGATGCAATCCGCTGGGCATCTGAGAAGGGCGCAGCATTCTTTAATTTCGGTGGGTCCGGAACTATCACCTCGCTCGAGAAGTTCAAATCGTCGTGGGGCGCTCGTCCAGAACTTAACTGGAGGTTTGAATGGAAGAATCCGCTCTGGACGCATCTGTCTCGCTTAAAGGGAGCGTTGCTAAGGGGTAAGCATCAGAAGGTTCGATCATGATAAAAACAAAGGCTGCAAGTCTCGTAAAATACATCGTCGCTAAGTCGCTCAAACGCAGACTTGTGTTTCTCCCGTTAAGTGAGAACGGAAGCGGAGCTGGCGCTTGGCAAATCAAAGACTTGCTTTTAATGAGGTATACCTACCGCGCTTCTTCGGAAGGGTTTGTCACTTATCAACTGCAGGAGGACGGACGCGATTTACAATTCAGCCTATACACGATGGCCTTATTGGGATCACAGCCTATATCG
This sequence comes from Pyrinomonadaceae bacterium, assembly GCA_023717605.1. GTDB lineage: Bacteria > Acidobacteriota > Blastocatellia > Pyrinomonadales > Pyrinomonadaceae > PSRF01. The sequence goes on from JAMQPH010000393.1 coordinate 10,007, forward strand.
GGCGAGTTGTGTTTTTCCTTCCAGTTGCCGTCCGTAACAAGAGGGGATAACTTGCGCATAAATCTGAATGAGCCGGGCGCTTGGATGAATGACAGGTCAATTGACCTGGCCCCGGATCACTTTAAGCAAACTCGCAAATACATCGCGAAACTTCAACTGCACACTGCTCAGGGGCTTCGAACGCGATCGGTGATGCACTATCTCCCTTACGAGAATAAGCCCATCGGGGAAGACTATTACTTCGGGGACGATTATACGGAGTATCCGCTACATACGGTTACGGCATATGCCGTAAACCTTGTGCATCAGCATTGTACCGGCGGCCGTCTCCTCGACATAGGCTGTGCTTTGGGGATTTATACAAAGGCCTTTATGGACGCTGGTTTCGATGTACGCGGAATGGATATCTCGGAGTTCGGTATTGCCGAAGCTAGCAAAAGAGTCGGACCAGATCGCGTCCGGCAGTGTAATTTGGATCTTTCTGATATTCCCTTTGAGACCACCTTTGATGCCTTTTGGATGTGGGATGTTCTTGAACATGTGTCTGATCCAGAGGGAGCATTGACGAAGGTGACAAAAAAAGCGGCCCCCGGCGCATGGTTGTTCCTTCATACGTCCAACTCGGATTCGCTGTCGCACCGCCTCTTGGGTAGCGATTGGGAGGGCTACTCGGACTATTCTCATTACGGGGTCGATAAAGTCTCAGCGACCAGTTTAGCTGCCTGGCTAAACAACATGGGCTGGGAGATCGTAGACTGGCAGTGCGGCCAAGTCTGGGTCTTTGGAGTTGATCCCGTATTTATCGGCTTGCGCAACGCGTTCGATACAATTCCGGAACTCGCGACATTTCTCTCAGAACGTGAGCTTGGTGATAACTTAATCGTAGTTGCGAGGCGACGTGAGGACGGACCTCGTTCATCGTGAACGTGCGGTCGATATATTGAGATCGGTTGCCTAACCGAACTCACTTCCTCAGACTAATTATCACCTTATGTCGGAACTAAAGGGAGAATGAAGAAATGGTCGCATTAGTCACCGGTGCCGGTGGCTTTATCGGAAGCTGTCTTGTTGAGCGGTTACTGCGCCAAGGTCACAAAGTTCGCGCTTTGGCCCATTACAACAGCCGTGGTAGTTGGGGGCATCTCGATGGGCTGGACCACAATTCACGAGAGAACTTGGAAGTACGTCTCGGCGATGTAACCGATCCATATTTGGTGAGGGATTTGGTTGCAGGGTGCGACATCGTTTTTCATTTGGCAGCCTTAATCGGCATACCTTATTCATATCACGCTCCCGCCTCATACGTCGCCACCAATATCAATGGTACGCTTAATATCCTTGAAGCCTGTCGACAAGGAAAAACTCGTCGTGTGATTGTCACTTCTACGAGTGAAGTTTATGGGACAGCCCGATATGCTCCGATAGACGAGGCGCATCCTTTACAGGGTCAGAGCCCTTATTCTGCCAGCAAGATTGCCGCAGATAAGTTAGCCGAGTCTTTTTTCTGCAGCTTCGATCTGCCGGTGGTTATACTTCGTCCTTTTAATACCTACGGGCCACGCCAATCTGCGCGAGCAATCATACCGACAGTACTTACGCAGGCACTGGCGGGCGAGAACCAGATTCATCTGGGCAATCTTGAGCCACGTCGAGATCTCACCTTTGTTGAGGATACCGCGCAAGCGTTCCTGTTAGCGGCCACCGCTCCCAATATCGAAGGCGAAACGATCCATTTCGGGCAGGGCAGAGAGATCAGTGTAAGAGATCTTGCCGTCAAATGTCTGAAGGTAGTTGCTAGTGAAGCGGAAATTGTGAGCTCCAACGATCGCCATAGACCTGAGCGAAGTGAAGTGGGGCTGTTACTGTGTGACGCGGCCAAAGCCAGAAGGCTGTTGGGATGGGAGCCGAAGATTTGTCTCGATGAAGGGCTACGACGTACGACCGAGTATCTTCGCGCTCATCTGGCCCAGTACCGCACCAAGGATTACCTCATATGATTGCGCAGTCTGTCGAACAACCCGCAGGCGCTGCCGCTGGGCTACGAGCAATCATTTTGGCTGGTGGCAAAG
>JAMQPH010000415.1 GCA_023717605.1 Pyrinomonadaceae bacterium
GGTTCCAGCTGAATTAGCTTTCCCACTGTGCTGATCATCTCGGCCAGGGTCGCCGCATTCTCTTTGCCACCGCCAAGATTATACAGCCCGTAGGAGGTGGACGAGGCGATGAACGCCTGGCATGCCCGCGAAAAGTCGTCAACGTGCAGGATGTCGCGAATCGCATTGCCACCAACGGGGACTTGAATCGGCCAGCCTCGTTTGACTGACTCGACGTAATGTGTGACGAAGCCATGTTCATTGCCGTCGGAGGGACGCGCGTGGACCGTGGAAAGTCGAAAGATACAGGCCCGCACATTTCGTTGGCGGGCGTAGTAATCGACGTAGCGCTCGCCAATGAGCTTCGACCACTCGAGCGGTGTCTGGCCAGAATAATCAGTCGGACATGTTTCCGGAACCGGGTCGTACGCCGCCGCGTTGGCGCCGTATACGTCCTTGGTGGACGCATAAATAAAGACGGAACCGGGCTTCATCTGTCGAATGATATTGGCGGTCCCTTCAGCGTTGGTGCGAAAAGTCAATTCTGCCGCTGCAGGATCCTTGTCAAGATAGGCGGCGAGGTGGATGACGACGTCGTAATTCGCAGCAAACTCGACATCGCTTTCGGTAAGTATGTCGAGGTTTGAGCGACGCGAGAAATCGTCCGCTTCAAAAAACCGGCGCACATGAATACCGAGGTAACCGCTGCCGCCAGTGACAAGAATTCTCATTGATTGATAGGCCGGTGGTTACGTCCAAAGTCCAACGTCCAAAGTCCAAAGTCCGGTAGAACGCTGGATGCTTACTATCGCAAAAATGACCACCTACGTGACGTTGGACTTTGGACGTTGGACCTTGGACTCGTTGACGCCTTTCGCAATTGCAGTCAGTTTCATAAGCGACTCCGCGCTTCCAATGGCGATTAGCATGTCGCGAGCCTCGATTAGTGACTCGCCACTGGGGTTGAAAAGGGTCTGTCCATCGTTGCGACGAATACTTACGATCACAATGTCGAGTTCGGAGCGAATATTGGTGGCGCTTAGCTTTTGTCCGACCAGGGAAGAAGAAGGACTCACCTCGAGCTGCTCCAGGGCCAAACCCAGCGTATCTGCAGTTATTGAATCGATGAAGTCTCCTACCGCCGGCTTGGTAAGGGCCACAGCCATGCGATGGCCGCCAATGATGGTAGGAGCAACTACGCGATTGGCTCCCGCTCTGATTAGCTTGCTTTCCGCCTGTTCCTCTGCAGCTCTGGCAACGATGTGAATCTGGGAATTCAGGTCGCGGGCGGTGAGCACCACGTAGACGTTGTCAGCATCATCAGGTAAACAGGCTGCGAGGCCACGCGCATGTTCAACCCCAGCTTCTCTGAGGGCCTCTTCTGAGGTAGCGTCACCTACCAGGACAACTGCACCGCGATCGGCTAACTCCGTCACCCTTTGTGGATCGCGCTCGATCACGATGAAAGGCTGTTCGCTCGCCTGCAGCGTTCTCACCAGACGGGATCCGACGCGTCCCGCCCCGCAGATAATAAAGTGATCTCGCAGTTTACTCATTTTGCGCAATTGCCGCCGCTGACCAAAAGTCGCGAGCAGCTCCGACTGCACGATTGATTGAACCGCAGCAGTCAGCGAATAGAGCACAACGCCTACCCCTACAAACATAAAGAGGGTGGCGAAAATTCGACCGTTGCGAGTCGCGGGTGCGAGGTCGCCGTAGCCTACCGTAGTAACTGTCTGAGCTGCCGCGTAAAGGCTGTCGACAATCGACCAGCCTTCGATCAGGTGGAATCCCAGGGTACCCAGCATTGTTGCCACGGCCACTGCCAAAAACGCATAGCGAATTCTAAAGCGGTTTCCTGCAAGTTTCCTCGAAGCGGGGGATTTTAAACTCATACGCGGGAAATCGCATCAAAGTGGCAACTTTTGGAGCGTTGCCACGGTAACCAAAGGAAAAGTGAGTGTCAATGAGGCGGTAATAGGTAACAGGTGATAGGTGATGGGTGGGGTAATGGGTGATAGGAGTGAAGTCAGGGTGCCAGTTGGCTGGACAGGGTCAAATAGAGGTGATAGTTAATACACGATGGGTGATAAGGAAAGGAGACCTCACATGCGACCTCACGAAAAATTAGAAGTTTGGGAAACATCGGTGGACCTAGTAGTTGAAGTCTATAGAGAAACGGAGGCATTTCCGAAAGAGGAAAGGTTTGGCTTAACCTCGCAAATCCGGCGTGCAGCTGTTTCTGTTCCTGCGAATATTGCCGAAGGTGCTGGGCGGCAGTCGTCGAAAGAGTTCGCCCACTTTCTATCAAATGCCCAGGGTTCGAGCAGCGAACTGGCGACTGAGTTGCTGATTGCCCGACGCTTGGGTTACCTGCGAGAAGAGCCTTACTTGCATCTGCGAAGCCGACTGGACAGCGTCGGCCGCATGATTGTCGGGTTAGCTCGTCACGTCAAGCGACGACAAGTTTAAGCTCGTCAACAGTTTTAAATACAACCAACCACTTATTACCTATCACCCATCACCCATCACCTAGGTTTTATGCCAGTTCGCTATCCACCTCCCGACAGAATGCCTCCAGTCAGTGGCGGAGGACGAACTTCCACTCGACAACCACGCATCGTTGCCTATGAGCATCCTGGGCCAGGATTCGGACGCCGAGTCGGGCGGCGGCTTCTGAGCGCCCCGGTAATAATCCCTCTTGCTGTAATTAGTGTCTTCGTAATTGTGGTGCTGGTTTACTACTGGACGATCTTCTCTCGACGGATAGATTACCTCCTCAAAGGCGAGGTCTTTACGCGTTCAGCCGGCATTTATGCGGCGCCAAAACAGCTTCGAGCCGGCGAAACACTCTCCCAGGACGACCTAGTTTCCTACCTGAAACGCGCCGGCTACGTTGATAAGACTCAACAGGCAGACACTACGCGGGGACGGTATTCCCTCAATGGTTCAGCTCTTGACGTCGAACCCAGCCAATATTCTTCCGTCGATGGCCAGCGACAGTTTCAAAGCGTGCGTGTGCAGTTTTCGCGGAATGCAAAGTCGATCGGCTCGATAGTCCAACTGGGAGGAAACACGAGGTTGGACAAGACCTGGCTTGAGCCAGAACTGATAAGTTCCGTAACCGGTCAGGAGCGCGAGAAACGGAAAGTGGTTGGCTTCAATGATCTGCCTGTCCATCTGGTTAAGGCGATCACGGTGACTGAGGATCGAGCTTTCTTCGAGCACTATGGCGTAAACGTTCGCGGGATTTTCCGGGCTCTGGCCCGGCGATATGACAACTCTGATCCGAATTCACCTATAGCGCGACAGGGTGGGTCGAGTATTACCCAGCAGTTAGTAAAGAATCTGCTTCTTTCTCCGGAAAGAACATTGCGGCGCAAGTTGGCCGAGGCTTACATGTCGGTCATTCTCGAGACTCGGCTCACCAAGGAAGAGATTTTTGCACTCTATTGCAATCAGGTGTACCTGGGGCAGCAGGCTGGGTTTTCGATACATGGTTTCGGGCAGGCTGCAGATGCATACTTCGGAAAAGATGTGACGAACCTCACGTTGCCGGAAGCTGCGTTTTTGGCCGGACTGATTCGTAGCCCGAATCGCTACAATCCCTATCAGGAAATGAAGACGGCGACAGCCCGTCGCAATCAAGTTCTGGATTCCATGGTAGACACAGGGGCGATCACTCGTGAGGAAGCCGACCGGGCCAAAGCAGAACCGCTGAAAGTCGCAGCCGTGAGAGGTCGCATCGACGCTTCGGACGCGCCATATTTTGCTGATTACGTTCAAAACCAACTAGGCGATATTGTAGCCGGCCCAGGTTCTGCTCAGCATCTTCGCATCTACACGACTATCGACATGGATTTACAAAGGGCCGCTTATTCGGCCCTGTCAAAACAGGTCGCCTCACTGGACAAGCTGCAGTCCAGGCGTTTCGCGCCGGGTACACTTCAGGCCTCGTTGGTTGCGTTGAATGCCAAGACCGGGGAAATTGTGGCGATGGTTGGTGGGCGCGACTATTCCAAGAGCCAGTTCAACCGTGCCTCGGATGCCCTTCGCCAGCCCGGGTCCGTCTTCAAGCCATTTGTCTACGCCACCGCGCTTAATACGGCATACGATCCGGTGCCCCGAGTGATTACGGCGGCAACCACTTATTTAGACGAACCAAAGACATTCACCTACGACAATCAGGAGTATTCGCCGGGAAATTTCGGTGAGAGCTACTCGCATAGCGCGGTGACACTTCGCGATGCGATGGTAAACAGTCTTAATGTAATCACGGTAGAGGTAGCGACTGAAGTCACCCTGGGGCGCGTAATGAATCTCGCCGGTAGAGCCGGATTGCCAAAGCCAACTCGGGCTTTTCCGGCGATGGCGTTAGGAACAAGTGAAGCCACGCCGCTGCAAGTGGCCACCGCCTACACTGCGTTTGCAAATTTGGGAACGCGCACCAGCTCGATGGCAATTAATCGCATTACCACCGGGGAGGGCGTGACGATTGCCGCGCCCACTGCCCAGAAAAGTGAAGTAATGCGTCCAGATGTTGCTTACGTAATGAACTCGTTCATGAAAGACGTCGTCAATCGCGGTACTGCAGCCAAGGTTCGAGCGCGCGGTTTGAAAGCAAATGTTGCGGGAAAAACTGGTACGTCACGCGATGGTTGGTTTGCCGGCTTCACTCCCAATCTGGTTTGCGTCGTCTGGGTCGGTTTTGACGATGGGTCGCAACTCGGTTTAACCGGCGCGAATTCTGCACTGCCAATCTGGACCGACTTTATGCAGGTGGCGCTAAGCGAACATCCCGAATGGCAGGGTGACTGGCAGATGCCAGAAGGGCTACAGGAGGCAGACATCGACCCAAAGACCGGAGAGTTGACTACTCCGGATAACCCCGCCAGACGCACTGAGTTGTTTATTAACGGAACTTTGCCGACTGCCACGTCAACCGAGCCTCCCGAAGAGGAACCCAGTCCTGGCGGAGAAGAGGAGACCATTCCTCAGAGCGGGGATCCTGCGCCAACACCCGAGCTTTCGCCGACACCGACACCTCGACCCCGTCCGGCGACACGAGCGGGAGAAGAAGGTGCGCGTCTAGAGGGGTCGATCACACTCGACATCGATCCGAGCACCGGCTTAATTGCAGTTGAGACGTGTCCCGTGATTCGCACAAAGACTTTTGTAATTGGGACGGAGCCGAGGACGTACTGCGGGCCGGAATATCACCGCGGAAAGACTGTGGACCCTGCAGTCTCACGACCGCGCGTCGTAGCCACACCGCCGCGGTGAAGCGGATTGCCCCAGGATCAACGTGGTAACAACTCACTGCATCCGGCTTCAAGCGCTTTCCGCAACGTCTCAAGTGCAAGTGCCGCCGCATGGTGTTTACGAGAGGGCAACCCTCCAACGCCATCAAGAACATCCTTACGCGTGAACCTCATAACTTCCTCGACGGTTTTCCCTTGAACCATCTCAGTTAGCACTGAACCGCAGGCAAGCGTGGGCGGGCAGCCATAGGCGAGAAAACGTGCCGCTTCGATCCGACCCTGACGCACGCGCAGCGACAGACGCAACCGGTCTCCGCAGACAGGATTCGACTCTTCGGCTATGGCGTTGGCGTCCAAGAGCTCGCCGGGGTTACTCGGGTTGGCGATGTGATTTTTGAAGGCAGCAGAGTAGGGCACTTTACGTCTTGAGTACTGAGTACTGAGTTCCGAGTTTCGAGTTCCGAGTTTCGAGCTCCGATTTTGACTCTCCATTCTGGGTCAAACCGCGCTTAAACGAGAGCATCGCTGTTAACTCGGAACTCAGAACTCAGTACTCAGAACTTTTGATCCGATTAACTCGAAACTCTAAACTCGGAACTCGAAACCTTGACCTTATTCAGCGGTGACAGCGTCCGCAGCTTTTGTGTGACCCGCGACAAAACGTCGACCACGTAATTCACGTCGGCAGCAGTATTGTCTTTGCCAAAACTAAACCTGATCGCCCCACGCGCTAACTCGTCGTTGCGACCGAGTGCGCGAATCACAGGCGAAGGCTCAAGTGTGCCCGAGGAGCACGCGGATCCTGTCGAGACAGCAATTCCCTCAAGGTCCAGGCTGATCAGGAGGCTTTGGCCTTCAATAAAGCGAAATGAGATATTTGAAATGTGCGTCAGCCTGCGCTCAGGGCGTCCATTGAAAACTACATCGGAAATGCGTTCGGCAACCGCTGCCTCAAACTTCTCACGAAGCTCTCTGGCGCTGTCATTGCGCTGTTCAAGTTCTTCCCGCGCTAGTCGGACGGCAGCTCCGAACGCAACAATTCCAGGCACCGCTTCCGTTCCGGCTCTTCGTTCCCGCTCTTGATGGCCACCTACATTCAGGGCTGAAATTCGTACGCCCCGCCGAACGTAAAGTGCGCCTGCGCCTTTCGGTGCATAGAGTTTGTGGGATGAAAGTGAGAGGAAGTCACATCCGAGTTGATCGACTTCTATCGTTATTCGTCCCGCTGCTTGAACGGCATCGGTATGCAGCCAAAGATGCTTGCGGCCTTGTGCACGTTCCTGCCGTACGAGAGCGCCGATTTCCCGGATCGGTTGAATGGTCCCAATCTCATTATTCGCGAGCATCACCGAGATCAGTACCGTGTCTGCTCTAAGCGCTGAGCGAACATCTTCCACTTTTACAATGCCGTCTTCATAAGCGGGAAGCCGGGTGATCTCCCAGCCCCCCCTCTCTAAAACTTCGCAGATTCCACGGACGGAAGCGTGCTCAATCGAGGAAGTAATGATATAGCGTCCCTGTGGTTTGACGCCTTCACACAGCCCTCGGATTGCCAGATTGTTGGCTTCCGTGCCGCCTGAGAGAAAGACAATCTCATTGGATCTCGCTCCGATCACTCCGGCGACCTCGCGCCGGGCGCGGTCAACGGCAGCGCGGGCTTCCTGGCCAAAGAAGTGGACACTGGAAGCGTTCCCAAACCGCTCAGTCAGGTAGGGCATCATTGCCTCGACGACCCGAGGGTCGGCCGGGGTGGTCGCGCTATGGTCTAGATAGACTCGGCGTGCTGAAGTCATTCAATTTCGGTTCTTGCCAACCAGTAACTTATAAACAGGCATCTGAGGGTTAGTTCTCTGACGAAGTAACATGGTGTAAGGAGTCTATGGCTCCAGAAACACCCGGTCAAGCGCCCGAAAAAAACGGTACCGGTTTCGCTTAGAGGCCTGAAGTTCAGAGTTCGACCTTTAGGTTGTTTCTTGCGGGCGCACTGACAAGCTAAAGCTTGAACTCTAAATTACCTGAAAGCCGCTCAAAGTTGTTACCGGCTTGTTGCGGTGTTAGCATCACCCTCGCACGAGGGTTGGCTCTCCCAAGACATTACGGCCACCTTGGCCGCATACTCTCTGGAAGGAAAAAACTAATGAAACATCTGAGAATTCCCCTGGCGACCTTGCTTACCATAGCACTGACTTCCTGGTTCAGCTTGGTCTCAAACGGTGCGGTAAATGCAATGGCGCAGACTCAATCGACCGCTCTCGAGCGTGGCTATCGCACCGGTTACTCGGACGGCTATAACGCGGGCTTCAGGGACGTTGCGGATAATGTCTCCCGTGACTATCAGAGCAAAGACGAATACCAGCGAGCTGACCGTTCGTACAACCAGGCTTGGGGCACGTTAGAAACCTATCGCGACGGATATCAACAAGGTTTTGAGGTCGGCTACACAGCCGGGTACGATCGCCAGCCTTTCAATTCTTCAATCCCTTCCGGACTAACGCGCCGCGGTACGCAGGATAACCAGCAATCGAACACTCAGAGCGCCCCTCCGCCTGAGGTAAGCTCCCCAGACACGTCTTCAAGTTCAAATTCGCGTTCAACAATCAGCGGGCCGCTTTCGATTCCCGGTGGAGCCCTAATGCTGATCGAGTTGGATTCAAGTCTCTCAACCGACAGCAGCCAGACTGGCGATCGCTTCCAGGCGCGGGTGATGGAACCGGGTGAGTATCAGGGAGCAATCATCGACGGTCGTGTCGCGCGAGTGAAGCGACCTGGAAAAGTTAAGGGTGTGGCCGAATTGCAGTTAGCTTTTGATCAGATACGCCTGCCAGACAATCGTGTGACCAATTTCAGCGCGGAGGTTGTCGAAATCGTTGACATGGGAGGCAGAGACGTTGGTAGTGTGGATCCAGAAGGTGGCGTGAAGGGCAAGGATTCCACCAAGGATGATGTCTCAAAGGTCGGAGCTGCGACCGGAATCGGTGCGGTAATTGGTGCGATCATTGGCGGCGGAAAAGGGGCAGCAATAGGAGC
>JAMQPH010000421.1 GCA_023717605.1 Pyrinomonadaceae bacterium
CTCAACTTAACGATTGCCCAGTCAGTGCTGTTCAGAGCAAATAGAGTGATCAGATAGGCGTGAGCTTTGGGGACCGTCGAGATAAGACGAAAGGCAGGAGGGAGAGTAATGAGGAGCAGAACTATTATCTGGTCAATGGTAACTTTCTTCCTGGCGAGTGTTTCGCTTGCGGAAGCCCAGCTTCAAAAAAAGATCCCGCTCGTAGGTTTTATAGTTCCTGGCTCCCATTCGTCTTATGCAGCTCGCATCGAGGCATTTCAGCAAAGCCTGCGAAACCTTGGCTACGTCGAGGGCAAGAACATTAACATTGAGTACCGCTATGCCGAGGGCAAATTCGATCGAGTTCCGGACCTTGCCGCCGAAATGGTCCGGCTGAAAGTCGACGTGATTGTCACCGGCGATACGCCCGCGATCCAGGCGGTCAAAAAAACCACCACCACGATCCCGATTGTCATGGGCAACGTAGCGGACGCCGTCGCCGCCGGACTGGTCGACAGCCTGGCGCGCCCGGGCGGCAATATTACCGGGTTGACAACTCTTGCGCCCGACTTGGACGGCAAGCGATTGGAACTGGTCAAAGAGATGTTACCGAAGGGGGCTCGAGTAGGATTCTTCTGGGATCCAACCAGCACGGGTATGAAAATCAGATTCAACGAGGTCCAGGCCGCGGCCCGGGCATTGGAGATCACCCTGCAATCGCTCGAAGTCCGAAATCCTAAAGAGCTCGATGGCGCTTTCGAGGCTGTGACTCGGGAGAAGCTTGGGGCTCTGATGGCGCCTAACCCAACTTCCACAGTAAGGCTGCTCTGAAAACTTTTTTCATCGCCGTGGCAGTGATAGCTCACCAGTAAGTTGTTGTAAAATCGAATGCTGCTGCTACGCCGTCAATCATCAAGAGAGTAAAAACTGAATGTAGTGCCGACCAAGTATCTTGTCAGCGGTGGTCGCGTCGTGAGAATGTGCGTTGGTGTACTTGCGACACACGAGGCGATTTAAAGATGGTAAGAGCCATGTTTACTGGCGGCTGGTGCGCTCGGTCAGGCGCGGTCGCAAAGTGGTGCAACAAACCGTGGCGCAACTGGGAGAGCTTGATGCTGAGGGTCGGGCACGGGCTGAAGCGCTGGCGCGAAGCATCGCAGGGGGTACATCGCAGTCTTGTCAGGGGCAACTGTTTGATCGTGCTGAGGCAAGCGGGTCGGTGGCGGTCAAGCTCGATGGAGTGCGGCTGGAGCGCTCGCGCAGTTTTGGTGCGGTATGGCTGGGGTGGATTTTGTGGCATGCGTTAAAGCTCGATGAGCAGTGCGAAGCGCTGTTGGCACCCCAGCGGGAGACGGTGGGGTGGGCTGAGGTGATTGCCATTTTGGTGATTGGGCGGCTGTGCGAGCCTTCAAGCGAGTTGCACGTGGCCGAGCAGTGGTATCGCAGCACGGCGTTGGAGGATCTGCTGGGGGTAGCCGTCGAGGACATCTACGACGAGCGTTTGTATCGCGCGCTGGACCGGCTGTTGCCGCACAAGGAGGCTGTGGAAAAGCATCTGGTCACGCGCCTCGGAGAGCTTTTTGAGCTGGATTACGATCTGTTGCTTTACGATGTGACGAGCACGTACTTCGAAGGGGTAGCCGATCCCGCCATCGCCAAGCGCGGCTACAGTCGCGATCATCGGCCGGATTGCGTGCAGGTCAACATCGCGCTGGTGGTGAGCCGGGAAGGGATGCCGCTGGGCTACGAGATTTTCGCCGGCAATACCACCGACGTCACCACGGTCCAACAGATCGTTGAGAAGATGGAGGAGCGGTTTGGGAAAGCGAACCGGGTATGGGTCATGGATCGAGGCATGGTAAGTGCCGAGAATATCAGCTGGCTTAACTCAACGGGGCGCCGTTATGTGATTGGAACCGCACGTTCGGAGCTGGGTCGCTTTACCCAACAGATCACTGAGAAAACCGATTGGCGTCAGATCCGCGAAGATATCGAAGTCAAAATCTGTCGTGGACCTGAGGGAAGCGAAACCTTCCTGTTGTGTCGTTCGGCCAGTCGCAGTGAAAAAGAGAAGGCGATGCACGAACGGTTCTCGCGACACATCGAAGAAGGCTTACAATCGCTGGGCCGACGCATTGAGAGAAGCAAAAAACTCTTGGAGCGCGCAGAGCTGGAGCGTCAGATCGGGCGATTGTTGGGGCAAAACTCCCGGGCTGCGGCGCGCTACTCGATTTCACTTCTAGAAGATAAGACCACGCCCGCAGGAGTTAAGCTCAAGTGGAACGCACGCCCAGAGTGGGATGATTGGGCCAGGCTGACCGAAGGCACCTATATCCTGCGCAGCAACATCCATGACTGGACTGACGAACAACTGTGGAAGACCTACATCCAGCTCACTGAAGCCGAGGCGGCCTTTCGGATTCACAAATCCGATCTTTGCATCCGGCCGATCTGGCATCATAAACAAGGCCGCATCAAGGCACACATTCTGATTTGCTTTCTGGCTTATGTGCTGTGGAAAACGCTCCAGCAGTGGCAGTCGCGTGCCGGGCTGGGACATTCGCCCCGAACTATTCTCACCGAGTTTTCGCGCATTCACTCGGCCGACATCGTGTTGCCGCTGGCCGATGGCTCCAAGCGCGAGCTTCGGCTGCGCTGTGTAGTCCGGCCCGATCGCGAACAGGAGTTGCTCCTACAACGGCTTGGCATGACTCTTCCAGAGCGACTCCGCCCGCCTGCAGGAACGCCAAATGTAGTGCCGACCTGACGACCTAACTGTTTGAAATCTAACAATTGTGACCTCCTTATTGTGGAAGTCGGGCTAGGTACGTCTTCCGCAGCCTGCGCGGTCAGGGGCTCTTGGTTCCAGTCTTTTTCGGCTTCGCCGCCACGCGCAACGGATGATCGCGCGGGATCGGCACCAACGACGTTACTTCCAATCCGTAACCTCCCAACCCGACGAGGTATGTCTTATTGTTCGTGAGCAGGCGCATCCTGCGCACCCCCAGGTCGCGCAAGAT
>JAMQPH010000436.1 GCA_023717605.1 Pyrinomonadaceae bacterium
AGATATCCTGCGGAAGTGCCACGTGATTCCAGCATGGCCAGAAAACCCAACTCAGGACCGCCAAGCAGGACGGTGCGAAACCGCGTACTGAGCCGGGGCAGCAGCGGATCCCATTGAGAGGACGCTAAACTCAGCGGCAATAACACTATGATTGGGCCTTCGCCTTCTTGAATGCGGTAGGTTATGCCTGCGACAGCGCCTCGAAGGCCGCCGTGCACCGCTCTGTCCTTGTGCGGTCGGTCCCTCGAGACAACGTTGAGTAAAGCGCTCTCGATGTCCGCAGTGTGGTCGGCGACAACATCCGCCCACGGCGGACTGAAATACCCAGGGAGCCAGACCACCGTAGCCTCTGGGAGGCTCGTCACAGCGTCGCGTACCATAGCCGCCGGCCGACCCTGGTCGCCCGCAATGATCACGAGCCGGGCGCCCAGTGCACGGAGAGTACTCGGGTCAAGACGGGGCGGACAGACGAGCGTCAGCGATGCGATCCGTTCCGGATGCGCTTGAACAAAGCCCGCGACATAAGCCAGCATGGAGGCCGCGACGTGGGCGCGCTCGATCCCCAGATGGTCGAGCACCTGCGTAAGACGGTCGGTGACAGAAAGATCTGCTGCTGTTGTCATCCGCTCACATCCTTCATATGACTGCTCCACATCCCCGAAGGGCCTAACGTTGCCTGCTCATGGGAGGGAACTTCCTTTGCAGCGGTGAGTTGGACAGCCGCCTTGCTCCTGAAGATTGCGGGTGCCACGAAGGATCAGGACTGTCGGAATTCTGGATTCGAGAATGTTCAACATTCGCAACCAGTCGGCTTTACCAAGTTCTTTGAGCACAAGAATGTTCTCTTGAATATTAGGCTCGAGTAAACAGACAACGAAAGGTCGCGCCGATTCGGTAGCTGCCATCCGCTTGACGAAATCCCTCTAGCGAGCCGGTATACGCTTTTCGGACAGCCTCGTCGCTGGAAAGCTCTGCCGCGCGGATCGCGTTTCCGGATGACATTAGGCCACGTAGCGCCGTCGATAGGTCTGCATAGTGGAAAGGTGAGTCTACGTCGACGACTTCCATTGGCTCAAGGCCAGCTTTCGCCGCAAATTCCCGTAGTGCGTGCTCATCCGAAAGTGCAAATGGACCAGGTGTTCCCGGAGCCGGAGGCGGAACAAGGGCCTTCAGGGCGCCCATCAACGTCGCCGCCTGCATCCCTTCCGGTTTGCCCCAGGTCACAATCACAACGGCACCCCCTGACTTTGCCACACGCTTCGCCTGTGCAAGCGATGCGTCCGGGTTCGCAGCGTACTGAAACGAGTTGAATCCGGTTACTACGTCGAATGTCTTATCCGCGAAAGGCAGCTCTTCGAGGTCCGCCACACGAAACTGCCCGGCCGGCACTCGTGATTGAGCGATAGCTAAGAGGTTCTCGGCGGCATCAACGCCGGAGACTTTTGCTCCGCGGTCGGCGGCCAGCCGTGCCGCCAAACCAGATCCGCAACCCACATCAAGATAGTTTGTTTGCGCACCCACGCCAATACGTTGAAACACGGCATCATAGACACGGCGAGTCATTGGTTCCTGTAAGTCTGACCAATCACGGGCGCGGGCTCCCCATAGACGGCCGTTCAACTTTCCAGTTTTGGGCTTTTCCTCAGTCGGCACAAAGCCTCCTTCAAGTTTGACGACTGTTCTTGTTTATAGTGACGCGTGATACTAGCTTCTACTATTAAGTGAGCTGCAGTAGGCGGTGGCAAGAACGGGCCATCCTATCTCTAAGACGACTCAAATTCTCAAACTGAAATCGTTCGCAATATCCTCCACGGATTAGGTCGTTAGAGAATTCAATTCACTACAGCTTGGTTCCGACCCCGATGAGAAACTCCCCAGGGATATCGACGCCGTTCGACCCTTCGAGCTGGCTCAACTCGCGTTCAATTTCCGCCTAAGCCTGGTCACGCTGGGCTTCGCCCAGCTTTTCGACAGGTCCCCGAAGCAAAGCGGTTTCCTTCAACCTTCGGATCGTCTCTGCGGTAGATGAGAAATGACGGTTAATGCTTAGCGCTCGGACGGTGACATCGCGCAAGC
>JAMQPH010000452.1 GCA_023717605.1 Pyrinomonadaceae bacterium
ATTTGCAGGTTGGGAAGGGCGGTTTACCCCCGCTTAAGATTCGCAGCCATTCATCCTGGAATTACTAATTCACTGTTGAGAGGCTGCGAATCTTGAGCGGGGGTAAACCGCCCTTCCCAACCTGCGAATTTCCGAATGCTGACTAGCCCGGGCGCGAACTGAGTTTTTCACAACTTCTACCTCTCAGCGTTTTGCGTTCTGGCATTAACTCTCTCAAAGGAAACCCCACAAATGGAAACTCAAGAACAATCGCGACCGAAACGTATCTCAATGGCAAGAACCGAGCGGAAAGCAGTAAGCGTATCGCCCCAGAGCCTGGTCAAAAGCTCATATGTCGAGCCCGGACAATTGCTTCCGTTGATACTGGAACCGGTTGCGGCAGATCTCAATCTGGCTAATTGGTCCCGGAAGAATCAGGACTTCATCGGGCGGGAGCTTGCGACGCACGGTGCCATCTTGTTCCGCGGTTTTGAGTTGAAATCGGTCGGCCATTTCGAAGAGTTTGCGACAACTATCTGCTCGCAGCTATTCGACGAATATGGCGATTTGCCGCGGGAAGGAGTGAGCGGCAAAGTCTATGGTTCGACGCCATATCCAGCGGATCAGGCGATCCTCTTTCACAACGAAAGCTCGCATATGCATCGCTGGCCGATGAAGATCTGGTTCTATTGCGTTACTGCAGCCAGGCAGGGCGGGGAGACGCCGATCGTCGACTGCCGCAAGATTTACGAACTCCTCGATCCGCAAATCAGAACGCGGTTCGAGCAAAAACAGCTGATGTATGTGCGCAACTACACCGATGGACTCGGCGTGGGTTGGCAATCGTTCTTTCAAACCACGGAGAAGTCAGCCGTCGAAGACTACTGTCGGCGGGCCGGGATTGATTTCGAGTGGAAGAAGAATAACGGCCTGCGTACTCGGCAGATTTGTCGCGCCGTTGCCCGGCATCCGCAAACAGGCGAAATGGTTTTCTTTAATCAGGTTCAACTGCACCACCTCTCATGTGTAGATTCCGCAACACGTCTATCTCTTTGTGCACTCTTCGGAGAGGAAGATCTGCCTCGGAACGTCTATTACGGCGATGGCACGCCAATTGAAGATTCGGTGATAGAGGAAATTTGCGCACTGTACTGGCAAACGTCCGTTCGCTTCCCGTGGCGCGAGGGCGACGTGGTGATGCTGGACAATATGCTGACGGCACACGGACGCATGCCCTTTGTCGGTCCGCGAAAGATTGTCGTAGCTATTGGAGAGATTGTTGAGAGCCGTGCGGTCTGAAAGGAGCGAGGAGCATCAAGAATGCAGGCGGATGAGATAGTGGGGTTTCGGCTTTCCCCTCAACAACGGCGGCTTTGGGCGTCTCAAAATGATCCCCACTTTTGCGTGCAAGCCTCGCTGGTGCTTGCTGGAGATTTGCAGCCTACGCTTCTGCGCGAAGCGGTACATGCAGTAGTCACCCGGCATGAGATCTTACGCACATCATTCTGTTGTTTACCGGAATTTGCGTTTCCGCTTCAGGTCATCAACGAAGGTGCCGAAGCATTCTGGGAATCTATCGACCTCGGCAGCCTGGACGAAGTTGCCCAAGCGCGAGCGATCGAGGAGCGCCTTGAGCAGGAGCAATCCTTTCGCCCTGATCTTGCCGCGGGATCGCTCCTTCGGGTTTCGTTGTTAAGACTCGCTCCGCAGAAGCATCTCTTCTTGATCAGTCTGCCGGCACTGTGTGCCGATGCTCGGACGCTCAAGAATCTTGCGATGGAGATCGCACGCTGCTACGCCGGTGCGGAGCTCCCTGAAGCTCCGATGCAGTACGCCGACTTCTCGGAGTGGCAGAATGAGTTGCTCGAGAGTGATGAGACTCGCATCGGCAGAGAGTATTGGCGCAACTACGGCACTCAACTCCATGACTCGGCCCTTCTAGCGACTAAGCTGCCATTTGAGAAAAAGCCCTTTCGGCACGGCTCCTCCGGACCCCAGGCGGAGAGCCCGCTCACGGTCGAGGCGTTCTCAACATCATCAATTCGATTTTCGCTCAGCCCTGAGATCACGGCGAAGCTCGATACACTCGTCGAGGAGTGCAATTCATCGGATCGAGGAGCGCTACTGGCTTGCTGGCAAATACTGCTGTGGCGGCTAACCGGCCAGCTCGATTTCGTCGTGGCCACGAGCTTTGACGGTCGTAAATATGAGGAACTCGAGGGAGCGCTGGGACTGATTGAAAAGTACTTGCCGATTGCTGCTCATCTTGATGCTGAGCTCACTCTCGCTGGACTCCTGGAACGAGTAGAGGCTTCAGCACGCGAGGCTGGCAAATGGCAAGAATCTTTTAGCTGGGACCATATCCTCGACGCCTCCCAAAAGCAGAACGTGTTGCCGTTCGGTTTTAGTTGTGAAGAACAGCCAGCCACGCTCCGCGCCGACGACCTATCATTCTCCATTTACCGCGTCTCCAGCTCCAGCGAGCGTTTCAACATTCAGCTTTCTTGTCTGCGTGACGAACGCTCAGCTAGTGCGGAGCTACAGTACAACCCAAACGTAATTTCGTCCGTCGACGCGGAGGCGGTCGCCAGCCTCTTCCGTGTGCTGCTCGCTAATGCTCTCGATCAGCCACGACTTCCTATCGGTAGATTGAATCTCCTAAGCGATGAAGAGGCGCGTGAATTGGTTGTGGAGCTGAATGATACCCAAACGCCATTCGACACCAGGCAGACCATTCATGAGCTGTTCGCGGAGATGGCTGCGGCGACGCCCGAAGCAACGGCGCTAATCTGTGAACAGTCGCAACTCTCTTACGCGGAACTGAATGAGCGGGCCAATCAACTGGCGCACTTGCTGATCGCTCAGGGCGCTGGGCCGGAGTCGATCGTGGCCTTATGCCTGGAGCGCTCGGAACTGTCGATCATCGCCATGCTGGCGGTGCTCAAAGCCGGGGCCGCTTATTTGCCACTGGATCCCGCACAGCCGGCGGAGCGGCTGAACGGCATGGTCGCCGACAGCCGAGCTGCGATTCTCCTGAGTACGCAGAATCTCACCTCCTTGTTTGCCTCACTTCCAATACAGCAAATCTGTCTGGATCGTGAGGCGGCGCAGATTGCAATTCAGAGCAAGCTGAATCCTCATACGAAGGTGCGGCCCGAGAACCTGGCCTATGTGATCTATACGTCTGGCTCGACCGGCCGCCCGAAGGGAGTGGCTATCGAGCATCGGCAGTTGCTTAACTACGTGTGGGCTATCGCGCCGCGGCTGGATGTGTCCGCTCCAGCGAGCTATGCCAGTGTTAGCACACTGGCGGCCGATCTGGGGAACACCGCCATCTTTCCGGCGCTGGCGCAGGGCGATTGCCTGCACCTGATTGCGCAGGAGTGCGCGGCCAGTCCAGGGCAGCTGGCGGCTTACGGCCGGCAGCACAGGGTGGATTGTCTGAAGCTGGTGCCGTCGCATCTGGCGGCCTTGCTGAGCGATAGCGGAGCGGCGTCGTTGTTGCCGCGCCAGCGGCTGGTGTTGGGAGGGGAGACGGCCAGTTGGGAGTTAGTGAACAAGGTAAGGCAGTTGGCCCCAGAATGCCGCGTGCTCAATCACTATGGACCAACGGAGACGACCGTTGGCGTGCTGACTTACGAAGTAGATGCCGCTTCTTCGAGTGGGCCCTCTCTGCCGCTAGGACGGCCGCTGGCCAACGTGCTTGCGTATGTGCTGGATGCCGAGTTGGCGCCGGTGCCGATAGGTGTGACAGGCGAGCTCTTCATCGGCGGCGCAAGCGTTGGGCGCGGTTATGTGGGCCAGGCCGCACAGACGGCCGAGCGGTTCCTGCCCGATCCTTACAACACGCAGGCCGGCCAGCGGATGTATCGCACCGGAGATCTGGTTCGATATAACCGCGCCGGAGAGATCGAATTCCTCGGGCGTCTCGATGAACAGGTGAAGTTGCGCGGGTATCGCATCGAACTCGGAGAATTGGAGGCAGTGCTGCGTGGGCACGCTGGAGTGAGAGAGGCGGTGGTGGTCGCCCTTGAAGTTAGAAGCGGAGAAAAGCAGCTAGTGGCGTATGTCGTCGGTGAGGTAAGCCTACAAGAACTGCAGGACTACATGCGCAAGCAGCTACCGGAATACATGATCCCTGCGCGTTATGTTCAGTTGCCGAAGATTCCACTGACAGCCAATGGCAAGGTGGACCGGCGGCAGTTGCCAGAGCTGAAAAAAGAAGAACGTGAGTTTGTAGCGCCGAGCACGGAAACGGAAGCGTTGGTCGCGGACATCTGGCGCGCGGTGTTGGGCGTCGAGCGCGTGGGCGCGAGTGACAATTTCTTTGAGCTGGGCGGCCATTCGCTGCTACTGATCCAGGTCATTTCCAAAGCCCGCGAGGTATTCCAAGTCGAGCTCCCGGTTCGTGGTCTGTTTGACGCCCCCACCGTGGTGGGACTGGCTCATTTAATTGAGCGTCTTCAGTCTGACCAGGAAGAGTCGGGGCAAGCGGAAATATTGGCGCTGCTGGCAGAGCTATCAGAAGAAGAACTCGGCATCGAACTCAACAAAAAACTGAACAACGGAATGAATGGAATGGATATCCGATGAGCCAAGCGTCCAAACAGTTAAATGTTCTCTCACCCACAAAACGTGCTCTGGTTGAGTTGCTCCTGAAAGAGAAGAAGGAGAAGCAGTCGCGCGGCCAGAAGATCTTGCGCCGGCCTGAGTCGAATGTTGTCCCCCTCTCATTCGCGCAACAACAGCTTTGGTTCCTGGACCAGTTAAATCCTGGCGAAGCTTATTACAACATTCCGAGGGCGCTGCGATTGAGCGGGTGGCTGAACGTGATGGCGCTCGAACAGAGTCTAAGCGAGATCATCCGGCGCCATGAGGTACTGCGGACCACCTTCGA
Organism: Pyrinomonadaceae bacterium; assembly: GCA_023717605.1. Classification (GTDB taxonomy): domain Bacteria; phylum Acidobacteriota; class Blastocatellia; order Pyrinomonadales; family Pyrinomonadaceae; genus PSRF01. Next base: position 4,877 of record JAMQPH010000452.1, read on the forward strand.
CGCAATTCAGGGCGAGCCCTGCCAAATAGTCTCACCGTCTGTGCCGTTAAGTGTCCCGCTGATTGACCTGAGCCACTTGGAAGTTACTGAACGCGAAACCGAGGCACGCCGGCTGGCCACCGAGGAAGCTCAGAAACCATTCGATCTGCGAAGCGGCCCGGTCTTGCGCGCGACGTTGTTGCGGATGCGCGAGGACGAGCATCTGCTGCTCCTAACTAAACACCACATCGTCACGGATGGCATTTCGGCTGGAGTGTTTTTCACTGAATTGTTGGTCTTGTATGAAGCTTTCTCTCAGAGAAAGGCCTCACCCCTGACTGAGCTGCCGATTCAATACGCCGACTACGCCGTCTGGCAACGCGAGTGGCTGCAAGGCGCGGTACTTGACCAGCAACTCTCTTACTGGCGAAAGCAACTGGCGGGTGCGCCTTCCGTGCTCGACCTGCCTTTTGACCGACCGCGTCCCGCAGTGCAATCGCTGCGGGGAGCCGTACATGAGTTTGAGCTGGACGAGAGACTTACCGCCGCGCTCAGAGAGTTGAGCCGGGCCGAGGGCTGTACCTTATTCATGACTCTGTTGGCAGCGTTTCAGACCCTGCTCTATCGGTATACCGGCCAGGATGACCTACTGATCGGCACCCCTATGGCAAACCGCACTCGGCCTGAACTGCAGGGGCTCATCGGCTACTTTATCAACGCTCTTATAGTGCGAGGTGATTTATCGGGGAAACCTACGTTTCGCACACTGATGAGACGAGTGCGGGACGCATTGCTGGAGGGCTATGCGCACCAGGACCTTCCTTTCGACAAGATCGTCGACGAGTTGCGTGTCAAGCGTGACCTCAGTTACCACCCTTTGTTCCAGGTGATGTTCAACTTTTTGAACTTTCCCAAACCACCCATGGTTCGCTCGTTGAAGATGGTGGAGGATGATCTCGGCGATACCGGCATGATCAAGTTTGACCTGACGCTGGCCGCGATCGAGGGCGAGCAGGGTTTGACGATGCTGTTTCAGTATGCGACGGATCTTTTTGACGATTCGACAATCGCGCGCCTCGCCGAGAGCTTCCAAT
>JAMQPH010000500.1 GCA_023717605.1 Pyrinomonadaceae bacterium
CGTCCTAATCCCTATCTGGTCGAACACTATCCGGATTTCTATCTGAACATGGGCCTGGCAACTGAAAACGTAGCTCGCAAGTACAGCGTCACTCGCGAGGAACAGGACGCCTTTGCTTTGCGTTCGCATCAGCGCGCAGCCTCCGCGCTCGAGGCCGACAAGTTTAAGGACGAAACTGTGCCCATGACTGTCACCTTCGAAGAACTTGATGAGAAGGGACGAAAGCAACGTCGCGAAGTGGTCTTCGATAAAGACGAAGGCGTCAGGCGTGACAGCAGCCTGGAAGCTCTGGGCAAGTTGAAGCCGGCATTCCATGTCAAAGGAACCATCACCGCGGGCAATGCTTCCCAGATGTCTGATGGGGCCGCCGCGGCCGTGGTCATGTCTGACGAACGCGCAGGGAGTTTGGGTTTGAAACCGATGGCCCGATTTGTTGCGTACGCAACTGCCGGATGTCCGCCTGAGGAGATGGGCATTGGACCTGTATTTGCTATCCCGAAAGTACTAAAACTCGCCGGGCTGACACTGGATCAGATTGACGTGATCGAGTTGAACGAGGCTTTTGCCGCACAGTCTCTTGCGGTAATCAAAACGCTGGGTCTCGATATCGAGAAGGTAAACGTCAACGGGGGCGCCATTGCGCTGGGCCATCCGCTCGGCTGCACCGGAGCGAAACTGACCGCATCAATTCTCCGCGAGCTGGAGCGCCGGAACGGGCGTTATGGAATGGTCACGATGTGTGTTGGCGGCGGCATGGGCGCGGCGGGAATCTTCGAGCGCCTGAACTAAGATCAATTGCCTGAAGTCTGAATAGACATCCCTCAAACAAACGAAAGGATTAAGTCATGGCAGCCGTAGTCGAACAGAAAAAGATAGTCAAGGGTGGTGCTTTCTTGATCGAGGAGCTTAACCCTAAGGAAGTCTTCACTCCTGAGGACTTCAACGAAGAGCACCGAATGATTGCCGAAACGACGCGGCAGTTTGTTGACAACGAAGTCGTCCCCCACATCGACGAACTCGAGAAACACAATTGGACCCTGGCGCGCGAACTCGTTAAGAAAGCCGCTGACCTCGGCCTGATTGGCGCAAGCATTCCGGAAGAGTACGGAGGACTCGGTCTCGATCAGACCAGCGGGGCACTCATCGGGGAAAACATCGGCCGCTCAGCTTCGTTTGCTACCACGCTGGGCGCCGAAAGCGGCATTGGTCTGTTGCCACTCGTCTACTTCGGCACTGACGCGGCCAAAGAGAAGTATCTGGCGAAGATAGCCGCCGGGGAATTGATCACAGCCTACGCACTCACGGAGGCGGGTTCCGGTTCCGACGCCATGGCCGCGAAAGCGACCGCGCGCTTGAGCGAGGATGGCACACACTACGTCATCAATGGCGAGAAGATGTGGATTACCAACGGCGGCTTTGCCGATATCTTCGTCGTTTTTGCCAAAGTTGATGGCGACAAGTTCAGCGCATTTATTGTGGAGAGACAGCCGGGACTGACATCTGGGGCGGAAGAGCACAAGATGGGAATCAAAGGCTCGAGCACCACCGCCCTGGTTCTTTCCGACGTCAAAACACCGGTGGAAAATCTTCTTGGCGAAGTCGGAAAGGGTCACAAGATCGCTTTCAACGTTTTGAACATCGGCCGCTTCAAACTCGGCGCCATGTGTATTGGCGGCATGAAGCTGATGGTGCATGAGTCGATCCGCTATGCAAACGAGCGGCACCAGTTTGGCAAGTCCATTTCCTCTTTTGGGGCCATCAAAGCGAAGCTTGCCGAGCAGTGCATCCGCACCTGGGTTGGCGAGTCGATGATCTACCGCACGCTCGGGATGATCGAGGCTGGTATTGGCGCAGTGGACACCAAAGACATGGACGCACGGCTGCGGGCCATTGAGGAGTATGCGGCTGAGTGTTCAATCATCAAGGTCGCACTGTCGGAATACTGCGACTTTGTAGCCGACGAGATGGTCCAGATCTATGGTGGCTACGGCTACTCAGCCGACTATCCGGCTGAGCGCGCGTACCGCGATTCCCGAATCAATCGCATCTTCGAAGGTACGAATGAGATCAACCGGCTGTTGATTCCAGGGCGTCTGATGAAGAGTGCACTGAGCGGTAACCTGCCCTTACTGCCGGCAGCGCAGGCGTTAATGGACGAAATACTTTCTCCGCAGATGGCTAGCTTCGACGATGACGAGCTGGTTTTGGCAGCGGAGCAGAAGCTAACTCAGAACGCCAAGAAGGTGGCACTGATGACGCTCGGCACTGCAGCGCAAAAGTACATGATGAAGTTGGCGGACCAGCAGGAAATTCTGATGGGTATCGCGGACATCATTCTGGACACCTACGCGATGGAGTCGGCCATTCTCCGGGCGCAAAAGCTTGCTGCCTCCGAGGGGGATGAGGCTGCGGCCAGGTACATCGACATCACGCGTGTTTTCTGCAACGACGCTGTCGAACGCATCGAGGCGCGAGCAAAAAACACCCTGGCGGCAATGTCCGAAGGCGACGAGCTTCGCACGCTGCTTGCTGCCTTGCGACGTTTTACCAAGCTGACGCCAATGAATACCGTGGCCGCGCGCCAGCGCATCGCGGACGTCGTGATTCAGGCGAACAAGTACGTGTACTAGAATTTGACATTTCAGATTTGAGATCTCAAATTCTGGCTTTTTCCATTCCTCACGTGGAGATTCCTCACATGAAATACAAACGTTTTGAAGACTTACCGGTTTGGAAGGACGCAATTGAATTAGCGGTTAGAGTGTTTGCTCTTACTGCCCAACCCGCGTTCAGACCGTACCCGGGTGTTCGTGACCAAATTGAAAGGTCGTCGGTCTCGGTATCAAATAATATCGCTGAAGGCTTTGAGCGGGGTACCACGCGAGTTGTTAACATTTCTATACATCTCTCGCGGTTCTTGTGGCGAAACGCGTTCGGTTCTGTGTCTGTGCGAACGTTTGCCGAGGCTTTCAAATTTCAAATTTGAAATTTCAGATTTGAGATCAAGAGCAGAGAATATATCTCGGCAATTGCGAGGGTGGGCCGATTCCCTGCAGAATTCAGATATTCTCGGCCAGCGGTATTTGACCGACAAGACTAGGCACGCATCCAAAGCCGCGCGCGAGCGCGAAGAGTTTTTGAAAGAGCTGGACGAGATAAAGCGTCGCCGGTAGGTTTTTACGGTCGGCGGCTCCGGTTAGATCCTGGTTCTCTCGGCTTTTGATCTCAGATCTGAGATTTCAGATCTGAGATCAGGCGGTGGCGTCTCAGAACAGTCACTTCATGCGAATCATACCCATCTCGCTTCCCACACCCTTCTACATCGGGCCGGTGAATGTCTATCTGATCGCCGAAGAACCGCTAACTCTGATCGATACCGGGCCCAAAACGAAGGAAGCTATTGAGGCTCTGCGCGAAGGACTCAGGCACGAGCGCATTCGTGTCTCAGACATTCGCCGCATCGTGCTGACGCATGCGCACGAAGACCATTGCGGTCTGGCTCGCTCGCTGCGCGACGAAGCGAAGGATGCGGAAGTGCTGGTACACAAGTGGGAGACAGGACATCGCATTGGCCGCCTCGAAGACGGGATGCAGCGAAATCTACTTGAGCGTGCCGGCGTGCCCGACAGCGAGATTGAGGCGATGCGCAGGATGTACGAGGGTGTGCGACGCTATGCCGACTCCTTTGAAGACCACGAGTTCGGCGAGTTGCACGACGAAGCGGAACTGGAGTTTTCCAATGGCGCACTGCGAATCATTCACACTCCGGGACACACTCCGGGTTCCTGCTCCTTTGTGCGCGAAGCCGATCGCACCGTGATTGCCGGCGACTGCATTCTCAAGCGGATTACTCCCAACCCGGTTCTCTCCCCAGATCCCATCGATCCTTCAAAACGTTTTCCCTCGCTCGCCGAGTACCTCGTAAGCCTGGCACGCTTACGCACCTTCGCTCCGACTCTCGTGCATGGCGGACATGGCGCTCCGGTGAATGACTACGAAGAGCTTTTCAATCGTTACCTCCGCGCGATCCGTGAAAGGCAGGTGGAAGTGATTCATCTCGTCACCAAAGCCGGTACCTCTGCCTGGGATGTGTCGCGTGCTTTGTTTCCGGAAACCGACGACGTTCATCGTTTTCTCGCCGTCTCGGAAGCAGTGGCACATCTCGACCTGGCTCATTCGGAAGGCAAGCTTGCGGTCGAAATAAGCGGTGGGAGAGAGGTGTACCGACCGATCGCTGCGAACTAGCAGGCCCTACTGAAAAACCACACGTCCGCAATTTACTTAACCTCACAAAATGGATTCCTTAACTTGAATTATTCGGTCGAGCCGCACCAGAAAACTCGGCTGCAAAGAGCGGACAGCGCTGACCATTATTTCGGATTCTCACAACCATGATCCAACACTCCGGAAGCGCATACGAATTATCGAAATTCAAAATCTGCAACAGCAATGAGTTTTTGAACAGCGTCCTCGGATCACAAAATCCGCTCAATTAAAGCGGCGCGACATTTTCCCACAAGACTTCATCCGCAATCACCAACACTGCCGTTGGAACGGTAACTGCGTTATCGGAATCGAACCAGCTTTCCCTTTGATTGCTTGCTACTCGCAGTCGAAGCCGACACCGTAATTTCGTCCAATAACTCGGAGTGAAAAAGGTTTAGGAGGTTCTATGAAAACTCGCGCATTAATGAATGCTGCAAAAGCGTTTCTAACTACGCTGCTCGTTTCGCTACTGTTCGCCACTACTGCTTACGCTCAGGCAGGGGGCTCAACCGTTCGCGGCACAATTAAAGATCCTCAGGGGAACACAGTAGCCGGCGCCACGGTGAACCTCACAAACGCCGATAGGAATTTCAGTCGGACGCAATCGACTAGCGACGATGGCACTTACATTTTCACCGCGATTCCGCCCGGGACGTACAAACTCGAAATCGAAGCCCAAGGGTTCAAGAAGGCAGCGCTGGCCGGTGTTAGTGCGTTGGTAGACACATCTGTTGTGCAGGACGTGCACCTTGAGATCGGCGCCGTATCGGAAACTGTCGACATCAATTCGGGATCGGAAGCGCTGCTCAACACCAGCGATGCCAGCATCGGCAACTCGTTCGAAAGAAAGCGCATCGTGGAGTTGCCGCTCAATGCCAATAATGTGGTGGGTTTGCTCTCTCTGCAACCAGGCGTAAGCCGCAGCGGCTACGTCAATGGTGGCCGGGCAGACCAGTCCAACATCACGCTTGATGGTGTTGATGTAAACGAACAGCAGGACGGCCTTGATGTCGTCACTGATGAGGCGTTTGCCAGCGTGTTAAGGGTGACGCGAGATTCATTGCAGGAATTCCGAGTTACCACCACGAATCCAAATGCAGAACAGGGGCGCTCGTCAGGTGCTCAAGTTTCGTTGGTGACGCGTTCAGGTTCGAATGAGTGGCATGGCTCGCTGTTCGAGACGCACCGGAATACAGTGACCACCGCGAACGATTTTTTTAACAACGCTGCCGGAGTGGACCGGCCCCAGCTGTTGCGAAATATCTTTGGTGGCTCGGTGGGTGGACCAGTCAAGAAGAACCGAGCGTTCTTCTTCTTCACCTACGAAGGATTCCGCGAAGCGACCGCGACATCAGTCGTTAGGGAAGTGCCACTGCCGTCGCTTGGTCAGGGACTAGTGCGCTATCGGACAGAAAGTGGCGCCAGCGACCCCGGTTGCCCGGCGGGAACACCTGCCGGCGTAAATTGCCTCACGCCAACGGAGATTGAGGCCACATATATCGCCCGCAACGGCTCAAGTCCGGGAATTAATCCGGCCGCCCTGGCTGTGCTCGCAGACGCTGCCGCACGTTATCCCGCGAACGATACGACGGTTGGCGATGGACTAAACACAAGCGGCTTTCGCTTCAACGCGAGAACTCCGACGGAGCTGAATGCCTACATCGGAAGATTGGATTTCAACCTGACGGATCGGCAGACGCTTTTCGTGCGCGGCAACTATCAGAACGATACGGTGACACGTGCTGTCTACTTCGATTCGGATTGCAGCACCCCGGGTGACAACATCCAATGCTTTCCCGACACTCCTGCCCTGAGTACGTGGAATCATCCAAAAGGGATTGCCGTTGGTCATACCTGGGCGGCATCGAATGCAGTTGTCAACCGCTTTAACTACGGGCTCACGCGCGCCTCATTTACTCAGGGCGGCGATTCGAATGAGAACCGGGTCAATTTCCGTTTCATCTTTTCGCCTCAGGGTTTCGCGCGCACCCTCAACCGAACGACTCCCGTGCACAACTTCGTCGATGATCTCTCATGGATTCGCGGGAATCATAATCTAGCAGGCTGCTGAAAAACTGAGCGTTAATGTTGAAGTTCTGTTCTGCAATCAGTTTTGGTTATCAGTAATGAGTAGTTTTCGTCGAGTTAAGGATCTTCTGAGTGGCTCATTTGCCACTTTCTTTCGCTTACCTAAGCA
>JAMQPH010000366.1 GCA_023717605.1 Pyrinomonadaceae bacterium
GACAGACTGTACCTTGCCAGAGTTTTTCCAGTGTGATGCTCGATCATCGTCAAACTCGAACGCGGCAAGATTGGTGTGACTGGTCGTTCAAGCAGGCGATAAACCTCGGCTGTTTGTGCAAAGTAAGCAATCTCCGCTGCACCGCCGTAATAAGCGATAGTAGGCAACAAGTAATCCTGGACCACGGCACGAAGCGTTACATTAGGACTAAACCTTTCCGGATGACGAAGTGCCAATTCCGCCAATTCCTCTGCCGTGTGTTCCTCTTCACACTCTTTCGCTTTGTACTTACCATTTTCAAGTCGAGTGACGGCGTGGCGCTGGCCCGCTTCATTGTGAATGAACAATGGGAACGAATTGGCCGAAGCCATAACCTGGGCGTGGTAACCGGCCTCTTCCAACTCGCGACTCCGCCGTTCGAGAGCCTGGCCAATTTCAAGAGCGCCCGCCGCCGCCTTCGCATACAGTGGCGCCGCGAGTTTCTTCAACCCTGGATCAAGTGGATCGAGAAAGACCAGTCCGTACCGACTCAGTAACGAAGTCATCATCGTTGCAAAACTGTCGGCATACCCATGGCCCGGTTGCCATGCCTTCTGCAGCAACGACTTCACATCAGCGGCGAATTCCGAGGCCGGGAGTAGTTCAAATAACCGACTTAAAACAGAATTGATTGACTCGTCTAATTTGACATGACCAACCGGCTGAGCTTCGCGATGCAAATCCACCGGCACTTCGATTCGATCTAAACGACAATCGCGATTGATGAACTCAGCTGCGGCAACTTCGACGAAGTCGTGATCCTCAGACGCGATCCAGAAGACAGGCACGGCTTTGGTATTTCGCTGCGTCAGACAACCGGCCAGTTTCACTGCCGAGAGCGCTTTGTAGATCGTGTAAAGCGGTCCAGTAAACAGTCCTGCCTGCTGACCTGAAACAACTGCGATGCAATCGTCTTCACGCAACAGCGCGATGTTCTTCAGGGTCTCTTCACCGGCCCCCCAACGCATGTTCATTGTTTCCAGGGCATCACAAACCAGGCTGCGCTTAACGACATAGTTGTTCAAGACATCAGGAACACGCTGCGCCAGTTCGTGGTGATACCGCACTGCCGATGGGTAGAAGCGCCGCAGGGCTACTGGATCTTTTAGATAGTCGAGGAACAGACGAGACTGATTCGGAATGCGTTCGAATGGTAGGGTTTCTACACGCAGTCCGGATTCTTCAGGGGTGCTGTAACAAGCGGGTTCGGCTGTACTCAAGTGGGTTTTGCTCCTGCGGCCATTTTACGCAGGAAAGGCAGGTTCGACCAGCGAGCCCGAGATCAAGGAGCGCTCATGCTGGGACCGCAGGCGTCCTCTCCTGCTGACTCGCCGTAATATCTACTTTAGTCAGCACACCGGTGAGTAATTCCTGAATCTCCAATCGAGCACTTTCATCAGGGCCTATCAAAGGCGTTCGCACCATACCTCCCGCATAGCCTCTCATGTCGAGCGCAGCTTTTAATCCACCAATGCCGAATCTGGTCGTGACCGCCGCAGCTAACGGAGTGAGTTTCGACTGGAGTGAAGCGGCGCGTTCATCATCACCTGCATGAAACGCTCTGAAGATCTCCACGCAGACTTCCGCCACTGCGCAACCAACCGCGAGAATGCCTCCAATAGCTCCCGCCTTCAAAGCATCGAGAAGTACAGTTCCGTT
>JAMQPH010000569.1 GCA_023717605.1 Pyrinomonadaceae bacterium
TGGTGACCGACCAGCAGGGGGCGCTGGTTGTCAGTTCCATTCCGCAAGTGGAGTATTTTTACGGGAAAACGCCGTGGTGGCAAGCGGTGGTGAAAGGGGGAAGTTTCAGGGGCTATGTGAGCGAGATCGCCTTTGATCCCGCTTTCGGGACTCACGTGGTCGTGGTGGCGGCGCCCATTCTGGACGACACAAAGGGGAGGGTGATTGGGACAGTCACAATTCTTTTGCGTCGAGACACGATCTTCCATGCCATTGCCGAGGTCACCATCGGATCGACCGGTCACGCGATGTTGTTCAGCTCCGATGGTGTGCCCGTGATCTGTCCGGTCCTGAGCCCGGAAGAGCATACGGTAACGCCTGAGTTGATCAGTGCCCTCGGCGGGTTGAAATCTGGTTGGACCGTTGTCGCAGACGATTCGCATGGAGGCCGGAACGCTTTGGTCGGATTTGCCCCGGTCCGATTCGGCGAGAGCTTGGCACCAGGGAGCCTCGGAGGAAAACAGTGGATCACCGTGGTGCGGCAGGATCCCCAGGAGACCTATGCGCCGCTTGCCGAACTTGTGGCGAAAGTGTTGCTCTACGGGTTGCTCGTGCTTGCCGTGCTGTGGGGGACAGGGGTGGTCGTCGCACGTCGGATTGCCCGTCCCATTCAGTTGCTACACGACGGGGTACGTGAAATCGGAAGCGGACGATTGGACCGTCGATTGGAACTGAAGACCGGCGATGAAATTGAAGGACTCGCCGATGCGTTCAACCAGATGGCGACGAATCTACAGCGATCGTTTGCGCAGATCGAACAACGCGTGGTGGATGTACACCGCCTGGAAGAAAAATACCGCGATTTGATCGAGCATGCTCCTGAGATGATCTATCAATTGAACCGGAGCGGCGGATTCGTCCATGTGAATAAGACGGGGATCGAGAAGCTGAAATACACCCTCGATGAGATGCTGTCGATGCGGCTTTGGGACCTCGTGCCGCGTGGCCAGGAGCCACTCGTATTGCAATATTTAGAACGATTGGTGGCGCAAGGGAGCAGTTCGATGGAGACGGTGTTTCTGGCCAAGGACGGTCACCCGATCGACGTGGAGATTCACGCAACGGCGCTGATCGATCAAGAACGTGGTGGGCTGGTTCACTCGCGTGCGTTTGTGCGCGACGTGACCGAACGGCACCGGCTTGAGCAGCAACTGCAAGAATACACGACGAAGCTTGAACAGGCCGTGTCGGAGCGGACGCAACAGCTCGTGGCCTCGCAGGCGCGGTACAAGGCGTTGTTCGACTTGGTGGCGGACTCGGTGTTTATGGTAAATCCGAGTGGTATGATCGTAGCCGTCAACAAACGTGAGGAGCAAGCTCTGGGGTATGCGGAGACGAACGTCGTCGGCCGCAGTCTGTTCGAAGTTGTTCTCTCCGGCTATCACGATTCGTTACACGTATGGTTGGGCGACATCATTTCGGGGCAGCGGAAAGTGTCCACCCAGGAGATCATGGTGCGCCATGCCGATGGGCCGGAGACTCCGGCTGAAATGGATTTGATCCGAGTCGGAGTGGCAGACCAACTGTTGGTCATGGTGCAGTTGCGAGACATTACTGACCGGAAGCGGCTCGAACAGCAGCTGGAGACCTACCGAGAAGAGTTGGAACATAACGTAAAAGAGCGCACGCGGGAGATTGAAGAGACCAAGCAGTATCTTGAAAATCTGCTCGAGAACGCCAACGATGTCATTTATACCCTTGATACCGAGCAACGGTTCACCTATGTCAACAGCAAGATCGAAGCATGGGGCTACCGTAAAGACGATCTGCTCGGGCGCCCGTACCTCGCCCTTCTCTCAAAGCGCCATCGAGGGAGGCGTCTCAAGAGTACCTTGGATATCGGTGCGAAGCAGGTCTATGAGGTCGAAGTGGTAACTCGCACGGGGGAGCCGAGGGCTGTGATGGTCAGTGTTTCACCGTTGCACGGGGTCGAGGGAGCGATTCTGGGAGTGCTGGGCATCGCGCGCGACATGACCGAGACTAAGAAGCTGGAGCAGCGGATCAGGAATTCTGAGAAGCTGGCTTCGGTCGGAAGGCTCGCCGCAGGGGTGGCCCACGAAATCAATAATCCCCTGGGGGGCATCCTCAACTGCCTCTACAACTTACGGAAGGGGACACTGTCGTCGAGCCGGCTTGAAGAATATCGGGTCTCGATGGAAGACGGTGTGCGGCGTGTGCAAAAGATTGTTCGGCAGCTCCTCGATTTCTCCCAGCAGCATGAGCCGGAGTTTGCGCTGACGGACATCAATCATGTCGTCGATCGGGTGTTGGTTTTGACGACGCACCTCTTTGCCCCGAACCGAATCATGTTGGAAACGGGATTCGGTCAGGGGTTGCCGAATGTCATGCTCGATCGGCACATGATTGAGCAGGTGCTGATGAACTTGGTATTGAATGCGGTGCAAGCGATGAAAGACGGAGGGGGGCTGACGATTCGAACATCCGTGGTCGAAGGGGTCTGCCTGATTGAGGTACGTGATACGGGATCGGGCATTCCGCCAGCGGTCCTGCCGAGGATCTTCGACCCTTTCTTTACGACCAAGAGCGAAGGCGAAGGAAC
>JAMQPH010000573.1 GCA_023717605.1 Pyrinomonadaceae bacterium
GAGTGATGGCTGCCGTGTTGAGAGCCCGAAATCTGGCGGTTCCTCCGTTGTTTGACGCACTGCCCGACATGATCAAATTGATTAGCGGACTGTTGTAGGTTGAACTGGCTCTTATCCGGTTGAAAGCATCTAGAAAACTACTTTCGGCGACGCCCGGAACCGAAGCGAAGACGTTGGTTTGGTTTACGTTGTATCCACCAAGCAGATGAACAGCGTGCTTGCCGATGTAATTTACTTCAACGACATTCTTCCCGATTTCTCTCTGAAAACTTAGAGACCATTCGTGAACCTGCGGAAACTGCAGATCGGGGTCCATGACGTTGATTGACCCTGTTCCGAAGGACGCTGGTTGGCGCAGAGTTTCCGGCGAACTCGTCGGAGTCAGACCAGCAATTACGGGCCCAAGGTTTCGATAAAGACCGCCGGCTTGTCCGAAGGCGGAATTCGTGACGGCTACATTGTTTCCCGGTGTGCTTTGGAAGATGGACGAACCAAACAAAAATGTGGCGATTCTATCCGACGCAATCCGGTAGTTTGCCCGGACTGAAGTCTTTCCGCTCTTGAAGGGGTCCCAGGCAAACCCAACCGAAGGCATGAACACATTCGCATTTTTGAACACGTCGCCCTCAACCCATTTCAAAGTGTTGGATGGCGCCGCGCCTAATTTTACCGGTTGATCCGGAATCAGAATTGGTCTGCCATCAACGCTGGGATGTAGCTTGGCTTCCCATCGCAATCCAAGGTCAAAAACCAGGTTTGGTCTGAAGCGCCAATTGTCCTGAATATAAAAATCCAGCTCAGGGTACGAAGCGCTGTTGAGCCATCTTGTTCCCGCTGGAGCAAAGGCACTCGGATTACTCGGATCTAAAACAAAAGCCTGCGAGACATTGCCGATTCTCCCCAGCTCGTCGACTATCGTGTTTTGAAGCCGCGTCAAGTCGTTGGTATTTATGCTGGTTGCTCCGGCAACCGGTAAACCAAATCCGGTGAAACCTGCCACACCGCTAAAAGTTACAACCGGCTCGATCGCTGAACCAGCGACATTCGACCGGTCATCAGTGTGGCGACCAAAACGGAGATTTGTTCCAACCTTGAGAGTGTGCGACCCCTTAAGAAGAGTCAGGTTGTCAACCAACTGGAACGTTCTTACACCTCTCGCATTGTAGGAAAAATTTGTGTTTGGCGTAGCCGGATTCAGGAAGGTGAAAGGCATGTTCGGATCCGGATTAGGTGTGGCAAAGGTAAAAAAGAATTTACTGATTCCGAAGATCGCTTCATTAGTCACTGTTGCGGAAGGCGACCATCGCCAGTTAACAGCCAAGTTCTTTGGAGTGCGACCTGTATCCACAAAATTCGGCGAACCGGGGAAAACCGGACGACCTGCGTTTGCCGAATCGCCTAAACTTGTTTGACTTCCCTGAGCGTAGCGAACGTAAAGCAAACTGTTTTCTCGGAGTTTGAAATCGAGCTTGGTGACAAAGTCATACTGCTTCTCGTGTTGCGGAGAAGCAAAATTGAAAGAGGCCGTATTCAAGCCATCGCCGCCCGTAAAATTATTTGGCAGGGGCATCGAGTTGATGATCCCCGACAACGTCGGGTCAAGTCCAATCCCCGTCGGATTTGTGGCTATGTTATAGGACGAAATGCACGGCGCATTTGTCGGTGGGGTCCCGCTGCAAGCCGGAAGGATCGGATTTCCGCTACCATCAACCGCCGCCGTTGCGGTTCCCGCCGGAGCGTTGGCTCTGCCGACAACATAACGAAACAGACCTTGCCGCGCCGCTTGCGTATAAACCGTTCGTGCTACCAATGCCGTATCGTAGGCGCGAAGCAATTGGAGATTGACAAAGAAAAACGCTTTATCTCGTAACAGTCGAAAGCCCTTCCCGCCTTCGCCAAAGCCGGGATCAAAGAGTGGGCCACTGAGACTGCCGCCGAAAATATGCTGAACAAACTGGTCTTTGGCCAGTCCGGCAATGGTGACGGGATAACTCTTAGCGTCAAATCTTGGTGTGCGATAGTACTCGAACAAATTGCCATGAAACTGACTCGTTCCGGAACGAGTTATCAAAGTTACCTGCGCCCCACTGCTGCGTCCCAACTCGGCCGTAAAGTTGCTAGTCACAACCTGGAATTCCTGCACCGAGTCGGGATTTGGGCGAAGGGGAGTAAAGTTTGAACCGCCGGCCGTTGATTCGTTGATGTCAATTCCATCAAGCGTGAAATTAAAGGCGCGGTCACGCGAACCGTTCACGTTAACAGCTCCCCCGGTGTTTCCTCCGAAAACAACGCCGGGCTGAAAATTGAGCAGGTCGAGCGGATTTCTGCCTCGGGTTCCGACAATCGGCAAGCTCTCCAGTGTTCTTTGTTCAATCGTGCTTCCAATATTGCCGGAAGTACTGGTTTGCACTTGTTCCACAGAAGCTATCACTGTCACGGACTCCGTCACGGCGCCAGGCTCAAGCGCGACATTGACAGTTGCCGGTTGATTGACGTTAACGGCGTTGCCGGTACTCAAAAACTTTTTGAAGCCTTGCCTTTCAACTGCAACGCTGTAGTTTCCGGCTGGAACTAAATCAAACGCATACGCTCCGCTGTCGCTCGTTTCAGTCGTAAAGGAAACTTTGGTTGCTTCGTTCGTAAGAGTCACGGTGACACCGACAAGAGCCCCGCCGTTGGCATCCTGCACAGTTCCTGTTACGCGAGAAGTCGTACCCTGGCCGAAAGACACCGAACTCGCGCACAGCAACACCAGAATAGAAAGCCAGAGAGTGGTGGTACTACTTTTTCTCATCTTCGAGACTCCTTAATCAACAGAGGTTGGAATGGGCTACCCGGTAAAGGTCGTATGAGCACGCTTTGTTTACGGGATGACGAACCTTTAGTCGGCCGTTCAGTCAAAAGTCAGGCTAACTCTCACGCATGACGAATGCTTTCTGTCATGCAAGTTGCTATTCGTTTGATCAGAAACGGCGCAAAGAACCTTTCAACGCCTAGATGGTTGCCGATGTCAGACGCCAATTATAGGTGCGCTTGTCGAATAATGGTAGCTAAAGATTTTTATCATTTCGATAAATCCTGCTGATACTTGTTTCGAAGTGGAATTTCACCTACGCGCCCGTTTGAGGTTTCTGCCCTCATTGCTTTTGATAGTAGACTCCCGCGCATGCCCGAGGTGATGTTCGGTTCGTCTGACACTCAAGCCAAGGGTTTGCATCTAGCGTTCTCTTCACCACTGACGACATATTCCGCCGCCCGACTCGAAGAGGTTGTTCCCCTGCTTAGAGCTGCAGAGTCCGCAGCAAAGTCAGGGGCCTGGGTCGTGCTCATGTTGAGCTATGAAGCCGCTCCTGCTTTTGACGACGCGCTGAAGACCCACACTCCGGGATTACTTCCTCTGGCTTGGGCGGCAGTGTTTGATAAACCCGCAACGCCTGAAAAACCAGCAGCACCAAGCATGGCGCCGGAATTCAATGCCGGGAGTTACGAGCTAACAGCCTGGGAGTCGCAAGTTTCACCCTCAGAATACAGCGACGCTGTCAGGCGTATTCGCGACCTCATAGCCAGGGGTGCCACCTATCAAGTCAACTACACCTTTCCCCTGCTGTCGCACTTTAACGGTGATTCAAGCGCCTGGTACGAAACCCTTTGTATTGCGCAAGGCGCCGAGTATTGTTCTTACATCGATCTGGGAAGGTACAAACTCTTATGTATCTCGCCGGAGCTCTTCTTCGAGCGCAGCGGCGATTCCATCAAAACAAAGCCGATGAAGGGCACCATTGATCGCGGGCGGTGGGCCGAGGAGGACATGGAACGAGCGCGGCAGTTGGCGGAGTCGCCGAAGGATCGCGCAGAGAACGTCATGATCGTCGACCTCCTGCGGAACGACCTGGGCAAGGTATCTATTCCCGGCTCGGTCGCAGTATCGAAACTGTTTGAGGTTGAGCGGTACGAAACTCTCTGGCAAATGACTTCAACAGTCGAATCAGGCTTGCGGAGTAATGTGGGGCTTGCCGAAGTGATGGCCGCTCTCTTCCCGTGTGGTTCCATTACGGGCGCGCCCAAGATTCGCACCATGGATATTATTCGTGAGCTTGAACCGTTTCCACGTGGGATCTACACCGGCACGATCGGCTTCATACGGCCCGGTGGTGATTGCGTGTTCAATGTCGCCATTCGCACAGTTGTGCTGGACTCAGAGTCGGGCGTTGCGACTTTTGGAGTTGGCGGAGGTATCACGATCGATTCCACCGCCGAACGCGAGTACGACGAGTGTCTTTTAAAGAGCTCATTTCTGACTGCCCCGATCCCACGCTTTCGACTGCTTGAGTCCATTCTCCTCGAGAACGGCGAACTCTTTCTCTTGAACCGGCACCTCGATCGACTTAAAGCATCAGCGAGGTACTTCAACTTCCATTTTCCGGAGGAGCAGGTTCTTTGCAAACTCGAGCGTGCTGTTGCAAGCTGTGCGAGTGACAGCTGGAAGATTCGCTTGCTGCTGTCGAAGGCTGGAGAGATTGAGATCGACGCTGTTCAGCTCCCGAGCGCCAGCCGCGGAGTGTTGCGCGTCGCGCTGGCCGCGAGACCGGTGGATTCAAACGACAAGTTCCTCTTTCACAAGACTACGAATCGCGTGGTTTACGACCAGGCAATGGCGCAACGACCTGAATGTGATGACGTGATCTTATGGAATGAGCGAGGAGAGGTCGCCGAGTCGAGTGTGGCCAACATTGTGGTAAAGGTGGATGGCGAACTGTTCACGCCTCCACAAAACTCGGGGTTGTTGGCCGGCACCTTTCGAGAGGAACTTCTTGCCGAGGGTAAAATTCGCGAGCGAGTAATTTACAAAGAACACCTTCGACAAGCCTCAAGCTTCTTCCTCATAAATTCGGTGCGCAAGTGGATGGCAGCAGTGCTGGTTGATTAGGTGCCAAACCAGGAAGCAGTAAAGCGATCCACGAAATCACACGAAGTAGCACGAATTGAGGTTCCATTCGTGCGGTTTCGTGTGGTTTCGTGGATCGTGCTTGTTCTTCAGCAGCGAGGTGAGCCTCGTGGGTAGCTACCTAGTACAAAAGAGCCTGCGCCCGCCGACCGCGAAACTCATCCAGCAACGCATTCCACGATCGCACAATGTCCTCAGCTGCATCGCCGCGCTTCACCCGCTCCAGAGTGGCAGCGTTTACCAGGAGTCGTCCGTACCCTTCAACTTTCCATTGCTCTGGATAAAGTCGTCTCAATGCCACTGCGATCTCAATTCCGGTTAGAACGGGACGAAACGCTGCGCGGTCGGTAATTATGACGTTAATACCCTGGCATTCTTCGCCCTTGAATACTGAAGCTGAAGGCTTGAAGCGCACCGGAACGAATCTCACACCGGGCAGACGGCGCTGATTCAAGGCTGCCGCGAGTTGTTGCCCGTCAATCCAGGGCGCTCCGATAAGTTCAAAAGGCGTATCTGTTCCCCTACCAACTGAGACGTTGGTCGTCTCCAAAAGACCAACGCCGGGATAGAGCGTCGCCTCGGTCAAACTACGCATATTCGGCGACGGGTTGACCCACGTCAGGTTCGTCGCGTCAAACCACATCTCCCGCTGCCAGCCTTCCATTTTGATCACACGCAGATCGCAATTGATCTTCCGATCTTGATTGAAGAATTGGGCCAGCTCTCCGATCGTCAAGCCATGTCGCACGGGAATCGTGTGATATGCAGTGAAGGAAAGCGTACCAGCATCCGCGATAGGCCCTTCGACTTCCAGGCCACCAATTGGGTTTGGGCGGTCGAGAACAAAGACGGGCAGATCTGCCTTGGCGGCTTCTTCCATTACGTAACCGAGAGTTGAGATGTAAGTGTAAAAACGTGTGCCGATATCCTGAATGTCAAAGACAAGTGCGTCGAGGCCTTTCAATTGTTCCGGTTTTGGCCGGCGCGTCTCGCCGTAAAGCGAATATATGGGAAGTCCCGTCTGCTCATCCTTTGAATCGGAAACCTTTTCGTCGGCGCTACCGCGAATTCCATGCTCCGGCGAAAACAGTGCGACCAGCTCGACGCCAGGAGCTTTACTTAGCACGTCAATGGTCTGCCGTCCGGCGCGGTTCTTACCCGTGTGATTAGTAACAAGACCGATTTTCTTGCCGGCCAGTTGTTTGAAACCATCTCGCTCGAGCACGTCAATGCCCGTTAACACTCTTACATCGGTGACGTTGGGCGCAAAACCTGATGCCTGATTGCGAGAAGCGGTAAAGCGACCCAGGTCTTTGTTCAAGTTTTCGTAGTGCTGCGATAGCTCCCGCCTGGCTTTTCCGGCCGCTCCCTGATCAGTGACAGCTCCTGCGGCGATTGAAGCTACCTTACCTCGCAGTGAGGCGACGTCCCCTTTGCCATCGGGATGCACCCGATTGCTCAGGAAGACCAAAAACATTCCGGTCGCCGGATCGATCCAAATTGAAGTGCCGGTGAAACCCGTATGACCGTATGAACCTAGCGGGAACAGGTCGCCTCGATTTGTGGAGAAGCTCGTGTTGACGTCCCAGCCGAGTCCGCGGGTCCAGCCGGCTTCAGTAACCAGTCGTGGACGCGTCATTTCGGCAACCGAGAGCGGACTAAGAATGCGAGCCCCACGATATTGACCTCCGCCCAGGATCATCTGGCAATACAAGGCCAGGTCGTCGACAGTTGAAAATAGTCCGGCATGTCCCGCGATTCCACCCATACGATAGGAAGTCGGATCGTGAACTTCACCACGCAACCATTCCTCTCCCTCTGCCCCGGTGTTTTCCGCAGAGTCGCCGAGGTAGCTCATTTGGCCACGCCGTTTCTCGGTGGGCGCAATTCGCTTCCTAAGCAAACGCGAAGGACGAAAACCCGTATCGCGCATTTTTAAAGGCACAAAGATGTTCTGGCGCGCAAACTTATCGAGAGTGATTCCGCTGGCTCGGCGAACAACTTCGCCCAAAGCGATGTAGCCAATGTCGCTGTAAACGAAGCGCGCTCCCGGCGGATTTCGCAACGGTTCCTTGATCAGTCTCTTGACTGCTTCGTCGTATCCGGTCCAACGCTCTTTTAGATCGAAATCTGGAGCGTAACCGGATCGATGGGTCAGGAGAAGCTCGATTGTGATCCTTTCTCGCCCCTCTCCTTTTAATTCCGGAATGTAGTTCGAAACGGGATCACTCAGACGCACCTTACCGCGTTCGACCAGAATCATGATGCTGGTCGCGGTAGCCACAACTTTGGTCAGACTGGCAACATCGAAGATGGTGTCCGGTGTCATCGGTTCCTTAACTGGCTCCACTGCACGCGAGCCGTAAGCTTTGCGCCAGACGACTCGACCCTTTCGGGCAACCAGAACCACGGCACCGGGCAATTCGCGCTTGGCAATCGAGTCAACAATTACCGGATCCATCCGTTCGAGCTGTGGTTTCGAAAGCGAGACTGCTTCGGGATTTGCGCGAGAGAGTTGGGCAAAGGCGTCTAGCGATAGGCAGAGGAAAATAACAAGAACAACAGAACCACGAAAACGTGAAGTTGGTGTCATGCTGATCGTTAGAAAACTAAGCTGTGATGCCTAAAGGACAGTTCAAGCCTTCCTAATTTTGCGTCGGGAAGGGTGGTTTTCCCTGCAGTTTTCGGCTTCGCCGCCCCCAGTGCGGTAAGGCTCAGCCTTACCGTGAACTATCCGGTTTTACTGAGGCTATGCCTCCGTCAGACTCGCAGAGGCATAGCCTCAATTCAATATTGATGGGCTCCGGTAAGGCATAGCCCTTACCGCACTGGGGGCGGCGAAGCCGAAAACACAGGGAAAACCACCCTAGCTGACGTGCAAATTATCTTAGGTACTCTTCGGCTTTTCACAACGCCCCTTACCAAGCCGGTCTACTACCGAGCCTGCGCCTTCAACTGAATCCCGGTGCCGCGGGGATATAGACCAGGCAAAGAGATCGGCAACTTTCCGGTGATATCTATCTGACCAAGTACCGCGCGGGCCATCGCCTGCTGCAAACTTGGCATGTCGCCATAGGCAACTATGTAGGTGCGCAGTTCGGGAAAACTTTGGAGCAAATAAGGATTGCCAAAACTGAGACCAATAATCGGTCTCTTGCCGGAGATTAGTGCCGACAGCGTCCGCGCTCCGGGCTCCGGCAAACCTACACTGCGAACCTGCCCGGTTCGTACCCGTCCATAGAGCGAGGCTATTACAACGTCAGCTCCGGTTGCCTTTTCAATTGCCTTCTGCACATCAACTTCCGAAGAGCGTTCGTCGAGCACCATGGTTTCAAGCCTCCGGCCGGAGCGGGCCATCGTTCCCGCGAAGCTGTTGGCGATCCACAAGCGATCATCTCCGTTAGTAATGGCCAGGTTGAAAATGCGCGCATCGGCTTTTAGGCTACTGAGCGGCACCAGATTGTCGTCGTTTCGCACCAGCGTGATCGCGCGCTCGGCAATCTCACTGGCCAACGTACCGACTTCACGGCTGGAAACGATGCGATCGATCTCATCGAGAGGCGTGAGTCGTTGTTTGACTAGTCCAAGATCGTATTTCGCCGCCAGCAACCGGCGTGCGGATTCTTCTATTCGCTTCTCTGTCAACCGGCCGCTCCGAACCGCCTCTCGTACGCCACGAAAAGCCGCATCCGGATCCGCAGGCTTCAGCAACAGGTCGGCGCCCATCTCCAGGGCTCGTACCGCTGCTTCATCCTGGTTGAAATAGATCGTTAAGCCACTCATGATGAGAGCGTCAGTGACAATCAGGCCGCCAAACTTGAGATCGTCTCGCAAGATTTTGCCGATCACCGGCGATACCGTCGCCGGAATTGCAACGCTCTCGGCGATGATCTCGCCGGCTTGATCCGTATCAATCGGTCCGATTCTTTTCTCCCTCGGCAGAGGCTTGACTGACGTGGGATCGATCTGAGGTAAGCCCACGTGGGCCACCATCACCGATCCTATTCCCGCATCGATCGCCGCGCGGAACGGTACCAGCTCGACGTTGTTCAGCCGGTCGCGTCCCACATTAATTTCAGGCAAACCTCGATGCGAATCAACTGCCGTATCGCCGTGCCCCGGAAAGTGCTTGGCTGTGGCTATCACTCCGGCGCTTTGGGCGCCCAACGTGAACGCCGCCGAAAAGCGTGCAACGTCTGCCGGGTCTTCACCATATGAACGCACGTTGATCACCGGGTTGGCCGCGTTGTTATTCACATCGACCACCGGCGCGTAGACCTGTTGCACTCCCAGTGCCCGGGCCTCACGCCCCGTGATTTCGCCCTGCCGGCGCGCCAGGTCAGGATTGCCGGTGGCTCCGACCGCCATGTTCCAGGGAAAGTTGACGGTGTCGTCAAAGCGCATGCCTGCCCCCGCTTCGAGATCGGCTGAGATCAGGAGTGGATAGCGGGCCAACTGTTGCATGCGATTTACCAGAAACACCGACTCGTAGACAGATCCGCGGAAAAGAATGAGGCCGCCGATGTGGTTCTCTTCAACCTG
The DNA here is from genome assembly GCA_023717605.1 of Pyrinomonadaceae bacterium. Lineage (GTDB taxonomy): Bacteria > Acidobacteriota > Blastocatellia > Pyrinomonadales > Pyrinomonadaceae > PSRF01. Next base: position 9,488 of record JAMQPH010000573.1, read on the forward strand.
CCGCTTCAAAACGCGAAATGCATCGCTATCCTGATTGAGAAACGTGGCATTGATACCTACTGAGATGAGTTGACCGATCTTTTGTTCGACGGACATGCGCCCCAGCTCTTTGTCGGCCCACTTCAGAGCATCACGCGAAGGCTCTCGAGGGAACGGCTTTACCTTCGGGGCAGAATCCAAATCGCCAATAACCCGTCTCGAAGGTTGCAAATCGTTGAACGCCGCATTCCCGGGCCACGCGAGTGCGACGCAAAGCGTGATGACCGCAACTAAGCAAACAATAGAACGGATAAATGAACACAATCGAATCATTTCAAATCTCTTCTCCCCGGCCGAGTGTTATTCAACCGCGCCACGTGGCGCAAGTTCATCCTGTCTGCTTTTTGGCGCCGATTCGAAAGCCAGGCTTGCCAACCAGGCAACTACAAGAGTAATGCCGCTGCCAATAAAGACGTACCAGGTCCAGGCGATGCGGGTCGCAAAATAGATGTAGAGCATCGCGGCCAGGCTAACAAGCATGCCGATCAAGGCGGGGGCCTGGCTGACACGCTTTAGAAAAACTCCGACCAGAAATACTCCCAGAATCGGACCGTTGATAAGTGAAGCAATTGATAGCGCCAGATCCAGCGCTGAGCGGTTCTTATTTCGCAGCACTAGAGCTACGGCGATCTGTGCCACCCCCCAACAAAGCGTGAGCACGTGTGACACTTTAAGATAATGCTTGTCAGTGCGACGCGGACGCAACGGCTTGTAAAGGTCATTCATCGCAGTCGCGGCGATTGCGTTTAGCGATGAAGACATAGCGGCGGCGAAGATGGCCGCCACCACCAGTCCCGACAGTCCCGGCGGAAGATGCCGGGTGATGAAGTCCGGAAACACGCGGTCGCCGCCAGTGAAAGGAAACGAAGTCGCAGGTGCGGTGGCGTATGCAGGATCTGTAAACGGATGATAGAAAGCAAACAAAAGGACCCCAATAAAAAGAAAACCGATGAACTGACCCAGGACGACCGCGCCGCTGCTCAGCAGGGCGGCAGCAGCGCGCTTCGGACGGTCGGTGCATAGGTAACGCTGCACCAGATATTGATCCGTTCCGTGCGTACTCATGGTCAAAAAGCAACCGCCGATCAAGCCGGCCCAGAAAGTAAAGGTCTTCGTAAAATCGAGCGAGAAATCGAAGAGCGAAAACTTGCCGTACCGCGTCGCCATAGCCACGGCTGTACTCAGGCCGCCATCAATCGAAGTAGTCAGGATAACCGCGGCAGCAACAGCGCCAACGATATAAATGCCTAGTTGAATTACCTCTACCCAGATCACCGCCTCCATGCCACCGAAGTAAGTGAAAATAATCATCGCGGCGCCAATTAGTACTATTGAAGCAATGATTATTGTTTCGGCATTAGCGGTGGGCTGAAAAGACGTGTAGACGGCGGCTAGCACGATTGCGGTCAGCAGCAGTCGAATTCCATCGGCGATATTGCGCATGACGACGAAAAGCGAGGCTGCCAGAACCTTGATCTGGCCACCGAAGCGACGATCAAGAAGCTGGTAGACAGTCATCAGTTCGCCGCGGAAGTACGATGGAATGAAAAGCAGGGAGATTACGATGCGCCCGAGAAGGTAGCCGAAGACAAGCTGCAGAAACTGGAAATTCCCGCCGCGCGCAAAGGCTATTCCGGGAACCGAGATAAAGGTAATCGTGGAAGTTTCAGTCGCCACTATCGAGGCGGCGACAGCCCACCAGGGCACCGAGCGATCCCCCAGGAAATAATCTTTCGTAGTTTTTTGCTTGCGAGCAAACCAAGCCCCAAACAGGACAATGCCTATCAGGTATCCAAAGATGATGAAGAGATCAATTGCGCGCATTGTTGAAGTGAATCCTAAGAGGACTGCTCAAGCCTCACATTAATTTGCAGTCAGGAAGGCGGACCCTGTCCCCGCTCTTACGCTGAGTGACATTCAAACTTGAGGCGGGGACAGCCAATAGAGGCGGCCTGTCAAGAAAAAACACT
>JAMQPH010000616.1 GCA_023717605.1 Pyrinomonadaceae bacterium
GAGTGATCCGTGATGGTCAGGTACTTCATACCCATAGCTTCCGCGGCTCGAGCCATTTCTTCAACTGAGTTTTTGCCGTCAGAATAGGTTGTATGGCAATGAACCATGCCCTGAATGTCGGCCAGCGTAACCAGATCTTCGGGAAGTGTTTTGTTAAGCGCAGCTTCGATTTCCCCTTCGTCTTCGCGCAACTCCGGCGGTACGTATTGCATGTGCAGCAACGGGTAAACATCTTCCTCGTTCCGAATTTCGAAAGGGCGCCGTCCCGAGCTCAAAGCCTTCCCTTTTTTCGCGTGGTTGATTTTGATCTTTAGACTCTGGCGATTCAGATCCAACCCCTTGCGGCTGGCAATCTCCTGCAATTTGTTGACATGCGCCTCAGCGCCTGTTTCCCAAAACAGGGCCAACGCAAACTGGTTCGGTTCGACCGCTCTCAATGAGACTCTGGCACCCTCAGCCAGCTCAACTGCGCAGCTTGTATCAGTCTGATCTTCGACCTTCACAATCAGCGGAAACCTCAGAAAATGTTCGACTAGGGTTTCCGGCCGGCTGGAGCTCGCGACGATGGAGATGGTGCCGACAGTTTCTTTCCAACGTCTCAAGGAACCTGCGAGACATGCCTTTTCGAGTTCAGGTGCTGCCTGCAGGTAATTTAGGGCCCGGTCGCCAATCCTTTGCGCGTGGTGAATATGGAGACGTTTCTTGGTTTTGCGGTCGCGGACATGATCGGCAATAAGCTCGAGAAGTCTTTGCTCAGTTTTGGCGCCGAAGCCTTTCACATCGCGTACTCTGCCTGCTTCAGCGGCGGCTTGAAGATCGGCAATTGAAGTCACTCCTAGCGCCTCATGCAGTTGGGCAATCTTAGGAGCACTTAATCCTGGCAAACCAGAGAGCTCGACGATGCCCGGTGGGAATTCCTTTCTTAGATCTTCCAGCACCGAAGACGATCCGGTTAAGTGAAGTTCCTTGATTTGCGAAGCGAGTGCATTTCCAATTCCGGGGATGGCTGTAAGTCGATCTTCATGGATCGTCCTGCCAATGTCGCCAGCGACAGCAGCAACCGCCCGCGCTCCGGTTTGATAGGCGCGAGCTTTGTACCGGCTGACGCCGCCTTTCAACTCGAGGAGGCTGCTGATTTCCTGTAACGCTGCCGCAATTGCAAACTTGTCTAATGGCTGGGTTTTCGGCATGGGCAACTATTCTCTATCACCATAATTTCACGATTTCATTCGTATCCTCTTTATCACAGTGAGGATAGTACGCTCACGCAGTAGCAGTGGCCACTCGGGCACAGAACCATTTGCGGTAGCCAATGGTTCTGTGATTGAGTGGACTTCCGCATGCTGAGTGCCGGATGACTTCTATATCATTGCTATAATTGCCAGCTAGGACAGACAATCCCGGGAATCAAAGACATCATGTCTATCGCAACCATCAACCCAGCAACAGGCGAGACTTTACAAACATTCGAATCACTGACCCAGGCACAACTCGAGGAAAAGCTTCAGCGAGCCGCAGACACGTTTCGTGATTATCGCAACACTTCGTTTCGAGAACGTGAGTCGCTAATGCTGCGCGCTGCGGAGTTACTCGAGTCGGACAAGAGCAGGCTTGCCCGGCTGATGACTATCGAGATGGGCAAACCGATTAAGGGCGCCGGGCAGGAAATTGAGAAGTGCGCACTGGTCTGCCGCTATTACGCGGAAACAGCGAAACGGCACCTCGCGGATCAACTGGTCGAAACAAATGCCGCCAGGAGTTATGTTCACTTTCAGCCGCTGGGCCCCGTGCTCGCCGTTATGCCCTGGAACTTCCCTTTCTGGCAGGTTTTCCGTTTCGCAGCACCAGCGCTGATGGCCGGCAATGTCGGTCTGCTCAAGCACGCTTCAAACGTGCCACAGTGTGCACTGGCAATTGAAGAGATCTTCCAGCAGGCAGGATTTCCCGATGGAGCCTTCCAAACCCTACTGATTGGTTCTGACGTGGTCGAGAGCGTGATAAAGGATCGGCGTGTCGCAGCAGCCACTCTCACCGGTAGTGAACCCGCGGGACGAAGCGTTGCCAGCATTGCCGGTAAGCAGATTAAGAAAACCGTACTCGAACTAGGCGGTAGCGATCCATTCATAGTCATGTCTTCTGCGAAGACGGATGAAGCGATCACCACAGCCGTAAAGGCTCGCACAATCAACAGTGGTCAATCGTGTATTGCCGCCAAACGCTTCATCGTTTCCGCAGATGTGTATCCCGAATTCGAGCGCAGGTTCGTTGAAGAGATGAAGGCACTTCGCGTAGGCGATCCCTTGAATGACTCCACTGACATTGGTCCACTGGCAACCGAGCAGATTCTGAAAGACGTGGAGGCCCAAGTAAGAACATCCGTGGCCGCGGGCGCGCACCTCTTGTGCGGTGGCAAGAGAGTCGACCGTGTTGGTAATTTTTATGAACCCACCGTCCTCGCCAACATACCTGCAGGCTCACCAGCTTCCTGTGAAGAAGTGTTCGGCCCGGTGGCGATGTTGTTTCGCGCCAGGACAATCGATGACGCTATTGAGTTAGCCAACAGCACTGCCTTCGGCCTGGGAGCGGCCGCCTGGACGAATGACTCCCAGGAGCAGTCCCGCTTCATTGAGGAACTGGAGGCAGGGTGCGTTTTCATCAATGGCATGGTAGCTTCCGATCCTCGCTTACCTTTTGGTGGAATAAAAAACTCGGGTTACGGCCGCGAGTTAGGTGAATTCGGCATTCGGGAGTTTGTGAACATCAAGACAGTCTGGATCAACGAGCAGCCGGCCAGTGAGAATAAGCGGACTGAATAACTAATTGGAGGTCACGGCAATTACCGGCGAAAACTCATTTCCCTTCTCCGACTTAACTCTGGCGCGTCGCCTCGAAAAAACCGAGGCGCTGAGCAATGCAGACTTTGTCGAAGCTCGAGCCAGGGCCTTTCCCGACAGCGGCGCACGATGGGTGGAAATCGGCGGAGCGTATGCAATGTACGATGGACCGTCTTCCCCGGTGACTCAAACTTTCGGCTTGGGAATATCTCAGCCAGTTACTGGTCCTAGGTTGGATGAGATCGAAGAATTCTTCAGCGTTCGCGGCGCAGAGATATTTCACGAGGTTTGCCCGCTTGCTGATCCGTCAGCGGTAGCGCTGCTGAATGAACGTGGCTACCATCCGATGGAATTCACCAGTGTCATGTATCGTCCAATATCTAAGGACCTTCGTCTCGCGGCGTCGCGCAATGAACGAATTCAGGTACGGTTAATTCATCCTGGCGAGCAGGAGCTCTGGGCGCAAACAGCGGCACGAGGCTGGAGTGAGACGAGCGAGTTAGAGGACTTCTTCAAAGAGTTAGGGCAAGTGAGTGCGAAACGAACCGCGGCTCTTGCGTTCTTCGCGGAATTGGAAGGCGAACCAATTGCTACGGGTGCGCTGAGTATTTCTGAAGGGGTGGCACTTCTAGCAGGAGCCAGCACGATCCCGGAAGGACGAAAGCAGGGTGCACAACTCGCTTTGCTTGAAGGTCGCTTGCGTTATGCCGCACAACAGGGCTGCGATATTGCCATGATGGGAGCGCTGCCAGGCAGCGGGTCGCAGCGCAACGCCGAGCGGAACGGATTCCGCATTGCCTATACCCGAGTGAAGTGGCACAGACTTCAGTCTGTGATCTCAAGCCAGCCTGGTTCTGTCAATGACCTAAGCAACTCAATTGCCAACACAGACTAAACAGTCTCTGATTCAAGCCAGCCCGCATACATCGAGGCAGACTTTGTAACGTACGAAGCGCCAAATTTTTTTCGTAATCGGCAGGTTTCGTGAGTCGAAAACACAACTAGTCCGCGAAAAGCTTAAACTGTCGCGTTAACATTCTCAGGGCGCAATCCAACAAAGCCTTGCAGCTGACGGCGCGATAGCATGTTTCTTTAGGTAATCCTTTTCTCTCAGTTGGATGCTGATCGCGCGCCGCAGCTGAAGCCAAGCGTTAGGCCGCTTTCACTGGAGGGATAGAGATGCCACTCGAACGTTTCAACCGACGCCTGAGTTACGTCTTCCTTTGCGCAACTCCATTTCTCGTAATCATCGCCGCCGCTGTGCGCTCCCTTCGCATCCCGGGCGTGTATCACGTCATCGGAGGAGTACTGTTCGCGGCGATATGGATCGCGGCGTGGACGCTGGGTGCACGGGCAATCAGAGCCGATGTGCAGGGTCTCCGGCAGCTCGGGCTGTCCGGTGCACTGCTTGTGGCACCATTTACGATCGTTGCTCTCCTCTGGGTCGGCATTGGCCCACCTTGGGTGGCAACCGCGGCAGAGAACCAAATGCGCTACCTTGTCCTGATTGTAATGGCCATCGCGGTAGCGATCGGATTTGTGGCGCTCAGAGAAGCGCTGAGCGAAGCAGGCGAACGCTTCTATTCGACGCTCGGGTTCGCAGCGATCATACTCGCCAGCCCCCTGTATCTCACCTGGAATACCTTTGTGTTCGGAGCGTATTTCGCCAAAGGACACGCTGGGCAAATACCTCCGGCGTTCGTCTCGTTGCAAATAGGTCTGGATATCCTTCTATTCCTTGGATGCGCTCTAACCTACGTCGCGACTGCGGCGTTTGCGGCTTCCCTCGGACGGATCGAATGGCTGGGTCGCAAGGCAACTCTTGCATACGCCATCCTGAACTTCATCGCATTGTTCTTCCTCGTGATCAGTGTTCTACAGTATCCGGACCCGGCAGCGCTCTCGGCACCGTGGTACGTCATGCCAGGTGTATTTCTCCACGTCCCGGCTGTCCCATTGATCATGCCTTTCTTCTTGGGCGTAGTTTTGCTGCGGCGCGCGGGAAGATGAGCAACATTGACGGTAGCGGCCTAACAATTCGTTGCAGGTGAGCGCGGGATAGCGCCTCTCTCGACTAGCTTTGTCCGGCGCGGGTTGCATGTCACCGCCCGCGCCACCTGAACTCAACCGTTAGGCGGCTTACGCTTTGCTACTGAATCAAGACTAAATTTCAGATAAAAGCCTTCAGCAGAATTGTTCTAATCTTGCACTTTAAGGAGCAATATTATGGCCGTTACGGAAATCGCCCCCGACCTGTATCGCATCTCAACCTACATCCCCGAAATTGACCTGCAGTTCAATCAATTTCTCGTCAAAGACGATGAGCCGCTGCTGTTTCATACCGGTATGAAAGGCATGTTCCCACTGGTGCGGGATGCGGTAGAAAGCATTATTGATCCGTCAAGCATACGCTGGATAGGCTTCAGCCATTTCGAGGCTGACGAGTGTGGCTCGCTCAATGACTGGCTCCAAACGGCCCCGGCCGCGCAGCCGGTCTGTAGCATGGTCGGGGCACTGGTCAGCATCAATGATTTCGCGACTCGCCCGGCGCTCGGTATGGCAGACGGCGAGGTGCTGAACACAGGGAAGTGCCGCTTCCGCTTTCTCCAGACACCACACGTACCGCATTGCTGGGAAGTGGGGCTTTTGTTCGAGGAGGTAGGCGGCACGTTACTCTCCTCAAACCTTTTTCACCAGAGCGGGAATGTTGAACCGTTGACCGAGTCTGACGTGATCGAGCGAGCGCGCAAGACGCTGGTCGATTATCAAGCGAGCCCTTTAGCCAACTACATGCCCTACACGAAGCATACGGATGGCATCCTCCAGGGGTTAGCCGACCTTAAGCCGCGAACAATCGCGACGATGCACGGCTCGGCCTACGCGGGCGATGGCGAACGTGCGGTGCGCGACTTGGCAGTAGTAATGCGAGAGGTTCTTGGGTAGCCGATGCCATTGCCTATGGTCAGCTAATTTACTCACCCACTCGGATTGGGCAACGTCAATATCCCGATGTACGATGCAATCAAGAAGCGATTGGCAAAGGAATTCCGGTTGTCATCTCCACACGTGTACCCAATGGTCGTGTGTTACCTGTATGCGGTTTCAAGGTGGGAAAAACACCGAAAGAGGCGGGCGCGATTTTTGCTGACAATCTTTCGCCACAAAAAGCTAGGATCCTTTTGATGCTTGCACCTCACACAACGTCCAAAGCCGAAGAAGACATACAAAAACTGTTTGACAAAATAGAGTTGAGCGAACCAGCTGAAGCGGAGCGTCGGGCCGCTTCGCATAAAAAGGACGCTGTTCGTAAGGTGGCTCTTAGGACATCGACAATGTTCACCCGGACACCTGGGCAGCGATGCCCTTCACCGGGCTTGAGATCGTCGCGCCTGTGCGATCATGTCGGCCCGGCAAAACAGCTACTCGGCCATACCTCGCCCGGGCCGCTTACCCTCTTTAAAGCCAGGAGGACACAGACTGTGAGAGTCGTTGCCGTGTTGTTTTCGGTCCTGTTCGCGGCGGCCGGTGCGTGCGCGCAGACGGCCGCCCCGCTTGAAGGGTCGCCCGACGTCCAAATCGTCAAGTACAGCTGGTCAAAGGAGCGTATCGACTGGGAGAAAAACCCCTTCCGCGGCACGGTCGAGGATTTCAAAGACATACCCGGCCGCATTACCAGAGAGAGGCGTAGGTCCGGGCCTGTCCTGCAGGAGCGGGAGGAACGCGCCGGAGCGGCCGCCAAGGCGCGCCCGCCCGCCCCGCCCCGCTACGCCTTCAACTATAAACTCTCCGTCCACAACTCCGGGCCGAAGGCGATTAAGGAGGTCGACTGGGACTACGTCTTCACGGACCCGGCAACGGGCGAGGAACTGGGCCGGCGCGAGTTCACAAGCGTCGAAAAGATAGGCCCCGGCAAGCGCAAAGAACTCTCCGTCTTCATTTCCTCACCGCCGACGCAGAGAATCAGTGTTTACACGCTCGGCAAAAGAGAGCGCGACGGACTTGTCGGGCAGGCTATTGTCGTCCGCATCCTCTACGACGACGGCACCGCTTGGCTGGCCCGTTGACGGCCCAGCGGACCGGAATCGGCGTGTCTCTCATCGACAGCTTGCGTCTGATGAGTTGTCGCCAGGCCGCTGAAGCGCAGCGGTTAGGCATCTGGTTGAATGATGTTGTACAGCTACATGAGCAATCCATTAAACCCATCGTTGCGTTGCTTACCTTTTCTAATCGGTGTAGCCGTTTTGCAGTCGGACCTCTACGCCGCTGTTCTTTTCTCGCCTGTTGCGATCTTTTTTCTGTCATGTCCTGTTGTCGGTTATTCCCCGCCATTCTAAATTCCTGCCTTTGTTGGCGAAGCGTCACTCTGCCTTTGGCTTCTTGTGAAGGGCGTGAACGTAGAGAAGTGGAAACAGCAGGCAGGCGCACAGCCCATTGGAGGTGCGCCAGTCACAGTCTACGGCTGCGGCTCAATCTGACAGTGTTGGGAAGTTGCCGCCAGTGGGCCTGCGGAGCGCCGCCTAACAACGGCATGCACGTGACCGCTCAATAGCGCGGCTTTCATCCGCAAGACTTGGCCGTATCGCAGTTATCTGCGCGGCGGGTGATGCCGAGCGTTGGATGGCTCTTGGTTTTTGAAACATTCGATGACTATCGGCGTGAAACAAAAACGAATACGTAGATGTATGAAGAGTCTTTCTACACCTATTATCACTCTCTTGTTGGCCTTCGTCGCCGGTTTGGTGCTCACCTATGTCTTCAACAGAGTGTACATTCGGTTTGACAATGTAGCCCGCGGATCCATCGTCATGCCACCGGATGGTCGGGGTGATGTTAGTTCGTTTAGGGCGTCTGATGGTGTAAACCTAAGCTTCGAGCATCTTGACTTCCCATCTACTGGAGCGGCTAGTAAGGCTTTTCAAGATGTTCTAGGCCGCTCGAGCATGATTATTGAGCGAAAGCCTGTTTATGACCGCGAAAGGAACAGTTGTAGTTGGAGAAAGAGTGCTGGCAATGTTTCCAGCTGACAATGGAAGAGAGTGGCCGTTGATGATCTGCTTGGATGGTACCAAGCTATACGAAATATCCTCGACCTCGGTGCGTCATATCCTATTGTTTGAAAAAGCGCGTCGTCGCTATTGAACGGCGCCATCCAACAAAGCCTTGCAGCTGACGGCGCGATAGCATGTTTCTCAAGTAATCTTATTCCTTCTGCTTGAATGCTGATCGCGCGCCGCAGCTGAAGGCCGGCGTTGGGCCTCTTCTTGATTGCAGTGTTTAAAAAGAAATCAGTTTTCTAAGACATGGGATTATCCAAACGATATCTCAAAAGCGTTCTCATTTGTAACTTCCTTAGTCCTGGTGGTGTGCCTTCCGCTTCTCTATTTGGCTGGAAGTCATTATCCGAGAGATCGGAGGATCGTGCGGGCGCATGCGCAAATTCAAGTTGGTGATTCCAAGCAGAAGGTGATTGCTTTGATGGGCCAGCCTGATCGAATTGAGAAATGTAATGATGGCGATACGTGGGGGCTTACTCCTGAGCAGCGAAAATTCAAAGAGCAATGCACCGATACCTATGTATACGATAGCTTCCTCCGAAGAGACGACGTAGTGTTTGATAAAAATGCTAGCGTATTGGCGAAATATGTATCGGTATCGCCATAATCCAAGCGCGAGGCCCAACCTATAAGCGCTTGCAGCTGACGGCGCGATAGCATGTTTCTCAAGTAATTTCTTTCAGCTCAGTTCGGATGCTGATCGCGCGCCGCAGCTGAAGCGCAACGTTAGACGGCTGGTGCGTTAGGTCAACTTATGTCCAAAGGCGGAAGTCCATCGTGAAGTCGTTAATTACCATTCTACTGTTCGTCATCAGTTCGAGCCTCGCTCATGCTCAAACGCAGACGCCGGTCGACTTGGAAAAAGAAAAGGCAGAATTGTTGCGCCTGCACAAGGTGGACCGCGAAGCTCACTTCAAAACGGACGTCGACTTACTTCAGCAGAGTTCCCCTGAAGAGTTCATCTCGGTCAGCGAGGGCAAAATCTACCGGACCAACAAGGCGGCCGAGCGGAAGCAGTTTGAGGGGTATTTCAGGGGTGCAAAGTATTATGAGTGGGACGACATCGAGGAGCCGATCATCAGCATCTCGAGAGACGGGAGCATGGCTTGGATGGTCACGCGCATCAGGGTGAGGCGGACGCAGAAGGACGCCGCGGGAGTGGAGACAGAGCGGAAGTTCATCTACGCAGGGATTATGACTTATGAGAAGAAGGCTGGTAAGTGGGTGCGGATAGCTAATGTCTCCACATTCGAGCCGCTGAACTGAGCGGGCCGCCGTCTAACAACGGCATGCAGCGGACGCGCAATGAGCAAGCCTTTTATCCTCAAAGTTCTGTGCGCGCCGCTGATGCCTGGCGTTAGGCGTTTCGATGCGTACCGTCCAATAAATCGCTGACAGACAAACATCAATAATATGAACACTGAAACTCAATCCACGACGCAAAATTCCAAAACTACAGCCGGGAAGAGTGTGCTGATTGTCGGCCTGGATCCCACACTGATCGATTTCTCCGATCCCGCCTACGCCGCCTTTCCCGGCATGACCGTCGCGAAAGTGATTGCGGGAGTGACCGCCGACCAGGAACGTCTGAAGGCCATTGGCTACGACGCGCGCATTTGCCTGACCGATTTTGGCGAGACTGCGGAAGCAGTCGTTTTGGCCCAACTCAAACAGAAGCAATTTGACTGCATCATGATTGGGGCGGGCGTCCGCGTGATTCCAACTCACTTCATCCTGTTCGAGAAACTGATTAACCTCGTGCATGAACATGCTCCGCACGCGAGATTCTGCTTCAACACGAAGCCCACGGACACGGCAGAAGCAGTGCGACGTTGGATTTGAGGATTTACGCAGATCGGTTCGCAATGACCGCAACGCCTAACCATGCGCTGCAGCGAACCCGGCAATCGCGCTGTGGTTGCAATCCACGCGTCCCGCGGGCCGGGTCGCTGAGCTTGGGTCGTTAGCGTCGAAAAGAAACTGTTTGGAGGCGCATGTGTCAAAGCCCAAGACCAAACCCACAGAAGTCAGCGCCGATAGTCACATTGCTGTCATCGCGAACGAGGAGAAACGGAATGACGCCCAGACTCTGGTTGCTCTTATGCGAAGAGTTACCAAGCAAGAACCAAGGATGTGGGGGCCAAGCATCGTCGGATTCGGGAGCTACCATTACAAGTACGCAAGCGGCCACGAAGGCGATTCCGCTCTCGCTGGGTTTTCCGTGCGGGGAAGTGAGTTGGTTGTTTACATCGCGGCGGGCTTCGAAGGTCGTGACGTTTTATTGGCCAAGCTGGGAAAGCACAAGACTGGGAAGGTATGTGTCTACATCAGGCGCCTAGCCAATGTCGATCTGAGGGTTCTAGAGACGTTGGTAGCCCGATCGGTAGCAGAGACGAAGCGTCGCTATCCGCAAGCCAATGAAGACGACGCCTAACCCTGTCTTGCACCGGACTCGCCTTTGGCGAGCCGGTGAAGTCCACGTTAGGCGCGGGATAATGTATAAATTCGATTGGTCATAAACAAAGTACTCAAAATGGAGAACCTGGCAAATCTGGCTAGACAGTTCCCGCATATATTTGCAGGATTATGGTTTTCACTTGCTGGGCTGATACCGACATTTTTCGTATTTGTGATCGCCATCGAATTATTTAAATCAAGGATAAGCGGATTCGAGTTAGATACAGACATCTTAAGCATTTTTTGGCTCCCTCTAATTATTGCCGCAATATTTGGAAGTACGCTTGGCTCAGGAGTAATAACCTGTAGTAAGAAAGAGTCTGCGGTTAAAGCCATACTTCGTGGGTTGGCGGTTTCGCTCCTATCTTTTCTCGTCTATTTATTAGTCGTAACTCATTTTCTAAAGGGGGCTTTTGACTTTTTCCCCACGTTCTTCACGATACTATTTTATGCATCTATCGTCGTGGGCTGGCTGGTTGTATTTGTTGGAATGGCAGCAAGCTTGATCCTTTACATTTTGGTTAAATCATAAGTGATGAAAAATATCTCGCTCAAACCAAGCGGCGCCTAACAAAGGCATGCAGCGGACGCGCAATTAGCATGTCTCTTATGCAAGGCTTGTCGCTGGCGACGGTTCGTGCGCGCCGCTGATGCCGGGCGTTAGACGCTCTTTGCTTAACGAAACAATTTTTTGCCTTTCCACTCTTAGACGAAGGAGAACACTTATGGCTATTTGGTTTTGGCTGGCTCTCGTCTCGAATGTTGTCATTTGGTCAATCTTCTTCTACCTGCTTTCACGTCGTCGTTGGAATGTCGCCGCGCTGCTTGTCGGGGTATTGCATATGCTGTTTTCGCTGGTACCGTCGGTCGCTCCCTTCCGCGCGTTCCTTGATCCGAATTATCCCGGATTAGGACTCGGTTTCCTTCGCTTTGACGGGATGGCGGCAACGCTACCAGCGACTTTGATTTTTGCATGGGCAGTAGCAGCTGCATGGCTCGCTGTCTGTAAAGGCAGAGGACGCTGGATGACGTTGATCGTAGTTGGTGACCTCTTCTTAGCCCTAAACTTCGGCGGCTCGACTCTGCTCGAAGGAAGCTCAGATAATTGGCGGATTGATTTCGGCGAAGGCAGATCTATTACTGGTTTAGCGAGCGCGTTCATTCTGTTCCTCTTTTTTACCTTGCCTTTCATTGCAAGTGCAATCTGGGCAGCAAAGCGTAGTCGCTTGAATGGAACTATGCCGCCGCTTACGTCCGATCTGCAACAAAAGCGTAACGATACTGAAGATCATACGAAAGAAATAAACAGGTTTCGTTTCTCTGAAAGCCGCGTCTAACAAAGCCTTGCAGCTGACGGCGCGATAGCATGCTTCTCAAGGGACCTTTGCTGCGCTGCTTGAGTGCTAATCGCGCACCGCAGCTGAAGGCTATCATCAGCGTTGGGTTTCTTCGTACTTCCTAGGAGATAAGAATGTGTACGATGTTCATCAGACGGCTTGTTGCTTCGATTCTCGTTTTGTTGATAGCGAGTAGCGTGTTGACTACCAATGGCCAAAGCCAAAGCGGTATTCTCTCTGATGAGGACGAAGCCGAGATATTAGAATCTTTGATTCAATCAGAATTCAAACCCCCAGGCTCCGAGTTCGGAAATATCAGGAGGGTTTTTTCGTCCGAGAACATAAGTTCGGTTTCAGCGACGCGGATAACGAAACACGGCTTTTCATTGATGGCCGCCCGCGAAAATAGAAAGGTTGAAACAGGAGCACGTGGTTGACTATGTGGTCATCAGGAGTATTTCTCTAAGAGATGGAATTGTGGTTGTCAGGTTGTCCTCTGTGACGGAAGGTCGTCCGTGCTTCGCTCCTCCGTTCTCCAGGGAACGTTCCTTCACCTACTGGTACAAAAAAAACCAACGGGATGGGTAGGTAAGTTGGTAAAGCGGCCAGTACCATTCCCTTTTACCAGGAGCTTGGCGACCACACCTTAAACCGTCAGCGAACCAACAACAAGAGCTTCCGGATGACGGCGCGATAGCGTGGTTCTCAGGTAGACTTATTCCTTGGGAGCTTGAATGCTGATCGCGCGCCGCAGCTAAAGCGCATCAGCGTTATGCGCTTCGCGGTAGTAGGCAAGAGGCCTTGAACGAGAGTTAGTTAGATTCAGTTGAAGGGACAAACTGGTAGTGCCCAATCCCAAAAGAGTTCAAAAAGCGATTCTTGACGTGGTCGAGAATCAGATTCGCAATTTAGATCCCCCTGAAACGAAGGAGACACTAGACCGTCTAATCAGCCAGGGAGTAGCAAAAGATGAAGCGCGGAGGTTGATAGCATTTGTGGTCGCCAGTGAAATCTTTGGCATCATGAAACATGAGCAAGTTTTTGACCATGAACGCTACGTGACGGCGCTCCGCAAGTTGCCGGAATTGCCATGGGAAGGTCAAGAGTCAATCGACTGATCATTTTCGTCAGCGACGCACGCATAACCTATAAGCGCTTGCAGCTGACGGCGCGATAGCGTGCTTCTCAAGTAAATCCTTTTCCCTTCAGCTTGGATGCTGATCGCGCGCCGCAGCTGAAGGCCAGCGTTAGGCAGACACGTGCGATGGAGCGGGCGATGGCGCCAGCGCGGCGATTGGCCAGGCGTTGCAGCTCGGCGAGTCGAGTTGCATAGACTTAAGGCAGATCGTGGCGAACAGCCGTAAGCCTCAGCCAGCCGAGTTAAGTCTTGTGCTGCCTAACACGCGCGTGCAGCGGACTCGCGCAGCTCGCTTCGCTCGCACGCGCTCGCCGCTGACGCGCAGCCCGTTAGGCG
>JAMQPH010000633.1 GCA_023717605.1 Pyrinomonadaceae bacterium
TCGCTGAAGAGGCGATGCTCGATGGGGTTCCACTTGGAGGTGCCCGGGGGGTAGTGGCACACGGTGAGCGTGAGCCCGAAACGATCGCAGAAGCGGGTCTGTAGCTCGTACTTCCAAGCCCGCGTGCGGGATCCATTGCTGCCACCACAGTCGGCGAGGATAAGCAGGCGCTTGGTCTGTGGGTAGCGTCTGCGGCCTGCGTCGGTCCACCATTGCGCAAGGGCAGTGACCGAGAATGCAGGGGTGTCGTGGGATGTACCAATGAAGACCTGCCCGCGATTGGCCTGGGTGTCATAGAGCCCCCACGGGATGGCGATGCCGAGCGCATCGGTCCTGAAATCGTGGTCATTAACGAGGACTGGCGTGCTCTCCCAGGTGGCACCAGCGTTCTTGAAGCGTCCGACCAACTCCCTCTTCTTGGTGTCGATGCTGATGGTCGGCCAGCCTTGGTGCTCAAAGCGTCGGCGCGTTCGGTTGATGTACTCGAACTGCTGATTGCGATAGGGACTGGATTTGCCCGCGACCTTCTTGTGATTGACGCGCAGCGAGAATTTCAAGCCCCTGAGCAAGCGCCCGACGGTCTTGGGCGACACCACAATGCCGGCCTTGTGCAGCTCATGGCTGATCTTCAGGGTCGTCTTACGCGTCCACTTGAGACCGTTGATCGGGTCGCCCGCAGTGTGGTGCTCCATCACCTTTTGGATCGCGTCGATGACTTGCGGGGTTTTTTTTCCAGCCGCGCACGTCCTGCCCCAGGACGGCGAATGCGCTCAAGTTGCACGTCACGCTCGATCAATTCGGATCTCCCTTTGGCGATGGTGTGGACATTCAGCCCGGTCAGCTCGGCGATCCGGCTGTCCCCGCCATGTCCCAGGCGCAGAGACTCGAGCCCGGCGTATAGCCGGCGTTGCCGCTCGTCGAGCGTGCTGAAGAACAGGATGATGGCTGCCTTCGTCTCGTCCGAGGTCTGCGCCAAGGGATCGCGTAGGAAGGGTAACGTTTCTGCGGTCGTGGGCGTGTGGCGCTGATGCAGTTGCTCCTTTCGCTTTGCGAGGTCGCTCGCGCAATACACGTACTGGCCAGCGACCTCCTTTCGGACCAGGCGCCGCGCGCGCACGAGCTTCAGTAGGGGCTCCTTGACGGGGACCTGGAGTTCACCCGCCAGCTCGGAGGCCAGACACCCGCGATCGGAGCGCGTGACGAACTGCTCTGCGGTATTGATGAGAGTGCCGAAGCGCGAAAAGCAAGCGCCCCGGCAGCTCCAAAGGCCCCGGTCATCGAAGTCGGCTAAGGCATCCAGCGTATAGAACTTGCCGCGATGCGAATAGCTGGAGTGGTAGGGAAATTCCTGCAATTTACGAAACACCGTTCGGTCAACTGCAGTCCCCAACGCGGCCTTCATCTCGTCAATGGTCACAATCTGGCGGCCCCGGAACAGCGCAAGCAGCGCGTCAGCGTCGAACTGGGGTGTGCGCATAATGTCTGAAGTCGTCCTTTATTGGACGAATTCTGACATTTAAAACAAACCTCGTCAAACTTCCGCACAGGGCGCCCCGACCTTCAGCATTTCACACACATCCGTGCTTGGTATGGTCAGGCTCTATCTGTCTGAATTAGGCCAAGAACTGCTAATTTATTGTTGCGCAGCCACTTAGCTTATGGAGGTCGTGTTACATCCTTGCGGCAGCGGCGTAGTTCATTCGGCTCTGGACCCTGTACTCCGCAATAATGCGATCAAGCAAG
>JAMQPH010000637.1 GCA_023717605.1 Pyrinomonadaceae bacterium
ACTTGCCGGCGAACTTTTTGAGTTCCTCTTCGCTCATGGAGACTGCTACGGTGGTAGCAGCTTCCGCCGCGCGTTTGAAGGGATAGTCCGCGAGCCCAGGCAAACTCAATGTCACGTTGTCAATCTTGCCCTGAGCGTTTAGTGCGAACGTCACATAAGCAGTAGCGCCTCCTGCAGCTACGAACTTGGTGCGAAAAGTGTCGTAGTGCCAATGCTCTAGATCGCCGGTGAATGCCGGGCCAAAACGCAAATTCAGCTTGCTAGCATCATTAGTAACCTTCACGTCGCCGTACAAGTCGTTCTTGTAAGTCCCCGCATACTCTGTTAACGCATGAGAAGCGCTGGTGTTCTTGACTCGCCCCTCCTCCAGCTTCTTCTGCGCAGCCTTGCCCTGCTCCTCGAAGGACTTAATCGTCTTCAACATCTCCGCGCTCCAGTCGCGCGGGGGCGTGCCCAAATAAGCGTCGAAGATTCGAAACATGAGAGGGAGTGGCAGCGTGCTGCCGCCCATGTTGGTGAGGATGACCAGGCCCAGTTTCTCTTCGGGAAGCATAGCCACCTGGGCCCTCATTCCGTCTATCGCGCCACCATGCTCAACGACCTTGCGACCTTTGTAATCGTGCAGGAACCATCCGAGACCGTAGTTCAGGAAATGAGCCTCGGGATAGAAAATCGTATACGGCGGTTCAGCGCGAATCACGGTCTGCGATGTCTGCATCTCTTTAGCCGCGCCGGAACTTAGGAGTCGCTTCTTTTGATATTCCCCTTGCCCGAGCTGCACTCGGACCCACTGGGCCATATCTACGACATTTGAATTGATTGAGCCTGCGGGCGCGATGTTATCGATGTTGCGCCACGGAATAACTACGACTTTATCCTCAACTTTGGAGTGAGGAGATGAAACGTTGTCAGAGTTTTTTAGATCTTTGATGCTGGTGCTGCTTGCGGTCATTCCCAATGGAATGAAAATCTGTTGGCGAATGACTTCGTCCCAGCTCTTACCATTAACTTTAGCAACCAGCTGTCCAGCTGCGAGGTACATCAGGTTTTGGTACCCGAATGTGCTTCGCACACTCCACGTAGGTTTGAGATATCGAGTGCGGCGCAAGATTTCGTCGCGGTCGTACTCAGAGCCGTACCACAGGAAATCGCCGCGTTCGAGTCCGCTCCGATGCGAGAGCAGATCGCGCACGGTGAGTTCGCGGGTGACATACGGGTCGTAAAGCTCAAAGTCCGGCAGATACTTCGTCGCCGGGTCATCCCACTTCAGCTTGCCTGCATCCACCAGCATCGCAATCGAAGCCGCGGTGAAAGCCTTGGAGGACGAACCGATGGCAAACAGCGTGCGCTCGTCGACCGGAGCCGGCTCGCCAAGCTTTTTCACTCCGTAACCCTTTGCCAGCACAATCCGATCATCTTTGACAATCGCGATCGCCAGGCCAGGCACTTCCCAATCGCGGATCGCTTTGTTCACGTAGTCATCAAATCCATTCAGAGGCGCTTCCTGCGCGCTGGCGAACTGAGTGAGGACCAGCACAAAAAGCAGGAGAGCAGTAAAGCGAACGCTTCGTTGCAGTGTCATAGAAGAGATCTTGTTCATTGAACGGGAGAGACTCTCTCGCTGGAATCCGGCAGCTATATACCGCACGTGCTGCAAGATGTCAACAGTGCGACAGATGCTGCAAACACCCCTTGCCTCGCGAACTTTGATTTGCTATCTTCCCCGTCCATGCAAACTCGATCCGGAG
>JAMQPH010000697.1 GCA_023717605.1 Pyrinomonadaceae bacterium
GCCGCCATCACGCCCAGCGCGCCGTCGAAGCGACCGCCGTTCGGAACGGAATCAAGATGGGAGCCGAGGAGGAGCGTAGGCGTCATTGCGAGCCGTCCTGAGCGGAGCCGCTGTTCGTACGCGGCGTAGTCGAAGGATGGCGAAGTAATCTCACTCTCGTTGGGAAACGATTCTTTTACCTGCGCTTCGACTGCGCCTACGGCTCCGCTCACTATAGTCCCGATGCCTTCACCTGCACTCCACGGCACTTGCGCCCGTGGCAAGTGTGCGCCAGGTGCAAGTGTCGGGAGCGCGAGAACAGCCGAACGATTCCCCGCGCCATCCGTGCGAAATTCCAGGCCTGATTTTTCGATCTGTTCACGGAACCATTGGCGCGCGGCGAGGTGCGCTTCGCTGAGCGAGGGACGGTTTACACCACCGTCGCCTGTCGCACCAATTCGTGCCAGTTCGTTAAACGCGGCGAGCATCCGGTTTGAATTGATGCGTAGCTTTCGGAGTGTGTCCGTCATTGTGTTAGCATCCATTCACGAAAGGGTTTTGCAAATTCTTCATTGACTTATCTCTGAACATCATTGTACTTAGGGATCGTAAAAAATCAACTTCCCTCAGTGGCAATAACCACGAGGATAAATGGTGTAATTCCATTGCGGACAGACGGTATGGTAAACAATGTTCAAGGTTGCCATGATTTCAGCAGAGATTTTTTCGCCAGTGGCGTATTTCTTTCGGATCAGGTGAGCGCAAACTTTCAGTCCAGTGTGTGTGTTGGTTTCTCGAATGTAATGAGCGGCAATGGCAAAAGTGCGTAACGGACAGCCTGCCCAAGTCTTGCTGATTTCGCTGAACAAGCGATGTTCAATCGGATTCCATTTGGAGGCGCCCGTCGGGTAATGGCAAACCGTGACGATCAAGCCGAAGCGGTCTGAGACCTTGTTTTGCAGATGATATTTCCATGCTCTGGAAACAGCGCTGTTGCTGCCGCCAGAATCGGTCTCGATCATCAAGTGTTGTGAAGTTGGAAAACGCTCCAGCCTTTCGGTTGCACACCAAGCTGCGATATTATCCACAGCAAAAGCAGGCGTATCCGCTGAACGTCCGAGATAGACTGTGCCGCGATTGAACTGAAGATCGTAAACGCCGTATGGCACAGCTCGCCCCAGAGAAGCCTGCTTGAAATCATGGACGTGGACCCGTTCGGCTGCCTGACACCAGATTTGGCCAGGGTTCAGAAAATTGCCAATTAACTCTTTTTTCTTCGTATCCGTACTGATGCGAGGCGCTCCCGCCTCTTGATGTTGTTGACGTTGTGCTTGAATATGTTCAAACTGAAGGTTGCGTTCCGGATTTTGCTGGGAGCAGATTTGTTTGGTGTTGGCTCTGAGACGATAATCATGCGCTTGCAGCAAACGGCTGATCACGGGCTTGCTTACTCGATGTTTTCCCAAGCGCTCTTGAATATCGCTCAGGCGGCAATTCAACCACTTGCGGCTGCTCATCGGGTCGCCTGCAGTGTGCGGCTCCACCAACGCCAACAGTTTTGACTCTAAGTGCGGGTCTTTTTTTCAGCCCGCAACCGTCCGCCGCCTTCCCGTCGTTGTCGCCCGGCGGGCACCGTCGCAAGTTGATCGTGTAACTCTGCTTTACCACGCCGAATGGTCTTTTCGTCCAGCCCTGTGATCAGCGCCAGTTGACGGTCACTGGGTCCATCGGCTTCTTCGGATAAAGTCGCAGCATACCAGCGCTTTTGCGGTTCATTCAAGCGACTCAGGAATAGGTTAATTCTCTGATGGCTTTTTGCAATATTTTGGTCAAGCCCAGTTTTACAAACTTCACATTCACACTCGTGGACACTTGGTTCTGCGCTCATATCGCAAGTATAGCCGAGGTGAGGGAAGTTATTGATTTACGAACCCTAAAGAGGCTTATCCACCTCAGACTGCCTGTTTCGGTCGTGGTATATCTTTGTGGTGCTGGCACTGAAAACGCGCCGGATCGTGCATATTGGCGT
>JAMQPH010000705.1 GCA_023717605.1 Pyrinomonadaceae bacterium
TTTTGAGAGAGCGTTGGAAGCTTTGCGGCACCTGCCGGAATCGCCCGACAATGTCAGGCGAGGTATAGACCTGCGGATTGACATCCGCAGTGCGTTGTTTGTGTTCAACGACTTCCAGCGCGGCTTTGAATTTTTGGAGGAAGCTATAAAGGCAGCGAAAGCGCTCAACGATCACGACAGATTAGGGAAGTTGTTCACATTCATGACCGCCCACTGGAATCTCGCGGGCAACTCAGAACAGGCAGTGATCACCGGAAAAGAGGCCCTCAAATACATCGTCGGGCAGAGAAATATCGACTCGAACATTGTAGCCCACAATTGGCTGGGGGTTGCGTACCATAATTTGGGCCAATTTGAGCCGTCAATTGACGAGCTTAATAAGGCCCTGTCGTTAATACCAGAGGCTCGGAACGCTGACTTTTTTGGCACCAACGGAATAGTTTCAGTGAACTGTAAAGCCTGGTTGATGCGGAGCCTGGCACAGATCGGAAACTTTAGCGAAACTCTTCGATACGGAGAAGAGGCGATTCAAACGGCGACAGAACGCGATTATCCCTTAAGTATAGTCTTTGCCTACTTCGCCGTCGGCGCGGTTGCTCTGATCCAGGGCGAGTTCGATCAAGCGATCGCGGCGCTCGAGCACAGCTTGAAAGTATGTGAAGCCGCAGAGATTCCGGTTCAACGACCGCTGGTCGTTTCCGGTTTAGCTGCCGCCTATGCTTTCGTCGGTCGTTTTGACGAGGCCCTGCGGCTTTTGGAGAACACCGCGAATCGTAGCGTTTGGATGCCTGGAGTGGGAAGCCGACAAGTGCCGCTCGGCAAGGCTATGGGTATGGTTTGGGAGGTGGAAACCTATAGGCTAGCGGGTGCGCATACCGAAGCCGAAGCCCTTGCTCGCCGGGCTCTTGCGGTGTTCGCAGAGAGCAAACACAGAGGAAGCGAGGCCTGGCTGCACTGCTTAATGGGAGATCTCTTAACTCGACGTCAACCGGCCGACCTGATTCACGCCGAGGCTAGCTACAAGGAGGCTTTAAGCCTGGCGCAAGATCTCGGGATGCGTCCTCTGCAAGCTCGCTGTTATCTCGGGCTTGGACAGATCCATGCCCAATCTAAAAACGCTTCGGTGGCGCGATCAGAGCTCCATGCAGCCGCCGAGCTCTATCGAGCCATGGGCATGCCTTTTTGGCTTGCCAGAGCAGATCTCGTCTTGGCCACGATCAGCTGACCGTATCGACGGTGAAACGTGTGGTAGGGATTACTCGCATTAATCCTGGAAATCGCTTTGTCGAGTTTTCGAAAGAAAACCAAGCGCGGTGGCAGGATTGGACTGATGTCTCCATCGATTTAATCCCAAGTAGGTATTCAATTGACTCCACCGACCACAACCGGTAGCTTCCTCCCGGTATGGGCGAAGACTACCCGGGGACCTTGCTGGAATTTGAGGATCGATTTGCCACGGACCAAGCTTGTCGTGATTACCTCGTCCGGCTTCGTTGGCCGCAGGGTTTTGTCTGCCCGCGCTGCGAGGCTGGCACGGTCTGGGCGGCCACTCGTGGGCGGTTGGTCTGTGGCAGCTGCCGGCACCAAACCTCGGTCACTGCGGGGACGATTTTTCAGGACACACGCAAGCCCCTGCGTCTGTGGTTCCGGGCCATGTGGTATGTGACTAGTCAAAAGAATGGAGCCAGCGCGATGGGTCTGCAACGGGTGCTGGGCTTGGGCAGCTACGTGACCGCTTGGACGTGGCTGCACAAACTGCGACGGGCGATGGTTCGGCCGGGCCGAGATCGGCTGAGCGGACGGATCGAGGTCGATGAGACCTACGTCGGTGGCGAAGAGCCTGAAGCGCATGCCCGCCAGCTCCTGGGAAAGTCGCTGGTAACCATTGCGGCACAAGAGGACGGTCGTGGCATTGGAAGAATCCGCATGGCGCGCATTGCGGATGCCTCTGCAGCCAGTTTGCAGCAATTCATCCGAAGGGCCATTGAGCCAGGCAGTGTCGTGCATACCGATGGATGGGAGGGCTACCGGGGCTTGGAAAAAAATGGATACCATCATCAAGTTACGATTCTGCGTGGAAAAGGTAAGGACGCCGCCATCGAGTTGCTGCCCCGGGTTCATCTGATCGCAGGGCTGCTCAAACGCTGGCTGCTTGGAACTCACCAAGGGTCTGTGAGTGGGAACCATTTGGATTACTATCTGGATGAATTCACGTTTCGATTTAATCGGCGAAAATCCCGTTCGCGGGGCAAGCTCTTCTACCGGTTAGTAGAGCAAGCCCTGAACGTAGAACCGTCCCCATATCACAGTATGGTTGGCGGCAAAGGCACGCCGAGCCGACCACCACAATGAGTAGGAGTAAGTGGAGTCAATTAAATACCTACTTAGTATTAAACACTCGGGAAGAGATATTGTGCTGCCTGGCAAACTGATGATATGCGTTTCCGGGTTAGCCGAGACATTCCGTTTGAAACGGAGGGAAAGATCATGAAAACGTTCAGATTAGCACGAGTGGCAATCGGCATCGCCATC
>JAMQPH010000715.1 GCA_023717605.1 Pyrinomonadaceae bacterium
CGTCCTGTCAGCGCATGAAGATGTGAAGAAAAGCGGCGACAAGTCGCCGCACTCCTATGTGAATGTCAAGCCGAATCGCCCTCGTCTTCGCTCTCACTTCCATCGTGGGAGCTTACAAACGCACACCTCCGTTATCAGGAGGGGACCCGTGCTTCCCCCCTTGGGGGGGACGGGAGGGGGGGCGTCTTAGCCGACGCGTTGATAAGAGTGACTCGTGCTCTCCTCTCGACCAACGCTACCCAACCTACCCGCGTCGCTGTTCACCAGCGAGTGTTGTTCCTTTGACCTCTGGCGACTGACTCCTATTCGCGGCACGGTCCAAGCCGTCGCGCTTACTCGATATGCGGCCCTCTCTAGGGCATAGCAGGTTGGCCCCGGGTCCTCTGTCTCCAGAAACGAATCAAGTTTGAGCACTGACGCTCTTTCGTTCTGTGCGGCGTCGAGGCGTACCCTGGAGCCGACCGCCTCCTTCAGTCAAAGGAGATCAATGTCGTGCCGGCCTTCTTTCAAACGGCCGTTGCTCTTTCAAAACTGCATAAATCCTCGTCGTCAGCTTGCGCGCAACAGCGACTATCGCCTTGCGTGCAGCAATTTTCTGCGGATGGCGGCTTTTGATTCGGAGATAAAACTCGTGCAGTTCCTCGTCTTTGCGAATTGCAGTCCAAGCCCCCTGGATCAGTTTGTTACGCAAGCGACTATCTCCAGTCCGCGTGATTGATCCACGATTAACTTTGTCACCTGTTGAGTGTTCGCTGGAAACCAAACCAAGAAATCCGGCGATCTGATCGGGTTTACGTAGCAGCCGCCAATCACCAATGCGCGCTACCAAATGCGTAGCCGTAATCCAACCAATTCCGGGAATCGTGCGGAGAAGATTAATCGATTGGTTTAACTCCGCATCCTGTTCGCAGAACTTTCTTATCTGCCTCTGAGCTGCCAGCGCATGCTCTCTGTGAAACGCCAGGGTTTCTAGCAAGCTGTCGATCTTAAAGCGCACTGATTCCTTGCATTCCAAAGTTGCCAGCTTCTTGAGAACAGATCGCGTCCACTGCCCCTTCTCCTCAGCCTCCGGGAAATCGATTCCCTCATAGAGAAGAATGGCCTTGATTCTGTACTTGGAAGCTCTTACTTCGCGAACGTGGCTGTCTCGCAGTTGCACTAGATGCCTCAACTCGCGATAGACGCCCGAAGGAATATGAACTGATTGCAATTGTCCGCCTCGCAACGCCAGGGAGAGTTTCTTGCTGTCGATCCGATTCGTCTTCACCCGTTTACCAGGGGCTTGAGGAACCATCGACGGCGCTACCACGAGGCATTGATAGCCAGCTGCGTTCAGATCATCATACAGGCCAAAACCTGTTGGACCGATTTCGTAAGCCAGTGCAACCTTCTCGGTTCCACAATACTTACGAAGATAGTTCAATAGCTGTTTAGAACTATAAGCCATTTGAACCGAGTCCAAAATCCCCTCATGATTGGCTATGGTGACCGCCATCCGACGTTTATCCACATCGAGTCCGGCAAAAACCGTATACTCTCGAGGTCTGATCCGTTGCTGAATGTCGCTGAGCATAATTCTGTACTCCTCTGAAGCTCAAAGTTTTGCATCTTAAGCTTACCAGAGGGCGACTCATTGCCCGACATTCAGCATACGGGTCTCCAAACTTTGTGAGAGAGGTTCTATAATCATAGGTCTATGTTCCTAAGAATCTCGTCGCTCGCCCTGCTCCTGTGTCTGTCTTTTGTTCAAACACCTCAACAGAAAGATCCAGTGGCCGAACGA
>JAMQPH010000725.1 GCA_023717605.1 Pyrinomonadaceae bacterium
CCATCGATCAACTGTCCTCGATTGCTGATGCCGACCACACCGCCCCAGGATCGTTTTCCGATCAACGGGCCGAGCCCTGCTTCACGGAACATCGCCGGGAAGATATCGCCGTCAGAGGCCGAGTTTGCGTCCAGCAGCGCCACCATTGGACCGGTAAACACACCATCGGGATAGGTGTTGGCATCGTCCACAGTGCGCGAATAGTTCAAAGCCAGCAGCTTACGGCGCAGTCTTTCTATTAGCATTCGCGAAACGTTCCCGCCCCCATTCGCGCGTACGTCCACGATCAACGCTTCCTTCCGTATCTGCGGGTAGTACCACTTAATGAATTCGCGAATTCCGTTTGCACCCATATCAGGAATGTGAATGTAGCCGACGCGGCCGCCGGTTGCTTCCGATACTTTGCGCCGGTTCGCACTGATCCAATCCAGGTAGATCAAGTTTCCTTCGTCGGTAATGGGACGGTATGAGATCGTGCGTGCACCATCCATTGAGGGTCTCTTGTTCACGGTTAGCTGGACGGGGTTGTCAGCCTTGTTGCGCAACAGACGATACGGGTCGTCAGTGCCCCTGAGCTCTTCGCCGTCGATTTCCAGCACGTAGTCGCCGACGCTGGCGTTCACACCAATCTCGGTAAGCGGTGAGCGGTAGATGTCCTCTTCGTTTTGTCCGGCGAAGATCTTGGCGATGCGATAGCGACCGGTAGCCTTGTCAAGTTCGAACCGCGCGCCGGGCAAACCCACGCGAGGCCGAGGCGGAATCTGGAAATCGCCGCCTTCCACGTACGCATGCTGCACAGTTAACTCAGAAATCATCTCGCTGATCACGTAATTAAGATCTGAGCGGTGGGCTACGTACTGCAAGAGCGGTTTGTATTGTTCACGCAGAGCGACCCAGTCGTAACCGTGCATATTTGAAACGTAGAACCAGTCGCGATAGCGGCGCCACACTTCGTTGAAGATTTGGTTCCACTCCTCCGCAGGTACGCGATCCACCATGAGTCCTGTAGTTGGCACTGCCTTCCGCGACTTGTCGCCTACCGGTGTGGCGTCATACAGGTTGTAAGTTGGACCCTGGGCCACCAGCACCTTGGAGCCATCGTCAGACATTGAGTAGCCACGCACATCTTCGGCGAGCGTTGTCTCTTTGCGATCTTTGATAGCGTATATGCGAAGCGATGCCGGCCGGTCGCCTTGTCTGCCGTAGTAAAACGCCGGCCCGACTCCGTAGAGCAGATGTCCGGTTTTCGCCGATAGACCGCCGTAGTTGTCAGCCCCCAGCGGAACGCGCGCCGCGCGGCCAGAGATGCCATCGAACTCGATTACCAAAGTCGCCGGCGGCTTCGCGGCATCGGCTTTCGCCTCGGGTGTTGGCGAAGGAGCCGGTTTCTCCTTGTCGGTTTCCGTTACTGGTTCCTTACTCAACTCTTTGTTGAGGTCTTTCGCCGGCTCTTTCGGCTCCATCGCCGGCGGAGTCCCCTTTGGTTTCGCCCCCTCGTCCGGTTTGGTGACCGCGACCTCATCACTCTCCGGGGGGAAGGGATGCTTAACATCCTTACGAAGACTCAAAGCGTAGATGTAGGCGTCGCGATTTGTCGCATAGTTAAATTCGATCTGGGAAATCTGTGGAGCAAACTCGCGATCGCTGAGGAAGTAGAGATAGTTTCCCTGGGGATCCCACGCCGGATTGTAGGCATTGAACATGTCATCGGTAACCCGGTTGAGCTTTCCGTCCGCGGCGTTCCAGATGTACACCGAGGCGAAGCCGCTGCCTGAGACGGCCATACTAAATGCCAGATAGTTTCCGCTTGGTGACCATGTGTAATCGCGAATCTGGCCGCGCGGTGAATCGGCGATTTCAATGAGCTTGCGATCGGACAGGGTGAGAACGTGAACCTTTCCATCCTTGTCACCGAAAGCGATTCGTTGGCCGTCGGCGGACCATTCCGGTTGATAGCGCATGGCGGTGCCGCCGCGGGTGATTTGTTCCGGTGCCTTCAATCCGTCCTGGGGAACAATGTAAAGCTCTTCTTCGCCGCTCAAGTCGGAAATGAAAGCGATCCGCGAACCGTCGGGCGACCAGCTGGGCCACTTATCGTGGGCGCCTGATGAGTGGGTGAGATTGCGCGTCGGTCCTTTCTCGATGGGAGCGCTAAAGATATCGCCGCGGGCTGAGAAAACGGCGCGTTCGCCCTTCGGACTCAGGCCAACCGATTCGATCTGACTGGCTGCGGATACCCGGCTCGGTCTGCGCGCCAGCCCGTCGTCAGGTACGGTGATTGAAATGGCATTGCTCTTACGATTGCCGGTATCGAGCACCTGCAACTCGCCATCCATCTCGTAAACAATCTTTCCTGCATTGTCGGAGCTGGGCCAGCGCACATCCCAGAGTTTGCTATTGGTTATCTGCGTTGTCTTGCCGCTGGGTACGTTGTAAGCGAAGAGGTTGAAATGCCCGTCGCGGTCAGAGTTGAAATAGATCGTGTCCCCGATCCACATCGGGTCCCGACTTGGTCGCGGTCCCTCGCTGATCTGCCTGGTGGCGTGGCTCTTCAGATCAAAGATGTTAAGACTATTCGCCTGACCGCCGCCGTAACGTTTCTCAGATCTGAAATCGCGCGATTGCGGTGAATAGACAATTTGTGCGGAGTCGGGAGAGAAGTCGCCGGAACCGGCTGTCGGCATTGGCAGCGTCTCAGCTGCGCCACCCTCGACCGAAACGGAGTAGAGACGAGCGATGGGCAACGCCCATGAGTCGCGCAGCGAGCGGAAGACAATTCTCTGTCCGTCTCTGGTCCAGCCGTAGATTTGGTTGTCGTAACCCCAGCGCGGTGGCAACGGTCCACGGGCCGGATAGAAAGTGAGTTGCCGCGGCACTCCGCCGCCCGCAGGAATCACATAGACCTGCTCATCGCCGTCATACTGGCCGGTGAAGGCGATCCATTTTCCATCGGGAGAAAACTTCGCAAAGACCTCAACCCCTGGATGCGCTGTCAGCCGGATGGCCGAACCTCCGGTGGCTGGCGCGATCCAAAGGTCACCGGCGTAAGTGAAGACTACCCGGTCCCCATGGATGTCGGGAAAGCGAAGTAGCTTTGTTTGGGCATGAGCGGTGTTACTGCTAAGCAACAGTCCGGAAACAAATGCGGAGAGCAATAGTAGTTTGATGATGTGTCGGGATAGCAAGGCAACCTCCTAATGTTTTGAACTCCGTTAGGAGCGCAATGTTTATAGCTTTGAGAGTCCGCTATTAAGACAAGCTCCGTAGGAGCGAAGAACTGCGGCCTCGTAGCCCCGAACATCTTGTCCCTAACCTAGGGTTTGTCGGGGAAAGCTGATTTCTAATTCACACCGTGGCTTCAGCCCGGTGATCTGAGCGTGATAAAAACCAGTGAACCGTTTTAACGGTTTGCTTCGCTACCGATGCTTTTTCTTGCGAGAATGCTTTTCCAGCCTCCAGAAAAACCGTTGAAACGGTTCCTCGACTCGGTTTGACCGGTTTGCATCACCGGGCTAAAGCCGCGGTGTGAATGAGACGGCAGAACGCTTTTCCCGACAGACACTAACAGGCTGCTAAAGAACAAACACGATCCACGAAACAACACGAAACCGCACAAAAGGGATGCCTTAACTCGAGTTACTTAGTGTGATTTCCTGGATCGCTTTACCGCTTCTGCTCATGTTTTGCGCTGCCACGTCACTCTGCCTCCCGTGGCGTCCTCCGCTTCCCGGACGGCAGCCTCCAGCGAAGGCAAAGCTTGCGAGCCTGAGACGAACTTACCCCGCTCGACGGTTGAGCCAAACTCAATGTAGTAAAACTCCCCTTCAATGTCCTCGCGAAACTTCGGCTCGTCGAAAGGGTCCCCCGTTCCATAGCGCCCATTGTGTTTGACTATGCGGATGTCACAGATCACCGTTCCGTCATAAAGGAAAGTGCCTACCTTGACGACCTCTGCATTTTCGAACATATGGCAAGTAGCCTTCGCATCAAATACTACCGATCTACCGACGACTCTTAAATGCGTCGTTCAGATCTGTGTGACGGCTGTTCAAGGGAATCTGACGGCCGTCGATGAAAAGGTGTCGCACGTGAGTTCGAGTCTCGAGCAAGTCGCCGTCTGTCACGACCAGGTTTGCCATTTTGCCTACTTCAATCGAACCGAGCCGGTCGGCCACATTCATAATCTGCGCAGGATAGAGCGTCACTGCTTTAAGGGCCTCAGCTTTCGGCAGTCCAAAGGCGGCAGCCATTCCGGCGTAGTAGGGAAGGTTGCGAACGTTTGCGCCGTTATCGCCGCTGGAAATACAAAAGCGCACTCCTGCCTGTTGAAGCTTGGCCGCATTCTCGTAGAGCGCATCATAAAAATCGTCCTCGCGCGACGGCAGATCAAGAATGCCGGTCAAGATCACGGGAACGTTTTTCTCCTTGAGGAAAGCGGCGATCTTTCCCGCATCGTCGCCGCCCAGGATGATTGGGTTTAGCTTCAACTCTTCCGCGAATTTGATTGCGCTGCGGATGTCAGTCTCTCGCTCCGCGCGAAAGATCACTGGTCGTTCGCCGCGCACATAAGGAACCAGCGGTTCAAGAAGCACATTCTGATCGGCCCGCGGAAGTGTTTTGTCCTTTGCGTAAGCTTCCTGGGCCCGGCCGTAAGCTTCAGCGTCACGGAGCATTTTGCGAATTTGCTCCAGCTGTCGATTCGCCTGCGCCAAAGCCTCAGTGAGATTAACCGGCTGGTCGGGGACGAAAAAACCACCACCACCCCCGCCGCCTCCCGCACGAGGATAATTAATTACCAGCGCAGCATAGGGAACTACGGCCATTTCAAGTGGGCTGGTACCAACAAGATTGACGATTGCTGCTTGACCGGAGATTAAGCCGCCGAGGGGCAGTGAAACGGCGCTGGTGATGCCATCGACTCGCGTAACTGCAATATGGGCGCTGTGCGGGTTGATGGAAATAATAGCTTTTGCATTCGGATTCAAATCGCCCACTTCGGCCGTATCAACCGTGCCGGGAGCACCCTGGGGCACTTCGATCAGGCCCATCGAAGTTGCGGCATCGATCATCCCCGGATAAACCCACAGCCCTCGGGCGTCGATGGTCTGGGCACCAGAAGGAACACTAACCCCGGCACCTACCGCTTCGATCTTTCCGTCACGGATTACGATGGTTCCAATGTCGATATCCGGCCCGCTGACTGTGACGATGTGTGCATTGCGAATGGCATAGACGCCTCGAGGGAAAGTGGCGCCATGTTGCCTGGTAGGTTCACCAATCTGTTGGGCGAATGATGGGGTGACGATTGCCAATAATGTGGTAATGATTGCCAATAGTATCGTGCACTTCATCAAGATGGTGCATGTCATCGCGCTCACTCTGAGCGGCTTTGCCGCCTTCCCTTGCGGAAAGCCTATGGCTTTCCGACCGATTCCAATCGAACTCGAGGCTATGCCTCTCGTGGCGAGGCGTAGCCTCGCCAGGGTCTTGGGGGAGTGCGCCCGGAAAGGCGGAGCCTTTCCGCAAGGGGGGGCGGCAAAGCCGCAAGGGGGTCCGGCAAAGCCGCAAGAACCAGCCGCGTGCCTCCCCATTGTCGTGTCTCCATGTCTCCGCGTCTCCGTGTCCCCGTGTCTCACTATCTCCTCGTCGCCCCGTCGCCCCATCTCCCTTTCTCCGTATCTCCGCGTCGCCCCATCCCCCCGTCTCCCCATCTCCTCATCCCCGCGTCTCCTCATGGCTGTTCTCCCTCCCAGATGTCGTCGTCATGATTCGTAGGACGGCGTCGCCGCGGCGTTTGAGGTGAGGCGCCGCCCAACGGCGGACGATTAGGTTCGGCCTGCTCCAACTGTGCTCGTTCCTTCAGAATGTCGGCGCGTCGTGCCAGGTCTTGCTGACGATCAAAAAAGACTTCACCGTCTACGAACGTCGTGTCGACTCGCGAGTAGACGCTGAGTGGATGGCCGGTCCAGATTGCCAGGTCCGCATCTTTGCCGACCTCGATCGACCCGACGCGATCTTGAATTCCCAGTTGCCAGGCAGGGTTCCAGGTGACTAGTTTGAGAGCCTCTTCCTCGCTCAGATCGCCATAGCGCATGGCCTTGGCTGCTTCGATATTCAAACGACGCGCGCGCTCGTCAGAATCAGAGTTCATTGAAACATTAACGCCGGCGCGGGTCATGATGGCTGCGTTGTAAGGAATTGCGTCGTAGGCTTCGATCTTGTATGCCCAGTTGTCGGCAAAAA
Organism: Pyrinomonadaceae bacterium; assembly: GCA_023717605.1. Classification (GTDB taxonomy): domain Bacteria; phylum Acidobacteriota; class Blastocatellia; order Pyrinomonadales; family Pyrinomonadaceae; genus PSRF01. The sequence goes on from JAMQPH010000725.1 coordinate 6,244, forward strand.
TGGACGCGCCGGCCCCGTGCTGAGCGATCTCCTTGGCTACTTTGTAACCTTCCAGCGTATGCTGGAATGTCTTGATTTTGAAACCAAACTCATTTGCCAAATTGATGAGCATCAGAATTTCGTCAGCGCGGTAGCAATGCGCGTGAACGAAGCGCTTGCCTTCCATCACCTCAACCAACGGCTCGAGTTGAAGATCACGCCGGGGCGGAACCAGGTTTTGGTTCCCGCGTCCGCGTTCTGCGCGATACTCGTCCCAGGCCTTCTTGTAATCGCGAGCGCGGGTGAAAGCTTCGCGAATCACTTCCTCGACCCCCATACGCGTAGCTGGGTAACGCCGCTGTTGTCCCGGCTGAGGATTAAAGCTCGAGCGTTTGGGATTCTCACCGAGCGCAAACTTGATTCCCGGCATCGCACCAGGAAAAAAGAACTCCTCCACCGGACGGCCGTATTTGATCTTCACTACTGTGTTCTGACCACCAATCGCGTTGGCCGAGCCATGCAGGAGATTCAGAGCAGTCACTCCGCCCGCCAAGGCCCGGTAAAGGTCCACGTCGTTTGGATTGAGCGCGTCATTCGTGCGGGCCATAGAGGTAACAGACAGGCTACCTTCGTTGATGGCGTCGAGCATGGAGTGGGAATGGCAATCAACAATTCCAGGCATGACGTATTTGCCGGTGCCGTCGATCACACGGGCATTTCCCGCATTCAGGTTTTTTCCTACCGCGGCGATCTTCCCATTGCGTATTAGCACGTCAGCATTCTGCAAGGTCCCGCGCGTTACGGTGAGCACGGTCGCGTTGCGGATAAGTGTGTCCGGCGCGCTGGCGCGACCCTGCGCATAAGTTTCCGGCATCAAAAACCCGGCTATCCCCGCTATCATTGACCAGGTAAGGAAGTAAATGAACCTTTGTCTCATCGTTGCGTCCCTTTCATCTTTGACGAGTCCCAGTGAAACGCGCAAAACCAATTTCTGATCTAACAGTGCCGCGGATTTCGTTACCGTCGACGCTGCCGTCGACCGCCATTTCAACTGTGCGACCGGCAACTGGCTCTCGGACAATGAAATGAAAGCCTTCTGCGTCAACCGATCCGCCGGTCAGCTTTGTGGTTCCGAATGGACTCTGTAACAGTCCGCTAGTTGCGCCTGCACTCTGTTCGAGTTTTAAGGTTCCCGGAAAAGTTTGTAGACCAACCATCAGGCTGATCAACCACGTACCGGAGAGATCGGAGTTTGCACTAACTGCAGTTCGGAACTCCCCCGGTGGAGTTGGCGAAGCGACGGGCTGGGCCGGCGCTCCTGCTCTTGTGCCGGTAAACGAACCGGGCGCGCGACCGACTACGTTCACCGTGCCTTGCATTTCGTTGCCGGTGATTCTTCCGGCGAATGTTGCCTCCGCGGTTTGACCTTCAAGAGTGGCGGGGACAGTAAACCTAATGTCTCCGCCGGTGCCGGTGGAGGCGTTGGCAATTTCGCTGCTGCCTAACCCACCCTGGATCGAGCCGCGCAAGCGTTCACCTTCCTGTTGGAGAACCACAGTGACTGCAATGTCACCTGAGCCGAGATTGACGTTTAGCGTCCATGTACCGGTGGCCGCGCCGGCTTGCCCGACCGCCGCCTCCGGTCGCAAATCAATGGAGCGTCCGTCGATGAACACGTGAGAGATCCTGGGATTACGATCAAAAAGATCACCGCGCGTAATCGTAAGGTTAGCAATCTTGCCGGCTTCGATTGTGCCGAGTCGATCGGCAACACCCAGAATCTGTGCCGGCCAAATCGTCAAGGCGCGCAGAGCGTCGTCGCGGGAAAGGCCATTCTCGATAGCCCGGACCAGGTTCGCCGAGAAGTCGGCCATGTTTGTCAGCGCGCCGGATTGAAAAGCAAACGGAACACGCGCGGCCAGCAGCTTCGCGGCTGTCTTCGGCGCTTCAACTCGCTCGCGCAAGATTCGCACTGGTTCTGGATCTGCTTCCGGCAAGGCGGCGGTGGTGCGTCGCGGGAAATTGAGTGAAAGCAGCACCGGCACTTTGCCTTCGCTGAGACGTGTTGCGACTTTCCCTGCCTCCAGTCCTCCGGCGATAATCGGCCGCAGTTTGAACTCTTGAGCCAGATCCAACGCTCGAGCAATCTCGCGCTCGCGATCCGCGTACATTACAACCGGCATGATGCCGTCAAGCACTGGGAGCAAGGCCGCCAGCGAGCGGTCCTGGTTCGGACGCCGCATTCCTCGCGGTGAACGTTCATAGGTTTGCTGGGCCTGTCGATAGCGTTGAGCGTCGAGCAACATCTGACGTAACGAGGCAAAGACACCCAACAGCGAGTTGGGATAGTTGCCTGTGCGTAAAGGTGTGAAACCGACGTGCAGCGCCACCGGGGAGCGCACGATCATCTGCTGCGTTGTGTCACCGGCGAGATTGATCAGGGCAGACTGGCCCATCCAGATCCCCTGCCGCGGCGAAGTTAGTGCAGTTGTGATTCCGGCGTTGCGCGCGGCTTCGATCTGTTCGCCGCCAGGCTTGATGAAGTCTTCGGCCAGCACTTCCGGCTGCAAGCCCGGAGGTTGTGTCGAGTTGAGTGCGCTGATGGCGCTCGTTTGTGGCCGAAACTGGCCGAATCCAGCACCCGGGGCGCCCGGCGTCGGTGTTGGAGTCGGTGAAGGCTGCGGCATTCCGAGCGCGGTGCTGGAGTCGATTAACCCTGGATAAACGGTAAGGCCCGTGCCATCGATTACGCGTGCGTCGGCGGGCGCGCCAACGTCTGCACCCACAGCGGCGATCAAGCCATCGCGAATCACCACCGTGCCACGATCAATCACTGGTCCAGCGACGGTGACGATTCGCGCGTTGGTAATGGCATAAGTATCAAGGGCGCTGCGCTGTGCAGAAACGAAGTTGAGTAGTTGTATTACAAGGAAAGCAGAAGCGAGCAGAGCGGCAAGAATCCGCAAACGGATGGCTGGCATAGGCAATCGAATCCTCGTCAACAGTGATTTGCGACGCGTGTTCGCCAGCGAGAAGAGCGCCGGCGAGCCCCTGTGTTTGAAAGCGTGGCGAAAGCTTAGCGTAGAAGGGGAGAAGGGTAAAGGGGGAAAAGGGGAAGGTGGGATGGCGGAGACGGTGAGATGACAGCTTCATTTTCCATTTCTCATTTGACATTTTTCATTGGCAGATTGATTCGCATTTGTGGCTTATTGTTTCGTGTCTGTTCGTGTGATTTCGTGGATCGTTTTCATCTTCTCAGGCAAACAGGCGATCCACGAAATCACACAATCACCACTAAGTGAGATCAGAAAAATGACCGAATGAGAAATGCCAAATGAGAAATGGAAAATGAGCCTCCCGTAGACAATTGCCGGGTTACATCTTCGGCGCTTCTCCGTTTCTCCCGTCTCCCCGTCCCCCTTTCCCTTCCCAGTCCGTTACCACTTCACGCTGCCTTCTTTGGAGGTGTCGATTTCCGCGGACTGAGAAACTTCATTGAATAGAAATCCTTTGATGTTGTCGAACAAAAAGTTTTGGGCATCCGGATTTGTAAGATCGAGACCGTAGTGATTTATGATTTGAGTCTGCTTCTGGAGCCAGGCACTCCAACACGGCTGACAAATCTCGGTTGCTATTCTTTGTCCCAGTTCGTTGGGAAACGGAGCGAACCCGAGCCCCGGCCGCTTTTGCCCACAGTGTTTACACTTGATTGATTCAGCCATTAAATTCTCCCTCTTTAGTACGTCCGTTGTCAGTGGTCCGTTGTCAGTTGTTTGTGCTTTGTACTTTGAACTTCTCGTCAGCAAGCCGGGCTTCGGCACAGCGAGCAATTTTCAAGTTCAAAGAACAAAGCACCAAGTACAAAGCACAAACAACTGACCACGGACCACTGACTAACCCTGCGCTTCGCGGATCGCCCCTATGACATCCTCGTCCTTGGGACGAAAGAGACCGAGTGGGCGCACGTCGCGATAACGAATAACGCCATTCGCATCTATCACGAAAACTGAGCGCGCGACTTTACCCGGAATCAGCGATTTCGCGCCATACACCCGCGCCACGTCGCCGCCCTTATCCGACAGCAGTCGCAGAGGCAGATCGTGATGCGCGGCAAACTTCTTATGCGAATCGACCGAGTCGGTGGAAATCCCAACAACCTCGGCGCCCGTTGCCGAGTAGTCGCCCCAACGATCGCGCACAGAACACATCTGCCGGGTGCAGACAGGTGTTTCGTCCCCCGGATAAAAGAGCAGCACAACCACCTTGCCACGGTGATCCGAGAGCTTCCAATTCTGATCTGCTCCGTCCCGAAGACTGAAGTCAGCCGCCGTCTGGCCTACCTCTGCACTGGTTGCTTTGCTCATATTAATTCTAGCCGTTGTGTGCACAGAATACATTCTTGCGGACACTTAGGCGAGCGGTGTACGGGCGTCTCCCCGGGAGGGACGCCCCTACAATTGAGACGTGTGAATAACATTGTAGGGGCGGCACTCTGTGGCCGCCGGCTCGTTTGCGTAACTCACTTCCTTGGTGATCGCCCTCGTCTCTGGGACGTTGGGGTGGCCACAGAGGGACACCCCTACAATTGAGACGTGTGAATACATTGTAGGGGCGGCACTCCGTGGCCGCCCGCGTCTTCGTTACCCGCTCCGTCCAATAAATCATTGACGCTCGTTACCGGTCCTCATAAGATGTGCCCCGATTTTCAAACTCTACTCACCACGAGGTCCCTCACCATGCCTCAGTTCTCGGATTTTCCATACCCGCGTCGTTACAACACTCTCCGGTTGCTAGGTTACGACTACAACTCCATTTTTCAACTCTGTGCTATAACGCTGGTCAGTGATTTGCGTCGGCCGCTCTTTGCCGATGTAACCTTGGCAAAGAGTGTTCTGACTTCACTACTCAGCGACCAGACATTGACGCACTTGCGCGTTAGAGCCTTTACCCTCATGCCGGACCATCTGCATCTTTTGGCCGGCGTGCGGCAGCCCGAGCGCAATCTTCGAACTCTGCTCGGCAGGTTCAAGAGCTACACAACACAAGTCTACTGGAAGCGTAGCCGCGAAGTGGTGGAGTCTCAAAAGGTCTGTCTGCCGTCAACGTTCGTTGAGAAGGCGGATCCCAACCAATCTCGAGCATTGCTCGTTGCCTTGATGGAGTGGCGCGCGACGCTACGTCCGGAAGTAGTTGAACTGAAGAACTGGCCACGATTGAGGCCGCAACAGTTTCTACGGAAGAGTTTATGGCAGGAGAAATTCTTCGATCATGTCATCAGAAATGACACCGACCTTCAGGAGAACCTGGATTATATAGCCATGAACCCGGTTAGGGCAGGGTACGTGACAAGGCCACAGTTTTATCCCTATACGGGGTTCTTGTACTGATGCTCACTCGGTCGCCGCCCTTGTGTCTTCCGCAACTCACCTCTATCGAGATCCGGTCATCACCGCAACTCGGGGTGCCCACGGAGGGACACCCCTACAACTGAGGCGCGCGAATAACATTGTAGGGGCGGCACTCCGTGGCCGCCCGTCGTTTGCCGCCACTCACTTCTTTCGTCATCCCCTCATCGCCGCGACTTGGGGCGCCCACGGAGGAACGCCCCTACAATGAGGGCCCAGCGGTCGCAATCCACTCACGTCCGCCGGAGCAGATTTGAAGGAAGTTACACATGCGGCAGTGAGTGGCCGGGCGGACTGGAAAATGTTCGGAGTCGCGCGAGGAAATCAGTTGTAGAAAAGCCTGGTCAATTGCGTGTGCGCACGCATTAGTCTCCAGCAGATCTTGGCTTAGATGAAACTCGACGTTGGGGTCGAGAAAATGAAGCGTGACTTTGATTTCGCTACCGGCCTTCACCAGATCCGGCATCAATTCTCGAACGGCCAGCGCGTACGCCTGCATTTGTAGTTGATAGTCGGAGGCAACACGACGAACCTGATCTGTCAGCGAGGGTGAAGCGCTTGCGGCCATTTCCGCATAATCCGCCGCCGTCTGCTCAGATGACTTCGGCGCTGAGAAATCCAGAGTGAATTGCGCCGCTGAGCGCTGGGATCGCAGACGTCGCGCCTGCATGCGTGAGCTGGTACTTGATGCTGTTGCGGTTTCGCCGCTACGCAGCGGAGGCGCCTGCAGTCCCATTGAAGAGGTTGACGCCTTTTCCTGAGCTGGTGGATTTCGAATGCGGTTTGTTTTGAAGTCGATGATCTCGATGTCGAAACCGTTACCACTTAGTGAGGGGGAAACCAGCAGCTTATCAATCGTTCCCGTCAGAATACCCAACGGACGGCGCAAACGAAAACTGAGTTCACTCCAAAGACCTGGACCAGCCGCAGGAACCCCGGTAAGCACGTTTCCTGCCTTCCTGGCTCTCTCAATTCTCTGAATCACATCGCTCGAAAGATAACTCCGAGCGAAAGGCGACAACTCCTTCAAGGCTTCTTCCCTGTCGATATCGAGCAGACGATCGGCGAGTTCTGCCTGGCGCGCGCCCACCACTTCCTCAAGGCTGCTCCGCAGGCTAGCTTCCACCTCCACGCCCGGTGAGTAGGTTTCGCAAAAGCGGTGGATGACGGCGCCTTTCAGTGTGGCAGTCAGATTTGCAGGCGGCTCGGGAGCTTCAGCGTTGTTCCACACAGCCATCTCGTCAGCTGCCGGCACATGCAGAACCCGATCGAAATAATACTGTCGCGAGCAACGCTGATAGTTGATCAACTGCGTGACGCTGAATCGGTGGACTGCCCGATCGCGTTCCGGTTCGATGGGGCGCAAGAGGGGAAAAGCTTCAGTGAGTGATGCCGGGCCTTGTGCCGCATGTTCCGCAAGTGCTTCGTCTGCTGGTCCCGCCTGCTGTCCTGTACTCTGACTGGGCTCCACTCCCAAAGAACTCTCTTGCTGCTGGTCGGTAACGTTGAGCATCAACTCAAACTGTGCCTTCTCACGATCGCCCTGCTCCTCAAGATTCACGATGCCGCTGCGGGTTGGTGCGGGCAGTTCAAGTGTTTGCCAGATCCAGTTGAGCCAGGTGTCGCCCCTGGCCCCAAGTTTGTCGAAGTCTTTAGTGGTGCCCGACAGTATCAAGCGATCCTGCGCACGTGTTGCCGCGACATAGAGCAAACGCATACTCTCAAATTGTTCTCGCCAGGCGTGACGTTGTTCGAAGCGATTAAAGGTGCAACCCGCAACCAACTTGCCGCGTCCATCCGGCACCTTCAGGGTCAAACCGCGATGACGGTCCAACAGAACCCAACTATCCGGAACCCTTGAGTAGCGCTGCAGTTCGGGAATGATGACGATGGGAAACGCGAGACCCTTTGCCTGGTGAATAGTCATCAAGCGCACAGCGTTCGTAGCTTCGTCGATCTGGCCTTCACTTTCACGACTACCTATCGCCTCGAATTCCTCTACATAGCGGACGAAGTCGCGAATCAGGTGCGTGCCTGCTTGTTCGAAGCGTTCGGCGAGTGTGAAGAGTCGCTGCACATTCGCCAACCGCTGAGCGCCGTCAAAGGTTGCGGCGATCACCGTCATAAACTCTGATTGATCGACCGCGAACCGCAGCAGGTTTCCAATCGGGTAATGATGACGCCGTGCCACCAATTCTTTGATCAGGGCGGCAGCCCGATCAAGCAGCTCGTGTTCATCGTCACTGATGAAAGCTATTTTGCGATGTTGTCGTAGTGCCGTAAACAGTTTGCGCGTCTGGGTGAAGTGGCGGAGCGGATCTCCGTTATCAACTTCATTCAGCCACGGCGCGCAGCGGAGCGCCAACAGGGCATTGTCGGAAATGCCCACTAGCGGAGAACGCAGTACCGCCGCCAACGCCAGCTCGTCCGTCTTGTTATCCAAAAAACGCAGCAACTGGATCAGGTCCCTGATCTCTTCCCGCTCGTAAAATCCCCGTCCGAGCACCGTCTGATACGGAATATTGGCGCGACGAAAAACAGACTCGTAAGTCTGCACGTTAGTCATCGCCCGAAACAACAGCGCGATTTCGCTGTACTGAACCGGACGACCAGTATTCGAGTTGTCTGTATTCAACGGAGCAGGAACATCATTCCCAGTGAGAGCAATGATCCGTTGCGCCAGTTGTTGAGCATCAAGCTCGCGCGACGATTGCTCAGCTTTGGGATCGTCGCCCTTTCTCCCATTCTCCCTTTCTCCCCCTTCTCCGGACGCCTCCGTTGTGATCATCACCTCAACCAGCGGACCACTATCGCGTAGCTCGCGCCTGGCTTCACTGGGTTCATGTCCGACGTATCCGAGTTCTACTCGTTCCGGTTCCGTCACCTCTTCATTTGGTTGGAACAGGCGCCGAAAAAGATAGTTATAGAAATCAATCAGCGGCGACTGGCTGCGAAAATTCAAGAGCAGAGGCCTTTCTTCCCCGCCACTTGCGGTCAAACTCTCAGTCATCTCGCGAAAGACGTCCACATCCGCGCCGCGAAAGCCGTAAATTGACTGCTTACGGTCCCCGACAATAAACAGGTTTGCGCTCTCACGCCGGGATTTTTGCAAAGCGAGCCGTTCGAGCAATCGCCGCTGCAACCCGTTCGTGTCCTGGAACTCGTCGACCAGGAAAAACTTGTAGCGCTCAGCGGCTCGGGTCACGACTTCGGGTCGCGCCAATAGCTCAAGCGCGCGCAGTTCCAGATCATCGAAATCAAGCGCCGACAGTTTCTGCTTTTCTTCGTTGAGCCGCTCGTCGATATGCGTGAGCAGCATCACCATCTCGAGCGCATGCCGTCTGGCAAATATATCCAGACAGATTTGCGGCACGCGCCCCAGCAGATTCTTTTCCCAGAGCAATTCATCCAGCGCTGTGACGTGCGGCTTTATTAATCCAGAGGCCGATGGGCGCAGCTTGCGAAAACTTTCTACCGAGCGGCAGTAGTCGGCCAGCCCGTCCGGCTCCGGAATGCTGTGCACCAATGACTGAAGACTGGCCCATGCTGAACTAACTTCCGCTTGATTGGTTTTCGCAGCAGGGGTCGTTCGGCGAAACATCAGAAAGTCGTTCATCACCCTGGAGAGATCGATAAGTGACTGGTCATGATCCTCCTCGGTCGAGTGACTATTCGCGGTCTTCATTGCCAGATCGGCCAACGAGAGGCCCTGGCCACGTACGTCGCGATAGAGTTGCGCCCGCGCAGCGGCCAGCTTTGCCCGGCCTACTCCCAGGGTTAGCCGGGAAATCTCAATGTGGCCGGAGCTAATGAAATGTGAAAGCGCTTCCTCGACTACCGACTCCAACAACATTGCCGCTCGATGTTCATCGAGCAAAAGAAACTGCGGGTCGACCCTGGCCTCAACCGGAAATTCGCGCAGCAGCCGCGCGCAGAAACCGTGAATGGTAGTGATAACTGCGCCGTCGAGCGTGCGCTTGTAACCGAGCCAACGTTTTCTTTCATCGCCTGATGCCATCAGCAGAGTTTCATTGAGTCGCGCTCTGAGGCGCTCGCGCATTTCGTTGGCTGCGCGATTGGTGAAAGTGATGGCGACGATTTGATCAATGGATAGATTTCGCTCGCGCAGGATGTGCAGGTAACGCTCGACCAGCACCGTGGTTTTCCCGGAGCCCGGCCCAGCGGTCACCGAGATGTGTTTTTGAATCTCGTAAGCGGCCGCAGCCTGTTCAGGTTCTAGTTGGCGTTTTGGTTTTATGACCACTTCTCCTTCTTGCGGCTCTGCCGCCCCCCGTGCGGTAAGGCTCTGCCTTACCGGAATGCATCTAGATTGAATTTGAGGCTATGCCTCTGAGTTCGACGGAGGCATAGCCTCAGTAAAATCGGGTGGTCTACGGTAAGGCGGAGCCTTACCGCAAGGGGGGCGGCAGAGCCGCAAGGAACCACTCACTGGGCACTTCTAGGTTCACCCCGGTTTACTCTTCGTTACCAGGTTTCGCTTTCTTCCTTTCAATGCGATAACGATCATATCGGCAGACGGCGGCAAAATCACAAAACCTGCACGTCTTTTCCTTCTCTGACGGATTTACGCTGAAGTGTCCGGCGCGCATGTGATCAAGAAAGTCCCAAATTTTTGCGATCACTTCTTCGCGAATCCGGTGCCACTCCTCGTCAGACACAACGCTGTTCACACTCGCTCTGAGTTTTGAGTACTGCAACGCTTGCGCCCGATGCAGACCTTTGTTCCGTCGCTCATTACCGCCGCGGATCACGTAGTAGCCTCCCCCGGCGATTGGATGTTCTGGAAGAATTAACTTCTCCAGAGCCTCCAGATAAATTGGAAGTTGCAGGCTACGCCCTGATCTCATGTCGTCCGTGCTGGAGCCGGTTGACAGTTTGTAATCGTAAGCAATCAAAGTGTTGTCTCTTGCCAGATCCACACGATCGATTTGCCCGCTAATCTTCATCGCTTCTTCGCCGACGAAAGTGGATCGGACCAACTGCAGTGGTTCCTCTTTCGAGTGCGGGTCACGCACTGTGGACTTAATGCCGCCAAAGCCGACCTCAAAGTATGCTGGTACTACTCCCTCAATGGCCGCGTTCTGTTGAATTTCCAATTCATACAAGAGCACCTGATCCAGCAGAATCTTGCGTATCTCGCGATCGATCTTCCAAATCTGTTTGTTCAGCGGCGGTACCACTCGCTCATGTTCGTCGAAGACGCGGTCCGCAATGCCGGCCAGCTCTTGCCGAAGTAGCTCGCGATCAATTTCATTCAGGGGCTGGCGACGATGTTGCTCGAAGAAGCGACGCAGGATGTCATGCAACAGCTTTCCTGCGTCGATCGCTTGCAGATCAAGCGCCGCTTCACCGCGCGGTTCCAACTTCAAAACACGCAGACCAAAGAACCTGTAGGCGCAATTGCCATAGACGCTCAACCCACTCGCACTGTGAACAAATTCTGGGCCGAATCTCTGGTTCAGCAAGGCAATCAATTTCGGGTCAGTGATCTCACCATCGTATGGACCAAAGAGGTAACTGGCGCGTTCACGTTCAATTTCGAGCCGGCGCAGCGCGGAGTTGCTGACGAATCCATCGTTACGCGCCAGGGCCAGCAGCCTTTTAATCCGCGGCCCCGACTGCAGCTCCCGCTTTTCACCTCGATGAAGATGACGCTCCTGCTGGCGCACCAGAGCAACTGACAGCTCACTGGTGGTGGAAATACTGTCAAGATTCTTACCTTCATAGTCCCGACGGGTCGGCACGGCTTGAATCTTTAGAGGAGCAACGGCACGCCTCAATTCATCAATGTAGTAGGAAGCGACCGTTTCAGAATCGTCTTCCAATAACAGCGGCCGGCTCAGATAGAGTCGCTCAGTAGCGCGACAAGCCGATTGATAAAAGTAATGTTCTTCTTTCAGCAGGGTGGCGGGTGAAATGTCTTCCAGGGTCAGACCGTCCCGTTTCAAGCGCTCCCGTTCTTCGTGCGGATAGATCCAATCGCGCGAGGCTCGCAGCGGAAAGCCGCCTTCCACCAATCCGGCGATGAATACAGCGCGAAAACGCAGGCCGCGTACATCGGTTGCCTCCAACACACGCAAACCGCCGCGGTCGGCGGCGCCGGAAACTTGTGACTGCGAACTCAGGCAACGTCGCACTTCCTCAAGAAACGTAGCGAGCTTTATTGCCGGCGGTTCTTTTTCAGACGGACCAATAGTGGCTGCAATCTCGATGCTCTTAATCGCGGCGACAAATGCGCGTCGCAACGCTTCGAGACTGTTGTAGTTGAGGATCGCCTGAGGCAGCTCGCTGTCTTCGATCGAACTTCTTATAGGCCAGGCTATTTGATCGCGAAAGCTGAACTGCTGTAAGAGCTTCATCAACGCCAGGCGCAAGTCCAATGGCCTGCCTTCGCGGGGCACTGTCTGGATGCGCTCAGCAAAAGACTGAAGAACTAACGCCGCCCAGGCGATGGCCGCCGGATGAACGTCGCGCGATGGTCGCCTTTTCCTTTCTGCGTCTTTCTCTTCAACCTTCGCGGTTTCCGCGTTCTCGAGCTGATCGGCTACGTCGGGGTCCCGGCCCTGGTCGCCGGTGTCGATATTTAGAAGATCTCGGGTTGCTTCGGCTGCGGGAAGCTCCTTAATCAGCTTCTGAGCCCGCGCCAGCCAATCAACAACGCGTAGTTCGCTGCCTACGTAAGCGAACGCATTTTCGAGCGCGTCAGCGTTCCAAACATTGTAGGGGCGTCCCTCCGTGGGCGCCCCCGGTTGCGCTCGCGCGGGCGCCCACGGAGGGACGCCCCTACAAATATCGGAATGCTGTTCATCGAACCGAGCTGAGAGCTGTTTCAGCTCTTCATCGTTCAGACGGAAGTATTCTGATTTGATCAGATCCGCGATTTCGGAAGTTCTTGGCGGCGCATTTTCATCCCGAGAAAGCTGTTCGAGAATTGCAAACAGTTTGAGCGCCGCGCGGTTGGCTGGAATGTCGTTCGCTTCAATGCGCCTTTCGAGATTGCAGGGCAAGAGCTCTTCGCGCATCACCCGGGTAATGGTCTCGGCGTAGGAAGCGCGTTGGCGTACGACCAGGGCGATGTCAGCCAGGTTGTAGTCTTCGCACAAGACCAGTCGTTTAATTTCCTTAACGATGGCGCGAATCTCGGTATCGCGGTCACCGCATTCGAGATACGCGATTTCGGCTGCCGCCTCGCAATTTTCTTCCTGCCGACTACCTCCTGCTCCTGCCTCCTGCTCAGTCTCACTTTGCCCCTCGTCGTGAGTCAGTGACGGGTTGAACAAGTCCTTGCGCAGGTTTGCTAACGCACCCCGGGTGGTCAGCTGGCTCTCGGCGCTTCGTTTGATCTCGAACGGCTCGATGGCTTTCAGGTGGTCGATGGTTTCCTGAAATGGAAGAAAAATTTCCTCGTTGAGTTCGTCGTGATTGAGGTTGACCACCACTTCGGGAATCCGCGGGATCAAGCGTTGCAGGATCTCACCCTGCACTGGAGTAAAGTCGAAGAAGCCATCGAGCACGAGCAATTGCACGTTCTCAAGCCAGGGAATGCTGACTTCCTGTGCATCAAGTTCACCATTGAGAATAGAAAGCGCGCGCAACTGATCCGCGTCTTGTTCGGTTAGTTGGTGACGGTTCAGCAGTTCACTGTAGGTTGAATAAATGAGGGCAATCTCTCGGTCAAAATCGATCTGAACATGCGGGTCGCGTTCCGTCGCGCCTGTTCGCGGCGCCAGGTCCTGAATGCGAGTGGCGATTATCTCAGCTACTTCGGCGGGTGACTTTGCGGCCCGTTCAATTTCGCCAATCAGCTTGGCGATAGTATTCACGCACCCCTCGCGGCCGGCGAGAGGAGCAATTGCTTTTAGTTCTCCCCGGGCTTTCAATCGCGCAAGTATTTGGGAAATCAGGCTGCGCTGCAGTGGCAGTTCTTCGCGGTCGATAGGAATGCGAGATGGGAGGCGGCCGCCGGTTTCATTGACGGCATTCATGAGGATTCGCCTCACCAGGCCGCGAAAAAGATAGACAGGCAGTTCTCCCCAGAGGCCGCGATTTGAGCTGCCGTCGAGGATTTCTTCAGTTACTAGTTCGAGCAGCGGGTGTGACGCGGCGAGATAGAGGAAACTATCGGCCTGACCCTTTGAAGTAAGGGCGGCGCAGCGTTTGATGAGACGCGCCCGATTGCTACCCAGCAGAGGGCCTAGCCATATCTCTTTTGCCAATGCGACTCCGGACAAACAATTAGTGTTCGCGGTAAGTTTAGCAGGTGAGTGTTTAGATCGTTAATTTGACGACTATTCAACGTACGGAAATTCGCAGGTCGGGAAGGGCGGTTTACCCCCGCTTGCGTAATGGGTGACAGCCTGAGGTTGAGTGTTACTAACGCAAGCGGGGGTAAACCGCCCTTCCCGACCTGCGAATTTCTGTCCCTTGAGTGATATACGCGGTCACGTGAGTCTATGTGTCACCACTATCGGCTCCGGCGACTTTGATACTAAACAATGGTGTGTTTTCATCCTCGTCCTCTTCAAGCTCGTCAATTACAGCATCGGGAAAGAGGCCGCCTTCGTCGAGACGGAGCGGACGAGTAGTCTTATCGATTGGCTCGAGGATTTCGATCTCTTCGCCGGCAATGGCCCCACGTTCTTTGAACTTCCTCGCCGTAACAAGCACGCGTGCTTCCAGAGAACCTACACCTTTATTGTAAGAATCCAGAGCCCGCTCGAGTCCTCTGCCGATGTCTGCGAAGTAGTTTGTAAACGTTCGCAGCCGGTCGTACAGATCTTTCGCGAGTTTGCTCACCTCGTGCGCGTTAGTTGCCATCTGCTCCTGTCGCCAGCCATACGAGACGGCTTTGAGTAAGGCGATCAAGGTGGTGGGTGTAGCGATGATCACCCCGAGGCCGACACCGTCTTCTATCAATTTTGGATCATTCTCAAGCGCAGCACTGTAGAAGGTCTCGCCTGGCAGGAAGAGCAGGACAAACTCTGGTGTAGGTTGTACCGACTCCCAGTAGGATTTCTTGCTCAATGAACCGATGTGCGTGCGCACCAGGCGTGCATGGTCTTTTAATCTCGCGTCGCGGACTTCCTCATCCGTGGTGGAGATTGACTCATAAAAGGCATCGAAAGGGACCTTGGCATCGACGACGATCGTCCGGTTGCCCGGGAGTCTAACGATCAAGTCCGGTCGTATGCGTCCGTCTTCGGTGGCCACGGTTTCCTGTTCGACAAAGTCGCAATATTCAAGCATGCCGGCGAGCTCTACGACCCGCCGCAACTGGATCTCGCCCCAACGCCCGCGCACATGCGGCGTACGCAAAGCCTTTACCAGATTTCCCGTTTCCGCCTGCAACTGCAGGTGCGACGTGGCCAGCGTCTTAACTTGCTCGCGCAACTCCGAGTAGGCTCCGGCGCGCGCCTTTTCCAGCTCACCAATCCGGCCGTCCACTTTGTCCAGGGATTCCTTGAGTGGTTTCACCAGCTCGTCTATCGCATTTCTACGAATCTCGAGGTCGCCTTTGGCCGTCTCTTGAATCGTTTGCAGATTTTCCTTTGCCAGTTGCAGAAACGATTGATTGTTGTTTCTGAGGGCGTCCGCTGACAGTGCCTTGAATGCGTCGGCCAGCTTCCGCTGCGCATCATCGAGTAATCCCAGCTTTTCCTGAGACGCTTTTCTCTCTTCCTCTAAGAGAGTCTGTAACGATGAAAGCCTTGCCAGATTGTTACTGCTTTCCGCTTTAACCTGATCACTCTTGGCAATCTCGCGTTCCAGCGCCTCACGCAGTTCTTGCGCCTGGCGATCTTTTCCCGCCAGCCGCTCGGCGAGAGTGGCGCGCTCGGCTTCGGTTTCGGCGCGGGCCCGGTCGTATTCGTAATTAAGCTTGGTGCGAAGGATGAGCCAGATTGCGGTTGCGCCCAGCAGGACACCCACAAACAATGTCAGTACGAGAAGAAGATTATCCATCGATCAGATTCTATCATTCTTGTAATCTCCGCGGGCCTTCCGTCATCACACTTGACGCAGCTCATGAAGTCAGTACCACCGCGCGGTAGCCATTGCTACTAAATTCAACCAGCTATAGCACCGGTCAACCACAGAACCATTTGCGGGTAGCCCGTTGATGTTAGTATTTGACCGACCAGACCCACCCACGCACAGAACCAGTTGTGGCAGCCATCGGATACTAGCACTCAGGCCAGCCTTGAGTAGCTGCTGGCCTGGTTGAACTTAGCATCCATTGGCTACGGCAAATGGTTCTGTGGTTGACAGGTGCTGGCGGAGTAATCGATCTGACCAATGAAAAATTTCAAATGAGAGATTACAACAAATGGAAACTGCTCTGCTCACCTGCCAAAGCATGCGACCATCCGCTCGTAGATCTTGCGCGTGACGCGTACGTCATTGAGGTTGTATTCGCGAATCTCGGCGAGCTTTTCCGCATGATACATCTCGAACACTTTGCTTCCTTCGGCTTCCGCCGTCTTGCTAGATTCTATCCCCAGGGCCCAGGCAATGTCGTCGAGACTTACAGAACGTTTCGAACCCAGCCACCAATGATGCATGGTGTCGAAAACGCCGCGTACGCGAAACTCTGAGAAGTCAATGAACGGTTGCACGTTGATGTTGTTGACCAGACATCGCTGAAAGATGAAGGGGAGATCGAAACCCAGGATGTTGTGGCCGACAATCTCGTCCGTATCCGGATCGAAATCTTTGAGCAGATTAAGAAAACCGGTGAGTGCGCGTTTTTCGTCCTCCTCAAAGCCGTCTGCGTCGATGCCAAACACGTGTTCGCTTTGTTTGTGCTCTACACCTTCAATCTCCATGCCCGGAACCGGGCCAACATGCACCGCCAGACAAATAATGCGGCCCGAGATCGCGCTCAACGCACCCAGTTGGTAACAGCGCTCTTCTTCTGCCGCGATATCTTCGAGATACCGCTGTTGTTGCTCGAGCCGCATGTTGCCGAGCCTCATGGTGCGCTCGAGTTGGAGACCTACGCGCTCGCGAAAGTCCGGGAGCGCCAAAGTTTCGATATCCATCGTGTAAGCCAGAGGTAGCACGGGATCAACCCCTTGATGCTCACGATACTGCTCCACCGTTATTCTGCGACACTCTGCCACTACGAATTGATCCTGATAGTTATCCAGACGACCGGTGACACCCCAGAGCCCAGGCTTGATCTCTTTGCAGACATCGAGGACTTCGGACCAAATTTTGAGGGAGATTGACCCCGTTGCGTTACGCGCCTGAGCATCGCAAAACCGCTTACCCTGTTGTGTCCGCCGGTAGCGAACCGCGGTCACGACTACCATGAGCCAGACGTCTTCCCCGCCAGGAAGTTCGGGAATTGGAATGTTGCCTCTCATCGCTTGCAGTACTGATTATTTTCCATTTCTCATTTGGCATTTTTCATTTGTCATCGAAGAGGTTTCTTATCTCATTTCATCCTTCATAATTTCAGGATCTGAAAATGACAAATGAGAATTGTCAAATGACAAATGGAAAATGATCTTTACTTCTTACCACTGGTAGCGACCCGCTTCACCTCCGCACCCATCTTCCCGGAAAGCATCATCCAGATCATCTTGTAGTCGCCCATGAACGACCACAAGGGATGTTGGAACGTTGCGGGCCTGTTCTTCTCGATAAAAAAATGGCCAATCCACGCCGCGCCATAACCCGGAATCAGTCCAAGTGGGAACAACCACCATCTTCCGCTCACAATAAAGTAAGCCGCGCAGGCGATTCCCACAGTGGTACCAATCAAATGAAGCAGACGAGTTGCGGGCTGACTGTGCTCGGCTACGTAATGGGGCCAGAATTCTCCAAATGAATTGAATTTCTGTGCAGTCATGATCCAGATGCTACTCCTCACCAAACACACGCCGGTAATCGTCCGGATGTGCAGGTTCCACGCGAACGAGTTGGAGGTTCTCTTCAACATGCTCGCGACTGCTCATGCCTACCAGGGCGGTGGTGATCCCCGGTGTGGAGCGCACAAACTGAATCGCAGTCAGTGCATCAGTAGCCAGAGAGCCCAGTGGCTCTCGAATGTCTTCCGTTAAACCATGCGCAACCCGCCCCTGGAGAATTGACGCGCTTGAAACCACCGCCACACCTAGCGCCGACGCTGCTTCCAACGTTGAGACTTCTACTTCGTCAACAATTTGATTACGCAAGACCAGGGCCTCGGGCATTGCCAGATTGAAAGGCAGCTGAATGAAACGGAAGCCATGCGACTCTCCTCCTACCTCGCGTGCCATCTCCACTATGCGCGGTAACGAATGATACCCGGCGTCATCCGGCGGCACCCGAAAGCCTTTCCAGGTGGCCACGCCATACATTTTGATTTTGCCATGCGCAACATTCTGTTCCAGCCGTTCAAAAGCTGCTCGCAGTCTCAAATAGAACTCGGCATCCGAAACAGCTCCGAGTTGTGATTCAGGATTGTGGACGTAATAAACGTCGACGCATTCGAGACCCATGTTTCGGAGCGACTGCTCCAGTTGATTCTGCAGGTACCCCGGCGTCATGCAATGACTGCCACCGACGAAATCCTCGAGGGGTGCGATACCTGGGCGAACGAATGTGTCTTCAATATACCCGCGCACGTCTCTCGGTGGTGCGCCGTCGAATGGCAGATAACCGCCTTTGGTGCAGATCAGAAGTTCTTCGCGCTTGAATCCCTTTGTGTTCGTTAACTCATCCAGGGCTTTTCCGATTGAACGCTCGCTTCTCTGAAAGCGGTAGTTGGCTGCGGTATCGATCACATTGGCACCGAGCTCAACAGCGCGCACAACTGCCTGGGTGTACTTCCCGTCAGTAATATCGTCTGTACTTCCCAGGTATGTGCCGATGCCGACCGACGATAACCAGAGATTCTGTTCATTACGGAAATGATTGTCGGCGGCATGGTCCTTGAAGCGGTCGCGGTAACGGGCCGTAGCTTCGAGTGTTGAGCAGCGGGATGGGGACATTGTTTCGGACTATAACCGCCACTCTTACGCGCTGCAAGCGCTCTTCGTCCATAGCCCGCTGTGTGATAGTTTGAGTTTCAAATTGCTGGTACAGAACCGCGAGCGGTAGCGACCGGATCCAACAGTCAACATCCGGCGGAAACGATCAAGGCCACTGAATAAAGGATCCGGTCGCTACCGCTCGCAGTTCTGAAATGATAAGGAAATAGGTATGAAACACTTTCTCGACTGGCGTGGGCACGCCGGCGCGGCTGCTGAAAAATTCTACAAGACCACACTCTGGCAAGGTGAACACGTAATGATCGGGCTCAACTGCCTGGAGCCGAACCAGACGCAGAGCGTGCACGCGCATCAGGGCGCCGACAAGTTCTACTTTGTGCTGGAAGGCGAGGGCAAGTTTACGGTCGGAAATGAAGAGCGCCATGCCACGGCCGGCGCGCTGGTGGTTGCTCCTGCCGGCATCGCGCACGGCGTCACGAACAGGGGAGCCGAGCGGCTATCGTTACTGGTGGCAATTGCTCCAGGACCAAAATGAGCGAAAAGGAAAAGACCATCATTCGCCACTCTGATCTTGGGCTATCGAAAGCGGAGATTGATTCACTTTCATCGCAAGTAACTAAACTTGTGACGGAGTATTTCAGCCAGGTATCTGACCTCCCGGTTTTTCCGCAAACCTCTGGCGAACCAACGATCGCGCACCTCGAGTCCCGTCTTCCTCTCGCAGGGGAGCCGTTGGAAAAGTTGCTCGCCGACTGCCGCGAAATCATCAAAGGCATCCGCCACAACGGCCATCCGCGCCAATTTGGTTACGTAGCTTCTCCTTCTACTCCCGCCGGGGCTTTTGCTGACCTGATTGCTTCTACCGTCAATGTGAACGTAACGGCCTGGCGATCTGCGCCTGCGGCGACAGAACTCGAAAGGATGGTGGTGCGGTGGCTGGGCTCGATGATCGGTTATAGCGAAGAAGCTCAGGGTTTGCTCACCAGCGGCGGATCCATGGCCAATCTGATAGCGATGCTCATCGCTCACCGTGCGAAAGCGAAAGATGACATTGCGCGCAAGGGTCTCTGGAGTTGCGGCCCGCCGATGACGATCTACGCATCGGATCAAGTGCATATGTCGATACAGAAAGCCGCCGACATCCTGGGTATTGGACGCGATCAGGTGCGGACGATTGAGTCGGACGACAAATTTCATTTGAATGTTCGGGCGTTGCGCGAAAAAGTGCAGGAGGATTTGCGAAGCGGGCTAAAACCATTTTGCGTGGTGGCCAGCGCGGGCACCGTAAACACGGGAGCAGTGGATCCTCTGAATGAAGTTTCAGACCTGGCAGCTGAGTTTGATCTCTGGTTCCACATTGATGGAGCGTACGGTGCACCCGCGACTCTTGATGAACGGAAGCGCTCGCTCTTCAGAGGGCTCAATCGCGCTGACTCTGTATCGCTCGACGCACATAAGTGGTTATATGTTCCTATCGACGCCGGTTGCCTGCTGTTTCGCGATCAAGCTGCTGCTCGTGCGGCGTTCGCCGCTGATGAAGCCGACTACATTAAGGTTCTGGAACAGCCCGATTCGGACGAGGCCTTTGCCTTCTGGGATTATGGGATAGAGTTGTCGCGCCGATTCCGGGCGCTGAAGATTTGGTTGACCTTCCGCTGCTACGGCATAACTCGCATAGCCGCAACGATCAGCGAAGACAACTCGCTGGCAGAATACCTGGGGCGGTGTGTTCACGAGGCGGACGACTTTGAGTTGCTGGCGCCGGTCGAGTTGAGTATCTGTTGCTTTCGTTATCTGCCCAAAGGATGGAACGCCAGACTGCTGGCGGCCCCGGCGGCGGAACGCGTGTACCTCGACGAGGAACTTGACCAACTGAATACCCGGATCATGCTGGCCGTACAACGTGGCGGTCAGGCTTATCTGTCAAATGCGACTCTTCGCGGCAGGTTCGCGTTGCGAGCTTGCATCACAAACTTCCGTACGACGCAGGCGGACATCGACAAGACCCTGGATGTTATTCGCGATGCAGCGCGACGTGAAATGGGTTAGGTAACGGATCAGTACCACCAAGCGGAAGCGAGTGGAAAGATTTGCTGGCAGGGAAGGTGGCGCAGCGCGCCCGCCTACTTTAGCCAGGAAACAAGCACTCAAGTCACAGAACCGCTTGCCGTAGCCAGCGGATCCTAGCTTTCAACATTATCGAAACTGCTCAAGCCCCTAAGACTTGGAAGTAGGGCATCAACAGCTCTTTCAGTCAAGATGTCACTTGCGTCCGCGGCGAAC